>NZ_CAJMYZ010000007.1:0-317768 GCF_905220155.1 Paraburkholderia sp. J7 | reverse complement strand
CGGCCGGGGTCTCGGCAGCGGCGAGAACTACACGAAGGTGCTGGAGCCGCTCGCCGACAAGCTCAACGCAGCGCTCGGCGCCTCGCGTGCTGCAGTTGACGCTGGCTATGTGCCGAACGACTACCAGGTCGGTCAGACGGGCAAGATCGTCGCACCGCAACTGTACGTGGCAGTCGGCATCTCGGGCGCGATCCAGCATCTGGCCGGCATGAAGGACTCGAAGGTCATCGTCGCGATCAACAAGGACGAAGAAGCGCCGATCTTCAGCGTGGCCGACTACGGCCTCGTGGGCGACCTGTTCACGGTCGTGCCGGAGTTGGCGAGCACGCTCGCCTGACGACGCAGCTACCGCAAGAAGCGGCAACGACAAGCCGCCAAACGCGCACCCGCCGCGGCGCCCACAAGCGCCGTGGTCATTCGATAGAAACGACAACCAGACCCGCCGCAAACGGCGTCATGCACCCGCCGAAGGCAGCACGGGGCATGCGCGCTTGCCGCAACGAGACGGCACTGGTTGCATGACGTGGAACCGGAGACACCATGACTACACCCTCGATCGAAACGATCAAGGCGCATCCCGAATACCGGCGGCTGATTGCCGTGCGCCGGCGCTTCAGCTTCACGCTGACCGCGCTCATGATCGCCATCTACTACGGCTTCATCCTGGTCGTCGCGCTCGCGCCGCATCAGCTCGCGCATCCGCTCTATGCAAGCGCCACCACCAGCGTCGGTATTGCCGTCGGCGTGAGCATCATCCTGTGCGCCGTCGCGCTCACCGGTTTCTACGTGCTGCGCGCCAACCGCCGCTTCGATCCGGCCATGCGCGCGCTCATCGCGAAGCTTCATGACGAGGTGCCTGCATGAAGCTAGCCCGCCTTCTCCCCGCACTCGCACTCGCGGCCGCCAGCAGCTTCGCCCGCGCAAACGTGCCGACTGCCGCGGCAGCGCCCATGCCCGCGCCCCAGCACAACCCGGTAGCCATCGGCATGTTTGTGCTTTTCGTTCTCGTGACGCTCGGCATCACGCAGTGGGCCGCGCGCCGCACGCGCACCGCGCACGACTTCTACACGGGCGGCGGCGGCATCAGCGGCTTGCAGAACGGCCTGGCGATTGCGGGCGACTACATGTCCGCGGCTTCGTTCCTCGGCCTCTCGGGCATGGTGTTCATCTTCGGATTCGACGGACTCATCTATTCGATCGGCTTTCTCGTCGGCTGGCCGTTCGTGATGTTTCTGATCGCCGAGCCGCTGCGCAATCTCGGCAAGTTCACGTTCGCCGATGTGGTCGCCTATCGCTTCGAGCAAGGCCCGATCCGCCTGATCACCTCGGCCAATTCGTTGATGGTCGTGATCTTCTATCTGGTCGTGCAGATGGTGGGCGCGGGCAAGCTCATCGAACTGCTGTTTGGGCTCGACTACTGGATCGCCGAAATCGTCGTGGGCGTGCTGATGGTGATCTACGTGTTCTTCGGCGGCATGAAAGCCACGACGTGGGTGCAGCTGATCAAGGCGGCGCTGCTGCTGTGCGGCGCGACGTTCATGGCGGTGCTCGCGCTTGCGCACTTCGGCTTCAGCGCGAACGAGATGTTCCGCCAGGCCGTCAACGTGCACCCGGGCGCCCTGAGCATCATGGCACCGGGCAAGCTGATTCGCGATCCGCTGAACGCGCTCTCGCTCGGTATCGCGCTGATGTTCGGCACGGCAGGCTTTCCGCATATCCTGATGCGCTTTTTCACGGTGCCCAACGCGAAAGAGGCGCGCAAGTCGGTGTTCTATGCCACGGGCTTCATCGGCTACTTCTACCTGCTCACGTTCGTGATCGGCTTCTCGGCGATCGCGCTGCTCGCCCAGCATCCCGAGTTCTTCCGCGTCGACGCGGCGGGCCACTTCAATCTCACGACCGACCTGCTCGGCGGTTCGAACATGGTGGCCGTGAAGCTCGCCCAGGCGGTGGGCGGCAACCTGTTCTACGGCTTCATCGCGGCGGTCACGTTCGCGACGATCCTCGCCGTGGTGGCAGGCCTCACGCTCTCGGGCGCAACCACGGTCTCGCACGATCTCTACGCAAGCTGGCTCGCGCGCGGACGCAAGAACGAGCATCGCGAGATGCGCATCTCGCGCGTCGCGACACTCGTACTCAGTGCAATTGCAATCGGCCTCGGCATCCTCTTCGAGCACGCGAACGTGGCATTCCTCGTGGGTCTCGTCGCGGCCGTGGCGGCCAGCGCCAACTTCCCGATGCTCGTCATGTCGATCTTCTGGAGCGGCATGACCACGCGCGGCGCGGTTGCAGGCGGTGCGCTCGGGCTTGTCTCGTCGGTACTGCTCACGGTCTTCTCGAAGTCGGTGTGGGTCGACGTGCTCCATCACGCCCACGCACCCGTGTTCCTCGACAATCCCGCGATCGTTTCTGTGCCGCTCGCGTTCTTCGGTATCTGGGCAGTCTCGCGCCTCGACGCCGCTGCGCGCGCCCGCAAGGAACGCGAGGCGTTCGCCGCGCAGGAATTCTACGGTCAGACCGGACTCCTGCCGATGGAAGCCGTGAAGCACTGAGGCACTGAGGCGCTAAATCGCCTGATCGCGCAACGAAACGGGCAACGTGATGCGCGAGTCCCGCGCCCCGCAGCGTATGCATCACGCACGCTGCGGGGCGCTTTTTTTTGGCCTTCATAGCGGCGTGCGCGGCGCGCCAACACCACGGCGCACGCGCAATTGCGGCGCCGGTTATAGTGCGCATGGGACGCGGCGCGCAACCGGGCGCACCGCGCGCCGCCCGATCAACCGCCGCCACGCCCGTACCCAGCCGTCCCGCCGATGGAGCACGCCTACGATCATCTGCTGCACCTGCTCGCCGCGCACGCTACGTGGACGCTTGCCTTTGTCGTGGTCGCCGCTTTCCTCGAATCGCTCGCGTTCATCGGCACGTTCGTTCCCGGCAGCACGGCGATGTTCATTGCAGGCGCGTTTGCAGCTACGGGCACGATCAACCTCGGCTGGCTCTTCGTTTGCGCCATAGTGGGCGCCGTGGCCGGCGACGGCGTGAGCTTCTGGATCGGCCACCGCTACCGCGGCTCGCTTGGCCAGATGTGGCCGTTCAGCCGCCACCCCGGCATTCTCGAACGCGCGCAGGCCTACTTCGTGAGCCACGGCACACGCAGCGTGATCCTCGCGCGCTTCATCGCACCGCTGCGCGCCGTGGTGCCGATCGTCGCGGGCATGGCCGGTATGAAGCCCATGCGCTTCTTCATGATGAACGTGATCTCTGCGCTCATCTGGGCGCCCGCGCATATCGTGCCGGGCGTGGTGTTCGGCGCCTCGCTCCAGCTCGCGGGCGCGGTGTCGTTCCGGCTCGTGGTCGTGATCGGCATCGTTGCGCTCGCGATCTGGCTCATCTGGCGCTTCGTGCGCATGCTGCTCCTGCACATCGACAACTGGGCCGGCGCGTCGCGGCGCAGCGCGGCGCAGTGGGCGGCGCAGCATCCCGGGCGCGCCTCGAAGCGTCTCGCCCGCCTGCTCGATCCGGCGCAGCCCGCGCTCGGCCCCGTGATCGTGATCACGGGCCTCGTGCCGGTTTGCGCGGCCGTGTTTTCCTATGTGCTCGGCAACGTGCTGCGCGGCGAGCCGCTCGTGCAGCTCGACCAGTCCGTGCGCCAGTTCCTGCAGTCGATCCACACCACATGGGCCGACGCGACGCTCGCGCGCGTCGAAACACTCGGCAGCACCTGGACGCTGGCGGCGCTCATCGCGACGATGGCCGTGTGGATGGTGCTGGAGCGGCGCTGGCGCACCATCGCTTACTGGATGATTGCGGCGGCCGTTTCGCAGTTGCTCATCCTCATGCTGCGCTTCGTGATCCACCATACGGCAACGGGCGGCGGCCAGGCCATCGAAGCCTACGTATTCCCAAGCGACCGCGTGGCGTCGATGGTGATCGTCTACGGCTTCGTGATGTTCCTGCTCGTGCGCCGCGCGAGCATGCTGGAGGCCGCGCTCGTCGCCGCGCTCGGCAACGCGATTGTCGTGTCCGTGGCGTTCGCGGGGCTCTACTTCGACCGTTTCCTGTTCTCGGACGCCATCGGCGGCGCAGCCTTCGCCGCGATCTGGGTGGCGATCGTCGTGCTCACCTCGCTTTGGCGCTACCCCAAGCGGCCACCGCAACGTCCGTATGTGCCACCCATCGTGCTCATCGTGCTGGTCGGCGCCGTTCTCCTGCAGACGGTGCCGTCAGTGCGCCCACCCGCGCCGCCTACGACCGCCACGGCGGCGGCGCCCGTCGTCATCACGCAATTGCAGTGGAGCGACTCGCTGTGGAGGACGTTTGCGTGCTATCGCTTCGACATGAAAGGCGCGCGCCGCGAGCCGATGACGATCCAGTGGGCCGCAAGCGCGGACGACCTGCGCACGGCGCTGCGCGACGCAGGCTGGGCCGAAGGCCCGCAGATCTCGTTGCGAAGCGTGCTATCGCTCGTTGCGCCGAACGTGGACGTGATGTCGCTGCCGCTGCTGCCGAAGCTGAACAACGGCCTGCCCTCGCCACTCGTGTTCGCCCGCGCGCGCCTGACCGACGGGAATGACGCCAGAGACGAAAAGCTCGCGCCGGGCAGCCACCGGGACGTGCTGCGCTTCTGGCCTTCGGGCTACGCGCTCGCGCCGCGGCATGCTGGAAGCAACAATGGCAACGGCAACGCAGACGCAGGGGAACTCACGCCAATCTGGGTCGGCTCGCTCGTGCACGAGCGACTGCGCCGCGGTTCCTGGCCGTTCAACGTCGTCACGAGCTACCTCGACGACGCCTCGGACCTCAGCGCCCCCGGCCAGCCGGCCGGCTGGCGCACGCTCGCGCTGCCGGGCGAAGCGGGTTGCGAGGGGCGGCCCGTGAAGCTGATCGTGCAGGGCGGCCGCTGAAAGGCAAATTGAAAGCTCAGGCGGTGCTCTCGCCCCAGCTTCCCGTGGCATGGAAGCGGTCGATGCGCTTGCGGGCGTCGGCGTAGGCGGCGTCGAGCGCGGCGTCGGACCCGGTGTAATTGCGCATCATGTCGTGAAAGCGCACGCTGCGTCCTTCGACATGAGCGTCCGCGCCGTGGCGGCAAATGTAGCCGCTGTAGTGGAACAGCGGCTCGGGCGAGCGCGGCCCGAACGCCGGAATCGGCAGCACCCAGATCTCGAAGCCTTCATGCTCGGTGTGGTCCCACATGGTGTGTCTCCTGTCCCATGCCTAACATGCCAATTATCGTCGCACGGCACCCCTCTCGCCTGCAAACGGCCTTTTTCCGCGAGTTTGGCTAAACTATGCGGGCGCAGCAGAACTCAAACCCGATTCCCAAGCGATACCCCACATCATGACGCCGGCCTCTCTCACGCAGGAACCGCAGTCCGTCTCCAGCGCCGTCACGCGCAACGCCTTCTTCATCGTGGCCACCGTCAACGAAGACGCAGCAAGCCGCGCCACCGTGCGCGCCTGGTGCGCCGACGTCGCCAACCTCGTGCGCGCGGTGGGCAAACGCGTGCCCGCTGGCAATCTCTCGTGCGTGGTGGGCTTTTCGTCCGACGCATGGGACAAGCTGTTCGGCGAACCGCGCCCGGCCAACCTGCACCCGTTCCGCGAATTCGGCACTGGCGAGCGCAAGGCGATCGCCACGCCAGGTGACATTCTGTTGCATATTCGCGCCGACGAAACCGACCTGTGCTTCGAGCTCGCCACCCAGCTCATGACGCGCCTGGAAGGCGCGGTCACGACCGTGGACGAAGTGCACGGCTTTCGCAACTTCGACATGCGCGCGATGATCGGCTTCGTCGACGGCACCGAAAATCCCACGGGCAACGAAGCCATCCATTTCACCGTGATCGGCGAAAGCGACGACTCCGAATTCTGCGGCGGCAGCTACGTGCTCGTGCAGAAGTACCTGCACGACATGAAAGGCTGGAACGCGCTTTCCGTGGAGGCCCAGGAGCACATCATCGGGCGCACCAAGCTCCAGGACATCGAACTGGACGAAGCCGTGAAGCCGAGCTGGTCGCACAGTTCGCTCACCACGCTCGAAGACAACGCGGGCAACGAGATCAAGATCCTGCGCGACAACATGCCGTTCGGGCGGCCCGGTTCGGCCGAATTCGGCACCTACTTCATCGGCTATGCGCGCTCGCCCGAGCCGATCGAACAGATGCTCGAAAACATGTTCGTCGGCTTGCCGCCCGGCAACTACGACCGGCTGCTCGACTTCAGCCGCGCCGTCACGGGCGGCCTGTTCTTCGTGCCTTCGCAACCGTTGCTCGAAGCGCTCGCCGAAGTCGATCCGGGCGCCGCGCCCACCATCGAAGTGAGCGCCGCCACGTCATCAGAAACAGAATCCGGGCCTGCCGCCGCGCCGAGCGCGGACGGCTCGCTCGCCATCGGATCCCTCAAAGGAGCACCCCGGTATGAATAACCTCCATCGCGAGCTGGCGCCCATTTCCACGGCCGCGTGGTCGCAAATCGAAGAAGAAGTCGCGCGCACCTTCAAGCGCTCGCTCGCGGGCCGCCGCGTCGTGGACGTCGAGGGCCCCGGCGGCCCGGCGCTCGCGGCAATCGGCACCGGCCACCAGAACGGCATTGAAGCGCCACTGGAAGGCATCCGCGCGCGCCAGCGCGAAGTGAAGGCGATCGTGGAATTGCGCGTGCCGTTCGAACTCTCGCGCGACGCCATCGACGACGTGGAGCGCGGCGCCGAAGACTCCGACTGGCAACCGGCCAAGGAAGCGGCCACGCGCCTCGCGTTCGCGGAAGACCGCGCGATCTTCGACGGCTACACGGCCGCGCAGATCACGGGCATTCGCGAAGGCTCGTCGAACCCGATCCTGCCGTTGCCGGCCGATATCGCCGACTACCCCACGGTCATCGCCAAGGCGCTCGAACAGTTGCGTCTGCAAGGCGTGGACGGCCCGTACACCGTGCTGCTCGGCTCCGATGCCTACACGGCGGTGAGCGAAGCGAGCGATCAGGGCTATCCGGTTCTCGAGCACATTCGCCGTCTCGTGAACGGCGAGATCATCTGGGCGCCGGCCATCGAAGGCGGCGCGATCCTCAGCACGCGTGGCGGCGATTTCGCGCTCCACCTCGGGCAGGATGTGTCGATCGGGTATTCGTCGCATGACGACAAGAGCGTGAAGCTTTATCTGCAAGAGAGCTTTACGTTCTTGATGCTGACTTCCGAGGCTTCGGTGGCGGTGAAGCCGGAATAAGGCCACGCTGATTCCCTTAAGCCACGAAAAAGGGGCGCTCCGTTACGAGCGCCCCTTTTTTCATGCCTTGCCGCTAGTGCTCAATGAACGATCACTGATAGAAGTTCACGGTCACGACTGCTGAGCGGCCCGGCGCCCAGGTTGCATAAATCGGGTACGCGCTCTGGTAGTACTCCTTGTCGAAGATGTTGTTCACGTTGAGCTGCAGATCGATCTTCTTCGACACGCGCCACGTAGCCGAAGCATCGAAGCGCGCATAGCCCGGCGTCCATTTGCGCGAAGTCGCCGAAACCGATGCATACGTCAGGCTCGAAACCGTTGCGCCCGCACCCACCGTGAGCTTCGGCAGCACGTCATAGCTCGTCCACAGCGTGAAGTTGTGCTTGGGCACCATCACCATCGGCAGGCCAGAGAGTGCCGGGCTCGCCGGGCCGGCATCGGTCGTAATCGCGTCGAGGTACGAATAGCCGCCGAACACCGACCACTTGTTCGTCACGTTGCCCGCGAAACCGAACTCGAAACCGCGCACGCGCTGCGAGCCCGCGTTGATCGTGCCGCCCAGGCCGTCGCTCACGCGCGCGTTGGTCTTTTCGGTCTGGAACAACGCCGTGGTGAGCGAGAGGCGCTGATCGAGCACGTCCCACTTCGCGCCCACTTCGATATTGCGCGAGCGCTCGGGCGCGAGGTCCTTGTTGGTCGCCGTGATCTGGTCCGTGCCGCCGCCCAGGCCCGAATTCGAGCCCGGCGGATTTGCCGAAGTGCCGTACGACGTGTAAAGGCTCAAAGTCGGGATCGGCTTGAACACGAGGCCGAACTGGTAGCTGAAGAGATTCGACGTATTCGACAGATCGGCCACGCCCGCCTGCTGCGCGGTCACGTCATAGCGGTCGAAGCGCAAGCCCGCGTTGAAGATCCAGCGCTCGGAAAGCTGCACGCTGTCGAACATGTACGCCGAAGCGATATTCGTCTGCGTATGCGTGGCCGGTCCCGGGAAGCTCTTGTCGCCGTTCAGGACAATGCTGCCCGTCCACGGATTGTTCGGATTCCAGTTGTTGATCGACGCGCAGTTGTACGCAACCGAGCACGGACCGCCCGAGCGGATGTTGTTGCCCGCCGAGTCGGTCACGAGATAGCCCTCGTAGAGGTCTTGCTCGTGGCTGAATTCCACGCCCGCCGTGAACGTGTGGCGCATGCCGTAGAGGTCGAACTTGCCGGTCGCTTCCGTCTGGTTCGCGACGCTATTGGTCGCGTACTTGCCGCTCTTGGCCTGCAGGCTCAGGATGTTCGAGGTCGCGTTCGTCAGCTGCGGATTGGTCGCCACGTAGTCGAGCGTCGAGCGGCCGAACATCGTCGTGTTCTTGATCTTCCACGCGTCGTTGATGCGGTGCTCCACCTTCACTTCGCCCGTGTCGGTCTGGCCGTAACGGTAGTCGCGCGTGTTCAGGCCGTAGAACTGGCCGCGGTTGGACGACACCGGCGTGCCGCCCGTCGAGCGGAACGGCACGCTGAAGTCGGGCATGTCGTAGGTGTTCAGGTGGTAGTAGCTCACCGTGACCGTGGTCGGCGAGTTCAGGCCGAACGCGATCGAGGGCGCCACGCCCCAGCGCTTGCTGTACACGTCGGTGCGGCCCGCCTGGTCGGCGTCGTGGCCCATCGCGTTCAGGCGGAACGCGGTGGTGTCGTTGAGCGTCTGGTTCCAGTCGATGGTGGCGCGGCGGTAGCTATCGGTGCCGAGGCCCACGCTGCCGTTGATGAAGTTGTCGGCCTGCGGCGTTTTCGTCGTGATGTCGATGCTGCCGCCTACCGAGCCGCGCCCGGCATACACCGAGTCCGGGCCCTTGATGACGCTGATGTTCTGCACATCGAAGGTTTCGCGGTTCTGCACGCCCGAGTCGCGCATGCCGTCCACGAAGATCGAATTGCGCGACTCGAAGCCGCGAATCACAGGACGATCGGCGGAGGGGTTCGCCGCCGCGTCGCCGCCGAGGAAGGTGATGCCGGGCACCGTGCGCAGCGCGTCCTGGAACGTCGTGACGTTCTTTTCCTTGAGCACCTCTTCCGGAATCACCGTGACTGAGCGCGGCGTGTCGATGAGCGGCGCCGTGAACTTGTACGAATCGAGCGCCTTGGTCTGCATGTCGGAAGGCGCCGAAACGACCTTCACGGCGGGCAGCGTGCTTTCCGCGGCGGCGCTGGACGACGCCGGCGTAGCCGCGGCTGCGCTCGCGGCGGCGGCCGCGTCGGCGGCAGGCGCGGTTTGCGCGTGAACGAGAGGCGATGCGAAGAAACCGGAGCAATAGAGCGCAGCGACGGAAGCGATGGCGCGCATCCGCGTCGGGAAATGGACGAACATGAGTGAGCGAGTTGGTCAGCGAATTGTCGTTGTTACGAATGCGCATGATTCTCATTCGTTATTTCGATTGTAATAACTTGTTATATGTTTGTAAATATTCAATGAGAAATTCGTAGGCCGCGGCAAGCGCCCAGGTCCACGCAAGCCGCAGGAGCGAGCCCCCCGCCGCCCCCGACTGCCGGTATGATGGCGGCCTCACCGCGGACGACGCGTCGTCCCGGCGCCGGGTTCCATTCACGAAGACAGAGGAAGACCGCCATGACGGCAGCAGCACAATTCGACCAGGTTTCCGTAATCAAACGCGCCAATGTCTACTTCGACGGCAAGTGCGTTTCGCACACCGTGCTGTTCGCCGACGGCTCGCGCAAGACGCTCGGCGTGATCCTGCCGGGCACGCTGAACTTCGGCACCGACGCCGCCGAACTGATGGAAGTGCAGGCCGGCCAGTGCCGCATCCGCCTGGAAGGCACCGACGAGTGGAAGACCTACAGCGCCGGCGAGTCGTTCTCGGTGCCGGGCAAGAGCCGCTTCGACATCGACGTGATCGAGACGCTCGACTACGTTTGCAGCTACCTGTAAGCGCCTCGCCTGACCCGACGCCCGCCGCGCGACTCGCGGCGGGCGTTTTCGTTTTTTGGCGGCGTGCCGGGCGCGCTGAACGTGCTGGACGCGCCGCCCCTACCCGCTCGCTACAATGGGCGCCAGCCCGTCGCCCCGCGACTTTCACGCTCGCCTTTCCGCCGTGTCATCCCTCGATCCCCTTCCCTCGCCGCGCCCTCGCGCCAACGCCGATCGTCCGCCGCCGCGCAGCCCGCTTGCCACGCTTGTCATCGTGACCGTGCTTACCGGCATCGGCGCGGGCCTGGGCGGCATGCTGCTCGCGCTGCTGCTGCACGCGATCCAGCACGTGGCCTACGGTTATGGCGCGGGCCACATCGTCGGAGCGGAGAGCTTTCTGCAGGGCGTGACCGATACCGCGCCCTGGCGGCGCGTGGCAGTGCTCGTGGCCTGTGGGTTGATCGGCGGCGGCGGATGGTGGGCGCTCTATCGCTACGCACGTCCGCTCGTCAGCATCAGCGCGGCGATCAAGCCGGGCGGCAAGCGCATGCCCATTTTCGCGACCACCGTGCATGCGCTGCTGCAGATCGTGACCGTCGCGATGGGTTCGCCGCTCGGGCGCGAAGTCGCGCCGCGCGAGATCGGCGCCGCGTTCGCAAGCTGGCTCGCGAAACGTACGGGCCTCACCGCTGCGGAGCGCCGTGTGATGATCGCGTGCGGTGCGGGCGCGGGGCTCGCGGCGGTGTACAACGTGCCGCTGGGCGGCGCGATTTTCGTGCTCGAAGTGCTGCTTGGCACGTTCGGCTGGTCGGTGGTGGTGCCGGCCATCACCACCTCTTCCATTGCCGCCGTGATCGCATGGATCGGTCTTGGCGACGAGCAGCAATACCACGTGCCTCCCTACGGCATCAATGCGCAGCTCGTAGTGTGGTCGGTGCTCTGCGGGCCGTTGTTCGGGGCAGCCGCGCACGGTTTCTCGCGCGTGACGAACCGCGCGCGCGACGCGTCGCCGAAGGACTGGCGGCTGCCGCTCTACACGCTGGTGAATTTTGCGGGCATCGGCCTGCTGGCCATCTGGTTTCCGCAGTTGCTCGGCAACGGCAAGGGCCCGGCAGGCCTCAGCTTCGACGACAACCTCGGCATTGGTCTGGCCGCCACGCTGCTCGTGCTGCGTGTGTTCATCACGACGACCACGTTGCGCGCGGGCGCCAAGGGCGGCCTGCTCACGCCGGGACTCGCGAACGGCGCGCTGCTCGCCATCGTGATCGCCGGGCTAGTGAATCACGTGTGGCCCGGTCTATCGCCGGGCGCCTTTGCGATTGTCGGCGCAGGTGCTTTTCTCGCGTCCTCGATGCAAATGCCAATTACCGCGACCGTGCTGATCCTTGAGTTCACGCACGTGAATCACGATCTGGCGATTCCACTGCTGCTCGCCGTGGCAGGTTCCGTCGCCACGCTGCGGCTGCTGGCGCGCGCGCAACGTCCTTCGCACGGCGCGCCAGCGGCCAGCGCCGAGCGCGAACTGCGGCTCGCCGCGCTGCGCGAGCCATCGGCGCGCGAGTCCTCCGACTAACCCGCTATTTGCCGAGGTCGGCCAACGGATGCGTTTCGGCGCGCCACGGCGACGCCAGGAAATGCTGCACGCGTTCGGCGCGCACTTCCACGAGCGTGGCCGGCGCCCAGCGCGGCTTGCGGTCCTTGTCGACGAGATGCGCGCGCACGCCTTCGCAGAAGTCGCCTTCCTCGATCGCCCGGCCTACGATGCCAAGCTCCATGCGGAAGCACTCGGCGAGCGTCATCTGGCGGCCGCGCAGCAGCGCTTCGCGCGTGACTTCGAGCATCGTCGGCGAATAGTGCGTGAGCGCTTCTAGCGTGCTTTCGAGCCACGCGTGTTCCGCTTGCGAGTGGTCGTATTCGAGGTCGGCGCGCAGCGAGGCGACGATCTGCTCGACACGCAGGCGACGGTCGAAGTGCCGCACGACGAGCGACATGAACGTTGCGAGCGCACCCTCGTTCGCCTCGTGACGCGGCGCGACGAACACTTCGCGCAACGCAGCGTGTACGCCGCCTGACCATTGCGCGGCCTGAAGACGCGCCTCGTAGCCATCGAGCCATTCGCCCGGCACGCAGGCATCAGCGAGGCCGCAATGCACCGCGTCTACGCCGCCAAGCATCGCGCCGGTCAAGCCCACGTATAGCGCCATCTCCACCGGCATCTGCGCGAGGAAGTGCGTCGCGCCCACGTCGGGCAGCAAGCCGATGCGCGTTTCCGGCATGGCGATCTTCGTGCGCGAGGTCGCCACGCGCAACGACGCCGCCTGGCCAAGACCCATGCCGCCGCCCATCGTCACGCCGTCGAGCAGCGCGACGAGCGGCTTGGAAAACGTATGCAGTGCGTAATCGAGGCGATATTCGTCAATGAAGAATTGCTGCCAGCCGTTCGAGCCCTCACGCGCTTTCTCGCGCGCCAGCTGGTAAATCGCGCGCACGTCGCCGCCCGCGCAAAAACCTTTCGGGCCCGCGCCTTCGAGCACGAGCGCGACGATGCCTTCGTCGGTGCGCACGCGTTCCAGCAGCACAGCCAGTTCGCGCACCATGGCGTGCGAAAGCGCATTGAGCGCAGACGGACGATTGAGCGTGACGATCGCCACGCGATTGACCACGCGAAACAGCACATTCTTTTCGGCTGCCGTCGCCGCCTGATCGCAAGCGGGTGTTGCACTCATTACTTAGCTCTCCGTTTCAATATGCCAGTGAGGTTTGCGCTTTTCCAGAAACGCGTTGACGCCTTCACGCTGGTTAGGCGAATCGAACAGATCGACGAAGCGCTCGCGCTCCACAGCGAGCGCCGCGTCGCGCGGCACGCCATTGCGCGCCTGATGGATCAGCGACTTGCTGAAGGTGACCGCTTGCGGGCTCAAGCCCGCGACACGCGCGGCCATGGCGAGCGCGGCCTCGCGTGCGCCGCCCGTTGCGACGACTTCCTCGACGAGGCCGATGCGCAGCGCCGTTTGCGCGTTCACGCGCTCGCCCGTAAGGATGATGCGTTTGGCCCAGCCTTCGCCCACGAGCCAGGGCAAGGTCTGCGTGCCGCAGCCGGAGGGCAGCAGCCCCACGGCGGGCTCGGGCAGAGCGAGTTGCGCATGCTCCTCGGCAATGCGGATATCGCAGGCGAGTGCGCACTCCAGGCCGCCACCCATTGCATAGCCGTTGATCGCCGCGATAACCACGGGCCGCGCCTTCTGCAGCGCCTCGAATGCCGCGCCGAACGCACTCGCTGCGGTGCGCGCGACCTCGCGATCGCCATTGGCGAAGGCATTGAGGTCGGCGCCCGCGCTGAAAAACTTCGGCCCGCTGCCAGTGATGACGATGGCGCGGACCTGCGGTTCGCGGTCGAACGCCTCGATGACCTGCTGAAGCTGCCGCAAGCCGTCGATCGTGAAGGCATTCGCCGGTGGCCGCGAAAGCGTGAGCAGGGCCACCGCGCCTTCGTGCGCGTACTCGAATTCAATCATTTCGGACTCCGTGTGGATATCAGCGCAGCTCGGGGAAATCCTCTTCCCAGTACTCGTCGGGCTGGCGCGCGGGTTCGGCGCTGCGCTCCATTTCGCGGCGGCGCAGTTCCACGCGGCGAATCTTGCCCGAGATGGTCTTGGGCAAGTCGCTGAACTGCAGGCGGCGAATGCGCTTGTACGGCGCGAGCTTTTCACGCGAGAAGCGGAACACCTCCCGTGCGAGTTCGGGGCCCGCTTCGAAGCCCTGGCGCACGATGACGAACGCCTTCGGCACGGAAAGGCGCAGTTCGTCCGGACTCGGCACGACCGCCGCTTCGGCGATCGCTTCATGCTCGATCAGCACGCTCTCCAGTTCGAACGGGCTCAGGCGGTAATCGGACGACTTGAACACGTCGTCGGCGCGGCCCACGTAGACGTAGTAACCATCGTCACGACGCAGCGCCACGTCGGACGTGTGGTAGTAGTCGTTGCGCATGGCGTATTCGCTCGCCTTGGCGTTGTTCGCATAGCCCGTCATGAGGCCGAGCGGACGGTGCAGGAGCGGCAGAGCGATCTCGCCTTCGCTCGCGGGATGGTCGTCGGCATCGGCGAGTTCCACGCGGTAGCCCGGCAGCGGGCGGCCCATCGAGCCCGCCACCACGGGCTGGCCCGGCGAATTGCCGATCTGGCAGGTCGTTTCGGTCTGGCCGTAGCCGTCGCGGATCGTGATGCCCCACGCGTGACGCACGCGCTCGATGACCTCGGGGTTCAGCGGCTCGCCCGCCCCCACGATCTCACGCAGCTTCACCGCATACGTTGCGAGCGGCTCCTGCACGAGCATGCGCCACACCGTGGGCGGCGCGCACAGCGTGGTCACGCCGCATTGCACGAGCGCGGCGAGCGTGTCTTTCGGCACGAAGCGCGCGTAGTTGTAGACGAACACGCACGCCTGCGCATTCCACGGCGCGAAGAAGCAGCTCCACGCATGTTTGGCCCAGCCCGGCGAACTGATGTTCCAGTGGATGTCGCCCGGCATGAGGCCGATCCAGTACATCGTCGAAAGATGGCCTACGGGGTAGCTTTCGTGCGTGTGCTCGACGAGCTTGGGCTTCGAGGTCGTGCCCGAGGTGAAATAGAGCAGGAGCGGGTCGGTGGCGCGCGTCGGGCCGTCGGGTTCGAAGGCGGCGCTCGCTTCGTACGCGCACGAGAGATCGATCCAGCCTTCGCAGGCATTGGGCGCCGCGCCAACCGCGATGCGCTTCACGTTTTTGTCGAGCGCGTCGAATTTGCCGAGTTCGGCGGCGTCCACCACGACGTAGCCCGCGCCGCCCGTTTCCACGCGCTCGCGCACATCGTCGGGCGAGAGTTGCGTCGTCGCGGGCAGCACGATCGCGCCCAGCTTCATTGCCGCCAGCATCACGTCCCAGAGTTCGACGCGATTGGGCAGCATCAACAGCAGGCGGTCGCCGCGCACCACGCCCTGCTCGCGCAGGAAGTTCGCCATGCGCGACGAGCGCTCGGACATCTGCGCGAACGAATAGCGGGTGCCGCCGTTCGCGAGGTCGTCGACGATCCAGAGCGCCGGGTTGTCGTTGCCGCGCGCCATCACGTCGAAGTAGTCGAGCGCCCAGTTGAACGTGTCGAGCTTCGGCCACGCGAACTCGTCGTAAGCACGTGCGTAGTCGGTGCGGTGACGCAGCAGCAACTCGCGTGCGTCGATGAAGGCCTGCGCGGAAGGGGTGAACCCGGTCATCGTCGTCTCCTGTCACATCGGCGCATATGCGCGCTCATTTTTGCTTTGCCATCCTTACCACTTATCAAAGCTGCCGTGCAATCACCATCCGTTGCACTTCGCTCGTGCCTTCATAAATCTGTGTGATGCGTGCATCGCGATAGTGACGCTCCACCGGATAGTCGTTCAGAAAGCCATAGCCGCCATGAATCTGAATCGCGTGCGAACACACTTCCTCGGCCATTTCTGAAGCGTAAAGCTTCGCCTGCGAAGCCTCGGAAAGACACGGCTTGCCAAGCGAGCGCAGCCGTGCCGCGTGATGCACGAGATGGCGCGCGGCGTTGATGCGCGTATGCATGTCCGCGAGCATGTTCGCCACGCTCTGGTGCTTGATGATCGGTTCGCCGAACTGCACGCGTTCGTGCGCATAGGCACGCGCCGCATCGAAGGCCGCGCGTGCGATGCCGAGCGCCTGCGCGGCAATGCCAATGCGGCCGCCTTCGAGATTCGCCAATGCGATCTTCAATCCTTCGCCGCGCTGGCCGAGCAGGTTCGCTTCGGGAACCGCACAGTCCACGAGCGAAATCGGGCAGGTGTCCGAAGCACGGATGCCCATCTTCTTCTCGTGCGGCCCGACGTTGAAGCCCGGCGTATCGGTCGGCACGATGAACGCGGAAATGCCGCGCTTGCCCGCTTCGGGATCGGTCACGGCGAACACGATGGCGATATTCGCGCGCGAGCCGTTGGTCACGAACTGCTTGTTGCCGTTGAGCACCCACTGGCCGTCGCGCAGTTCGGCGCGCGTGCGCAGGTTGTTCGCCTCGGAGCCGGCCTGCGGCTCGGTCAGGCAGAACGCGCCGATCAGCTCGCCGCTTGCGAGCTTGCCGAGCCAGCGGTCCTTTTGCGCGTCGGTGCCGAACTGCAGGATCGGCCCGCAGCCCACCGAGTTGTGCACGCTGACGAGCGTCGCGCACGAAGCGCAGCCCGCCGCGATCTCTTCCATGGCGAGCGCGTAGGCCACGTAGTCGGTGTACGAGCCGCCCTGCTCCTGCGGCACGATCATGCCGAGAAAGCCCAGTTCACCCAGTTGCTTGACGACCTCGTCGGGCAGCCTGCTGTCGCGGTCCCATTGCGCCGCATTCGGCGCCAGCTGCTCGCTTGCGAAGTCGCGCGCGGCGTCGCGAATCATGCGCTGGTCGTCGGTGTAGAACTCGTCCATGTGTGTCTCCTTCCTGTGTCTCTTGCGCTTGCCTTCCACTGTGGCGCGATGCGGCCCCGGCTGCAAGGTTTGCGAAAAGTGTAGGCACGCGAGCGGCCGTATTCGATGCCCGCCACGCTCAAAGTCGTTGATCGGATTTACCATACTGGCTGCGACAACCCTTCAGCAGGCGGCTCCTTGCAACCCACGCGAATGCATACACTGAGCGAAAAAGGCACAATCTCGATGAGCCTCGTGAACGAGACGCTCGCGCTGGCGCGCGCGGGCGGACTCGAAATCGCGCCGCTCACGGAGGCAGCCGGCATCGCGCCGGCCGTGCTGCGCGCACCCGAGGCACGCGTGAGCGCGGCGCAATACGGCCAGCTGTGGTCGGGCATCGCGCGCGCGCTCGACGACGAATTCTTCGGCCAGGACTCGCACGCGATGAAAAGCGGCAGTTTCATCGCCATGACGCACTCGGCGCTGGGCGCCAGCACGGGCCGCCAGGCGCTGCAGCGCGCCGTGCACTTCATGCGCCTCGTACTCGACGACCTGGCGGGCGAGATCGACATCGACGCCACGCGCGTGCGCGTCACGCTCTCGCATCGCGCGGGCAAACCCGCGCCCACCCTCTTCGCGTATGCCACCTGGTTCATCCTCGTCTACGGACTCGTGTGCTGGCTCGTTGGGCGGCGCATTCCGCTGCTCGCGGCGCGCTTTCGCTGCCCGCAGCCGCACGCCGCGCACGAATACCAGCTCATGCTCTGCGACGATATGACGTTCGACCAGCCGGCCACCTGGTTTGAATTCGCACCCGGCTTTCTCGAGCTGCCCGTGATCCAGACCGCCAGCTCGGCGCGCGCGTTTCTGCGCAACGCGCCGGGCAACTTTGTCGTGAAGTACCGCAATCCGGGCTCGTTCGCGGCGCGCGTGCGGCGTGCGCTGCGCGCACTGCCTGTCGCCGCGTGGCCCGATGCCGATGCCATCGCGCAACGCCTGAACGTGGCGCCCGCCACGCTGCGCCGGCGCTTGAGCCAGGAGGGCCACAGCTGCCAGTCGATCAAGGACGAATTGCGCCGCGAC
This sequence comes from Paraburkholderia sp. J7, assembly GCF_905220155.1. Classification (NCBI taxonomy): domain Bacteria; kingdom Pseudomonadati; phylum Pseudomonadota; class Betaproteobacteria; order Burkholderiales; family Burkholderiaceae; genus Paraburkholderia; species Paraburkholderia sp. J7. The sequence goes on along the minus strand of NZ_CAJMYZ010000007.1, from coordinate 300,133 downwards.
CTTGCGATCGCGGCGCTTCAGGAGCCGGGCCGCTCGGTCGCCGACGTCGCGGCGGCGGTCGGTTTCGCCGAGCCGAGCGCGTTTCATCGGGCGTTCCGCAAATGGACCGGACAGCGCCCGACCGACTTCCGCACGGCACGCGCCCGCACCAGCAAGCGATAGCCTCGATCCACCTTTCGGTTATCGAGATAGCGCCTATAATTTCAGGGATATCCCTAATACGAAAGGCCTTGCCATGAACTCCCTTCCGCGTGTAGCGCTCGGCATCGTTGCCGCAGCGTGCTGCTTCGCGTCGGCTGCGGCGGTGGCCCAACCGTACGATCCCTCGCAACCGCTCACTCGCGCCCAGGTCCGTGCGGATCTGGTTGAATGGCGGCAGGCGGGCTACGACCCGCTCGATTGGATCGACTATCCGGAAAACGCTCAACGTGCGGGCGCGATCGTCGCGCAGCGACGCGCGGCGCGTGGCGGATATGGCGCTCCCGCCGGTCCAATGACGCAGTAATCGCTTGATGGCAGTACGGCCGCAGTGAACCGGCACCGGGACACGCAACGCCCGGCGCCCGCGAGCCGTTGCGCCAATTTCCTGCCGCCACGGGCGCATTCGCAGCCCGCGTCCCCGCTTGCTGACGCAACGCGCGCTGTTGTACGTGTTCCACGCTCACAACGGCTTTTCTGCGCTCGACAGACAATTGTTTACAATCGCGCCCGTAGCCACGCACCAAGGCAGGCGCGTGCATGGGCACGCCGACGACCTGCCGGCGCCCGCTACACGCAAGACACCACACCAACAAGCAGCGAACAACCCGCTCGACTCTCAAGGGCCCGATCTTCATGGACGCCATCAAACGCTATTTCGGTTTCGAAGAAGCAGGCACCAACCTGCGCACCGAACTGCTCGCCGGTTTCACCACTTTCCTCACGATGGCTTACATCATCTTCGTGAATCCGGCCATCCTCGGCGACGCCGGCATGCCGAAGGAAAGCGTATTCGTCGCCACCTGTCTCGTCGCGGCGCTCGCTTCGCTCGTCATGGGCCTCTACGCGAACTACCCCATCGCGCTCGCGCCCGGCATGGGCCTGAACGCGTATTTCGCCTATACGGTCGTGAAGGGCATGGGCTTCACCTGGCAAGCCGCGCTCGGCGCGGTGTTCATCTCCGGGTGCCTGTTCTTCATCGTCACGCTGCTGCGCGTGCGCGAAGCCATCGTCAATGGCATTCCGCATTCGATTCGCGTGTCGATCACCGCGGGTATCGGCCTCTTCCTCGCGATCATCTCGCTCAAGACCTCGGGCGTGGTGGTCGGCAGCCCGGCCACGCTCGTCGAGCTCGGCAACCTGCACGATCCGCACACGATCCTCGCGATCATCGGCTTCTTCGCGATCGTCACGCTCGACGTGCTGAAAGTGCGCGGCGCGATCCTGATCGGCATTGTGGGCGTCACGGTCCTGTCGTTCTTCTTCGGCGGCAACCAGTTCCACGGCATCTTCTCCCCGCCGCCTTCGATCGCACCGACGTTCGCGCAACTCGACATCAAGACCGCGCTTTCCACGGGCATCCTCAACGTCGTGCTCGTGTTCTTCCTCGTCGAACTGTTCGATGCGACCGGCACGCTGATGGGCGTGGCCAACCGCGCGGGCCTGCTCGTGCACGGCAAGATGCACCGCCTGAACCGCGCGCTGCTCGCCGATAGCACCGCGATTCTCGCGGGCTCGGTGCTCGGCACCTCGTCGACCACGGCGTATATCGAAAGCGCCTCGGGCGTGCAGGCGGGCGGCCGCACCGGCATGACCGCGCTGACGGTTGCCGTGCTGTTCCTCGCGTGCCTGTTCGTTGCGCCGCTCGCGGGCGTCGTGCCGGGCTACGCGACGGCGCCGGCGCTGCTGTACGTCTCGTGCCTGATGCTGCGCGAACTCGCCGATCTGCCCTGGGACGACGCGACCGAAGTCGTGCCCGCCGCCCTCACGGCGCTCGCCATGCCGTTCACCTACTCGATCGCCAATGGCGTCGCGTTCGGCTTCATCTCGTATGCGGGCCTGAAGCTCCTCACGGGCCGCGTGCGCGACGTGAAGCTGATCGTGTGGATCATCGCCGCCGTGTTCCTGTTCCGGTACTTCTATCTCGGCAACGCGTAAAACACAAAAGGGTGGCTGAGTGCCACCCTTTTTGCTTGTTCGGCCCGTTCGCCGGCAACTCGCCACTTTTTCGCCGCCGCCACCCCGCAGCATCAAACTTCCCGGCCGCGTAGCTGCCCCCGCACGGGGCGTCCTCCTTATCATAGGGAACCATCGCCAGATTCCCCGCATAAAGGAGCCGCCACGTGGCAACGTACCCCGCCGCAACCGAACGCTATACGAAGCCCGCCATCTTCTTTCACTGGGCCATCTTCGTACTCGTCGCGCTCGCCTATCTCGCGATCGAGGTGCGCGGCCCCAAGGGCACGGACAGCCGCGCGTTCTGGAGCAACGTGCACTTCTGGGCGGGCTCGCTCGTGCTCGCGCTCGCGGCGCTGCGCCTTGCGTGGCGTTTGTGGCGCGGCGCGCCCGCGGACATCGACTCGAACGCGTTGCTGTCGTTTCTCTCGCGCCTCGTGCATCTCGCGCTCTACCTGTTCATCTTCGTGCAGCCGCTCCTCGGCATTCTGATGATCAACACAGGCGGCCATCCGGTTACGCTCGCGGGACTCGATCTGCAGATCACACTCGTTGGCCCCGATCCGGCCGCACGCCAGTTCCTCAAGGACGCGCACGTGCTGATCGGCAATCTGTTCTACTGGGTGATCGGCCTGCACGCGCTGGCGGCCATCGCGCATCACGTCGTGTTCCGCGACAACACCCTGCGCCGCATGATCTAGCGGCGCGCCCTAAACGAAGCCGCGCCCCGAGGGGCGCGGCAATCAATTCAGTTGAACGGAAGGCGCCCGCTTCTTGCGGGCGCTTTTGCGTCGCGCTTTTGCGTCGCGCTTGTGCGTCGACTACGCGGTACCGTGCGCCTGCACGAAACGCACGTAGCCGCTGCGCAGCACAAGACACTGTGCACGTGTTTCGGAGAGCAATCGGCGCGCGCAAGCCTCGATGCGGTCGCGATGATGGTCGAACGCGCTGAGCATGTCTTCGGCACGCGGCGAGGCCGCTCCGAAGTGGTCTTCCAGCGCCGCCGCCGTGATCAGACACTCCACCCGCTCGCCATCGATCATCGCCGGAAACGCCAAAGTCAGGTCTGGGCCCGAGTATTCGGGCACCTCATTCGGAAACATGATCTGCATGGGAGTCGCCTTTGGTGGAGGGTGAAAAGGCCGCGTTCAACCTTCCCGGGCTGCCCCAACCTGGTGTCTGGGCACACCCCGATCCGGCATGCGCGGATCAACACCAACCCCCGCGAACCACGCGTTCGCGCAGGTTGATTGGATTCACTTTAGACGACTTCCCGCCGCCCGCAAGGTCGACGTTGTCACACGCCTGAAATAGCCAGCGTGGCCCTTGTTTGCACCTTGCTTTGCTCCCTGTTTTGCAGATGCAGCATTCGCAGCTGCCGTTGCGCGCACAAACATCCTCCTCCCGGCCCTGCGCCAACGCGCTGCGCCGGTTGCCGCATCGCACCATGCACGCCGCTCGGGCGCGTCAGGATTCGCGATGCCGGTGCTGATCGAGATGTTCGAGGTCTTTTGGGTGCAAGGTGAGCATCACCACGAACGCGACGATCCCAAGGGCCACGGTCAGCATTCCGGACAGCACGACGTTGTTCTCGTCGAAGATCAATCCATCGATCGCATACCCGAGGCCAAAGAGCGCAACGAACGTGGCAAGCACCGCCACCACGATCCTCAATTCGCCGTGCACCATGACGAACTCCGCTACGAAGCAGGCGGCGCGGTTGCCAACCGCAGTGGCCAGAAACGCCCGCCGCTGGGGACGCGACGCGAATGCGCCCTCACCTTCATCATGGCACTCACGCGAGGAAACTCAAGGCGCAGTTGCTTTGGCGCGCCGCCGCTTCAACCCGGCTTTAAACCCGCTTCAACCCGGATTGGCAGCCGCCGCAGATCCTGTACCATGAACTGCCCCAGAGGCGCCGCACGCGCAGCTGACGTGCATGTGTCATGCTGCGACGCAGCGTAGCGCCCAAAACGACTGGAGACACGAGTGACCCGACGCCCCGTCACGCCGCACGACGCGGCCCGCGCGGACGCCATCGCGCAGGCTCACGCGCGCTCGCGCGCACTCGGACTGCGCGCCACTGAAGCGCCCGAATTCGACGCACTGGCCGCCGCGGACCTGCGCGAGCTGATCGACACGAACCGCACGCTCTATCACCAGGCGCGTCCCGTGATGGATGCCTTGCACGCGCAGATCGTCGATACGCAGAGCATGGTGCTGCTCACCGACCGCAACGGCGTGATCCTCCACAGCTTTGCCGACAGCGACTTCGTCGAGAAAGCTCAGCGCGTGGCGCTGCGCCCGGGCGTGTCGTGGGCCGAGCAGCATCGCGGCACGAATGCGATCGGCACGGCACTCGTCGAAGGCCAGCCGACCACGGTGCATGCGGGCGAGCACTTTCTGCGCGCCAATCACATCCTCACCTGCTCGTGTGCGCCGATCGCAGATCCATACGGGCGCACGCTCGGCGCGCTCGACGTGAGCGGCGAGTCGCGCGGCTTTCACAAGCACACGCTCGCACTCGTGCGCATGTCGGCGCAGATGATCGAGAACCATCTGTTCAACACCGAATTCGCCGATGCCATCCGGCTCCAGTTTCATGCGCGCGCGGAGTTCATTGGTACGCTGTACGAAGGATTGGCCGCCTTCTCAGCCGACGGCACGCTGCTGTGCGCCAACCGCAGCGCCCTGTTCCAGTTCGGCGCGCCGCTCGCCGAACTGCAGCAGCGCGAGTTCGCGGCGCTCTTCGGCCAGCCATTTGCGGCGTTCATGCAGCAGGTCATGCGCGCAAGCGGCGACCCGCTCACACTCGCGCTGCCAAGCGGCGTGCGCGTGATCGCGCGCGCCACGCCCGGCGCCGCCATGTCGGGCGTCGCGACGCTTGCGCGAAGCGCCGTGCCTGAAGCGTCCCGCGCGCCATTTGCACCTGCGCCCGCCCAGGCGAAAGCGCCCAACGCCGACACGACACCGCAGCCCACGCTCGCCGAACTCGATACGGGCGACGAGCGGCTCGCCGCAGCGCTGCAGCGCGTGGCGCGCGTGCGCGGACGCGACATCGCCGTGCTCGTGCTCGGGCGCACCGGCACCGGCAAGGAATGGCTCGCGCGGGCGCTGCATCGCGATTCGCCGCGCCGCGACGGGCCGTTCGTCGCGCTCAACTGCGCGGCGCTGCCCGACACGCTGATCGAAGCGGAACTATTCGGCTACGAGGACGGCGCGTTCACGGGCGCGAAGCGCCGCGGCAGCGCCGGCAAGATCGCGCAGGCGCATGGCGGCACGCTCTTTCTCGACGAGATCGGCGACATGCCCCTCGCGCAACAGGTGCGGCTCATGCGCGTGTTGCAGGAACGCGCCGTCGTGCCGCTCGGCGGTACGCGTGCGGTGCCGGTGGATTTGCGCATCGTCTGCGCGACGCACCGCGATCTGCGCGCGATGATCGCCGAAGGGACATTCCGCGAGGATCTCTACTACCGCATCAACGGCCTCGTCGTCACGCTGCCGTCGCTCGCCGAGCGCACCGACCTCGACGCGCTCGTCGCCCGCATGCTCGAGATCGTGCGGCGCGAGGTGCCGGGCGCGCCCATGCGCCTCACGCCGGCTGTGCAGGCGTGCTTCGCGCGCTGCCGCTGGCCGGGCAATCTGCGTCAGCTCGCCAGCACGCTGCGCACGGCGGCAATCATGGCCGAAGGCGAAGACGCCATCGACATGGAGCATCTGCCTGAAGACCTCATGCACGATTGCGACCCCGCAAGCGAATGCGCGCAGCAGTCCGGCGATGCCACGGCCGAATGCGAGGCGAGCGACACAGACCGCGAACCCGCACGCCTGTCCGTCTGGCAGTCGCGGCTCATCGAAGAGACCCTCGCGCGCCATAGCGGCAATGTTTCGGCGGCGGCTCGCGAACTCGGGCTCGCGCGCAACACGGTCTATCGGCATTTGCGACAGCGCCGCTGAGTACACAGGTCAAACCGGCTCGAAGCGCGGCTTCTGGCCGCAGCGGCGCCAGGGTAAGCTTGGTGGATCGCATTACGCATCGCGCCCCATGGCCTCCGCTCAGGAAATCAACCGCTTCCGGCGCAATCTCGCCGACGAACTCGACAGCGCGGCCGTCTACGACACGCTATCCGCGGTAGAGAAGGACGAAGAGCGCCGCCGCATCTTCGCCGAACTCGCTGCCTCCGAGCGCGAGCACGCGAGCGTCTGGCGCGACAAGCTCGCGGCTAACGGCGTCACGCCCCGACCGCATCGGCGCAGCGCGAAAACTCGCCTGCTGCAAGCGCTCACGCGCACCTTTGGTCCTTCCCTCGTGCTGCCCACGGTCGCCGCCGCCGAATACGCCGACCGCGACCGCTACGCGCACGAACCCGGCGCCGAAACGCTTTCCGCGCAGGAACAGCAGCACGCCGCCATCGTGCAGGCGATCGTCGCAAAAAAGCGCGAACCGGAACACGGCCATGGCGAGACGATCGGCGCGGCCGAGTCGTGGCACAAGAGCGCGACGTCGGGCAACGACCTGCGTGCCGCGGTCCTCGGTGCGAACGACGGACTCGTCTCGAACTTCTGCCTGATCATGGGTGTGGCGGGCGCGGGCAGCGCCAATCGCACGATCTTGCTCACGGGGCTCGCGGGCCTCGTGGCCGGCGCCTGCTCCATGGCGCTCGGCGAATGGCTCTCGGTGACCAACGCGCGCGAGCTGGCGCGCACGCAACTCGCGAAGGAAGCCGACGAGCTCGAACATACGCCCGACGCCGAGCGCCACGAGCTTGCGCTCATCTATGAGGCGAAGGGTGTCGAACCCGAAGAAGCACGCCGCGTGGCCGCCCAGATCATGCGCAACAAGGACGAGGCGCTCAATACGCTCGCGCGCGAGGAACTGGGCATCGACCCGAAGGAACTGGGCGGCAATCCGTGGTCGGCCGCCGCTGTATCGTTTTGCCTCTTTTCGCTCGGCGCGGCGTTTCCGACGGCCCCGTTCCTGTGGGCGCACGGCGTCACGGCCATCGCGCAGTCGGTCGCGCTGAGCGCGTGCGGGCTTGCCCTTGTCGGCGTGTTCACGTCGCTCTTCAACGGGCGCAGCGCAACGTTCTCGGCGCTGCGGCAGATCGTGATCGGGCTCGCCGCGGCGGCGTTCACCGCAGGCGCGGGGCGGCTGCTGGGGGTATCGATTTCATGAACGACACGAGCCACGAAGGCTTGCAGGACGGGCCGCCACGCGTGCCCGTCGTTCGCGTGGAGCCGCTCGGGCGCAGCTTCGAAGCGCCACCCGAACTGAGTTTGCTCGAAGCGGCGGCGTTCGAAGGCATCCGCCTGCCGCGCATGTGCCGCAACGGCACCTGCCGCGCCTGCCTGTGCCGCGTGGTGAGCGGCGAAGTGAGCTTCACGATCGAGTGGCCCGGATTGAGCCGCGAAGAAAAAGCCGAGGGCTATGTGCTGACCTGCGTGGCCGTCGCGCGCACGGATCTCGTGCTCGACGTGCCGGAGGCAGAAGAGATGTAGCGGCAGTGAACGGGGAGCGCAGATGCGAAACGGCCCGCGAAGCAAACTCGCGGGCCGTTTTTTATCTGCTGACTGCCGACGGACTTACTGACCGCCGAAGTACACCGATTGCGGACCCGTGCGCGCCGCTTCCGACACATAGCGGGCACCCGCTGCCGACGACGTGCTCACGCCGCCGAACGAGCCATCGGTCTGTGCGACCGGCGCGGTTGCCTGGGCGGCCACTGCGCCCTGGTTGCGGCTCGTTTGCTGGAATTCGACGAGTTGCTCGCGCACTTGCTCGCGGGTCAGACCTTGATCGGCCTGAGCGAAAGCGGCCAGCGGAGCAGCGAGAGCTACGGTAAGCGCAACAGCCTTGAGAAGCGACTTCATGATCACAACCTCCGAAATTTTTTAACGTCGATGCGCAATGACGGTGCACATCGTGTCGTGCTCGGCCGGCTCGCTGCAATCGCCGCAACGGCTGGCTGTGAGTGGATTCTAGGCAAGCGGCCCCGCCGGATACAGACTGTTTCAGGCGAATTGGAATTACAGATTTCGCAATAATCGGTAAGGTTTTAGGGCCAGCTAGTCTGCGGCCTGCTCGGCCGATTGCGCGCGCATGGCGCAATACTTCTGAAGATTTCGAACCCGATTGTTGTCGCGAGGAGAACACTGAATTCGTCTTCTAAGTATTTACCCTGACCCTCAGCCCGCATACATTGTCGACATGGGCCGCGCCGATGCGATGGCTCCTCACAAAAGATATCGGAGGTCAGTCATGAAGTCGTTTCTTAAGGCAGCCGTGCTTGCCGCCATCGTCGCCGTGCCCGCTGCCGCATTCGCGCAGGCACAAACCGAGCAACAACCCGTGACCCGCGCCGAAGTTCGCGCCGATCTCGCGCAACTGCGCGCCGCCGGCTACGATCCGAGCGACTGGATGCACTACCCGGAAAACATTCAGGCTGCTGAAGCCAAGGTCGCGGCACAGCGCGCGACGGCGTACGGCCCTTCGACGAGCGGCACGTCGCAGTCGAGCCAGTAAGTTTCGCGGCAACCCCGGCAGTGACGCCGGGTTCCCGTGCAAAGCATCAGGCCCGCCCTCGTGAGAGTGGCGGGCCTGATGCGTTTTGAAAGCGGTTTCCTGCTCGGGGCGGATCATGGCGGCGCCCTGGAATCCGCCTGTGCGAGCGGCACGCCTGCATCACCGGCCGCCGCCCGGACCGCCGCCGCCGTGACCGCCACCGCCGCCGCCGTGGCCTCCGCCGCCATGGCCTCCGCCGGGGCCGCCTCCATGACCACCACCGGGCGGCGGGCCCCAGGGTGCACCGTGTCCGCCGCCGTGACCACCAGGACCACCCGGACCGCCACCGTGCCAGCCACCGCCGCCGCCGTGATAATCGCGACCGCCGCCTCCGCCCCAGACGCCGATATTGACGCTGCCATATGCCGGCGCATAGCCCGGCGCGTAGCCGCTGTAGTACCCGGTGGAGTACGGCTGGCCATAGCCGCCGTAGCCGTAGTCGTAGCCGGGGGCAACCGCACACCCGGCAAGGAGCGCGATGGCCCCTGCTGTGAGAACGAACTTGAACATTGCTGATCCTCCTTTCTATTTGTAAGAAAGAAAAACCAGCATTAAGTTCTTATTGAATTGTGAGCTTCGATTACGGTTGTAACCGGAACGCGCCGCTGCGCGGCGCATAGGCGCTGAGTGCGAAATTTAGCCGCGGCGGCCGAGTGCATCCTCTATTTTCCGGTCTGTCTTGTACTGGCTGAGCGAGTACACGGCCCAGATCGCAGCGGGAATCCAGCCGATCAACGTGATCTGCAGGATCAGGCAGACGATGCCCGCAATCGGACGCCCAATGGTGAAGAACAGGAGCCAGGGCAGGATCAGCGCAATCAGTAAACGCATTCGGCAAAACCTCTTAAGCGTGGAAAAAGACGAGTCTGGAAAGAATCAGTTGACGGGCGCAAAGCGCGGTACAAGCCCGCCTTCGTGCTCGACGAGTTCGAAGAACACCGTTGCGGGTCGCGTCCAGATCGTACCGTTCGCGGCGCGATACACGACCATCGTGACGGAAGGATCCGATTCGAGCGTCGCCTCGCATACCAGTTCGTAAATGCCACCCTTGTAGTGCCTGTAGCGCACCATCGTCTTCCCCTCTTCGAGTGCGCAAGCCGTCCCTGCGCGACCGTGCCAGTGTAACAAGGGAAAGCGGCGTACGGACCCGTGCCGCAGGCGCCGTGAAACGGCGCTCAGCGTGATATCACTTCGTGCGCCGCCGCGCCGCACGTGCATCGATCGCAGCGGGCGCTTCGCCGCAGATCAGCGCAACGCCCGCCACTGCCATGGCGCGCAGCGAGGCCCGCGAATCGCCGGCCCGCGCGCGCAGCGCCATGCTGTGCAATACCGCCGACGCGAGACGCGCAAGCATCGGCGCGCTGGCATTGGGCGGCAGTTCGCCTTGCGCGAGCGCTGCGCGCAGGCGCCGCTCGAAGGCCTTGTCGAATGTGCGCAAGCCCGCGGCAAGACGCTCGCGTACCGCTTCGTCGTTGACGGCTTCCACCGCCGCCGTGCCGATCAGCAGGCAGCCGCGCGCCGCGTCGTGCGCCGGCAAATACCAGCCGAGCGCGCCGTCGAATACGCGCATCAGCGCCTCGCGCAGCGGCAACGCGCTGTCGAGCGCGGACTCCATCGCCACGCGCCCCGCCTCCACGTAGCGCTCCATGGTTTGCAGATAGAGCGCGTGCTTGTCACCGAACGCGCCATACAGGCTAGGCCGGTTCATGCCGGTCGCCTCGCTCAGGTCGTCGAGCGATGTGCCTGTGTAGCCATTGCGCCAGAACGTATCGCGCACGCGGGCAAGCGCCTCCTCCGGATCGTAGGCGCGCGGGCGTCCACGCGGGCGGCTATCCTTTTTTGTACTGGATTGCATAGAAATATTGGATCGTCGATTTTTGTTCACTATAGTACAAAAATCAAAAAAAACCCGCAAAGGAGGATGACGATGGATCTGTATTTCGCCCCGCTGGCGTGCTCGCTCGCCACGCGCATCGCGCTCTACGAGGCAGGCGCACAAGCACGCTACATTCAGGTCGACACGCTCACGAAGCAGCTCGCCGAAGGCGGTGACTTCTTCGCCGTCAACCCACTCGGACAGGTGCCGGTGCTGCGTGAGGACGACGGCTGGACACTCACCGAAAACTCGGCGGTGCTGCCGTGGGTGGCCGACCGCTTTCCCGAGGCGCGGCTCGCCCCGCCAGCGGGCACACGCGAGCGCGCGCACCTGCATCACTGGCTGGGCTTTATCGGTACCGAGTTGCATAAGGCCGTGTTCGTGCCGCTGCTCGCCAAGGACGTGGACGAAGCCGTCAAGGACTATGCGCGCGGCAAGATCGCGCGCCGCTTCGACCTGCTCGCGCATCACCTCGAATCGCGCACGTTCCTGCTCGACGCCTTCAGCGTGGCGGACGCCTATCTCGTGACCGTGCTGAACTGGGCGCCGTACGTGGGCATCGATGTGTCGCAATGGCCGGCCATTGCGACCTATGCGCAACGCGTGCGCGAGCGGCCCGCCGTTGCGCGGGCTTTCGCGCAGGAGTACGAGATCTTCAAGCGCACGCGGCACTGAGGCGCGCTTGCCGGGCAGTTTTTGCCGCCCGGCAAGCGCTTTTTTTGGCGTGCATTTTTGTCGTGAGATAACGTTGCGGTTGCCACATTCGCCGGAGCCGCACAATGGCCACGCTCGAAGCGTTGCGCATCGTCCTCGACGACCCGCATACGCCCGAAATCATCCGCAATCACGTCATCGATTCATTGCAGTACGCGCTGCGCAATCACGGCCAGGTGTTCGCCGCGAAAGAGGTCGAATGGCTCGCCACGTGGGACGACGCGCGCATTCCGCTCGCGGCTTCGAAGGAACTGCGCCGGCGCGTAGGCGGAGGCTGACGCTTACCCTGAAGGCTCAACCGTTTGCGAGATCGGCGAATACCGCCTTGAGATCGCGCCCGGCGCGCACGCGCGCCTGCTGCACCACCCGCTCTTCCAGCTCGGCCAGATGCGCGCGCATCGTGGCGAGCGCCGCCGCCAGGTCTCCCGCTTCGAGCGCTTCGATGATCTGCGCGTGCTCGTCGGGCGCACACATCGACGCCTTCGACGGATCGAACAACGCCTTGTAGAGCTCCGTTTTCGCGACCAGTTGCGCCAGCGCATCCACGAGCGCGGCGCCGCCCGCCTGCTCGGTCAGCAGCAGATGAAACCGCCCCGCGAGGCGCACCGCGTCGTCCACGCGCGCCTCGCGCAACGCCTTTTTCTCACTGCGCACATGGGCCGCGAGCTTGCGCCGCATCGCGGCGTCGAGCTTGCCGCACAAACTCACCATCACGCCCGCTTCGGCCACCTGGCGCGCGCGGTACACGGCGCGGATGTCGTCCTCCGAAGGCGACGGAACGAATGCGCCGCGATTGGGTTCGAGCACGAGCTTGCCCTCGTAGCCAAGGCGCGCCAACACCTTGCGCAGCGCGCCGCGCGTGCAGCCGAACGCCGCCGCGAGTTCGCGCTCCACCAGTTGCTGGCCCGGCGCGAGCTTGCCCTCCAGCAGCGCGGAAGAAATCGACGCATAGACATGCGCTTCGACGTCGGACGGTTCGTCGGTGTCGCGGGGCGAAGCGAGGCGGGAGGATTGGGCCATGAAAAACGCGCGCTATGTAGGTCAGGCAGCTGGGTCAGGTCGCATTGTAGCGAGCGGGATGACGCGGCGATATAGACCCGCTCCCATACTCGATCCCCCATGCCGGAGATAGCTGGCATCGCCAGATTGTTGACAATTTTTTTGTATAATGGTCAACCATACGGTAGTAAAAAGGTTGACCGCATTGAACCCTCAAAACCGCTCCATGTGCCCCCAGACGCCGTCCGGCGAGTCGGCCAGCGTGCTTGCGTGGTATGCCGCAATCGTCGCCATCGGCCTGAATCTGCGGCCGCTGCTCACCTCGATCAGCCCGCTCATGACGACCATTCGCCACGACACCGGCCTGAGTTTCTACGGCGCTTCGCTACTCACGAGCCTGCCCGTCGTCGCGATGGGGCTCGGCGCGTTCGGCGCCAGCCTGCTCGCGCGCCGGCTCGGCGAGACGCGCGGCGTCGCACTCGGGCTCGTGGCGATTGCCGCGGCATGCGCGGCCCGCGCGTTCGCCGCCAGCGGCGGCGCGCTCATGCTCACCGCGGCGGCGGCCGGTGCGGGCGTTGCGGCCATCCAGGCGCTGCTGCCCGCCGTCATGAAGCAACGCTTCGCCGCGCGGGTGCCGCTCGCAATGGGCCTGTTCTCGGCGTCGATCATGGGGGGCGGCGGGCTCGGCGCGAGCCTGAGCCCGCTCGTCGCGCGCATCAGCGGTTCGTGGCATGCGGGGCTCGCCGTGTGGGCGCTGCCCGCGCTTGCCGCGCTCGCGATCTGGTGGACGCTGAACAGCGGGAGCGGCGGCGACCGCCGCGCACAGCAGGCCACCGCTGCGCCCTCGCCGGAGCATGTCAAAGCGGCAACGGTGCCGGTCTGGCGCAAGCGCCGGGCGTGGACGCTCGGACTGCATTTCGGGCTCGTCAACGGCGGCTATACGAGTCTCGTCGCGTGGCTGCCCGCCTACTATCAGCAGCACGGCGCGAGCGTGGAAGCGAGCGGTTCGCTGCTCGCCGCGATGACCGTGTTCCAGGCCGCCAGCGCGCTGCTCCTGCCGCTTGCCGCAGCAGCCTTCACGGACCGGCGACCGTGGCTCGTTCTGGGGCTGTGCGCCCAGCTGTTCGGCGTAATCGGTCTCGCCGCATGGCCCGAGGCCGCGCCGCTGTTGTGGGTCGCGGCGGCCGGCGCGGGGCTCGGCGGCGTGTTCTCGGTCACGCTCGTCACCGCGCTCGACCATTCAGCCGACCATCGCGTGGCCGCGCGACTCGTTGCCTTCGTTCAGGGTCTGGGCTTCGTGATCGCCGCGCTCGCCCCCATCGTGGCCGGGCGCGTGCGCGACCTCACGGGCGGCTTTACGGGCGCGTGGATCATGCTCGCTGTATCGATCAGCGCAATGATCGTGCTCACGCTCGCGTTCTCGCCGCGCAGCTACGGGCGCTGGCTCGGCGCTCACGGCCCGGCCGCGGCTGCGTCAACGGCGGACGGCGCAGTTGCCCAAAACCAGGCCGCACTCGACGCCTGAGCCGAGCGCACACCTCAGATTCAGCACCCGCGCAAGCCCGCATAGGCGCCCCGCCGGGCTGCGGCGCGCCCATGCAACAGATCGCCCGCGGCACGTCGTGAAACGTTTGCATAAGCGCCTGTATGAATGTACAGTGCGTGGCAGCCGGCCGTTCGTGCCGCCCGGTCGCCGTACCGGCGCCGTACCAGTTTGCGCCGCCCCATCGCACCTTGCTGCATGGCGCGGCCCCGGCCTGTACATCGAAACGGAGAACACGACGTGCGATTCTTCATCACGGGGACCTTGCTGGGCGTCCTCGCGTCCACCGCGCTCGCCGGGGAACACTACATCGAGATCTGGAATCCGCCGGAAGCGCGCACGCCCTCGGCGCATGCGGCCAATGGCGGCAAGAAGGCGCATCACGGCACGAAGCACAAGCTCGCCTCCGCCGACAAGCTCACCACGCGCAAGGTGGCCGAACCGGCTGTGCGCGAGCCCGCGCCCACGCTGCCGGCCACGCCGGGTGCGCCCGCGCGCACCGCGCCTGGCAACGGAACCCTGCCGGAAATTCCGCCGCAAATCGGCCCCGACGGCAACGTGCTCACAGTTTGATCTGGCACCCGGCCGTATTGAGCAGCACGCCGAGCAGCACATAGCACGACATACCGCGCGGCGCGAACCCGCCGCAATCCGGGCCTCGAACCCCTCGAAGCGCCACTCCTTCCCGACTCCAGAAAAAAAACAGCCCCGTCACCGGAGAAGTGCGGGGCCGAATCCCATGTCAAGGAGATGTCATGGAGGAGACGGGTTCATCTTAGCCATGGCCCGCCGCGCGTCCAACCAATGGTTTGGCATATGCATTTCGGGCCTCATGGCGCAGCGCAACGTAGCGCTGCCGGCATATGGTTAGAACAAAAAGTCGTTTCGCGCCGCGCGGCGCGCTCTCTAAGATGACCCTTTCCAGGTTTCGTGGCCGCGTTGCCCGATCACGCGCGAGCCAGACCTCATCGCATTTGAGGGAGTCCCCTTGAGCCTTTCCGATTCGCAACGCCGCCCGCTCGTCGTGGGCATTGGCGGCACCACCCGCGCAGCTTCGTCGACCGAGCGCGCGCTTGCTTTCGCGCTGCGCGGCGCTGAAGAAGCCGGCGCGCGCACGCAATTGTTCGGCGGCACGTTCCTCCACACGCTCCCGCACTATGCGCCCGAAGACCCCACTCGCACCGACGCCCAGCTCGAGCTGATCGAAGCCGTGCGCGCCGCCGACGCCGTCATCATCGCGACGCCGGGCTATCACGGCGGCGTGTCCGGGCTCGTGAAGAACGCGCTCGACACGCTCGAAGAACTGCGTGCCGACCATCGCCCGTACCTGGACGGCCGTGCCGTGGGCTGCATCGTCACGGCCTATGGCTGGCAGGCCGCGGGTTCCGTGCTGACCTCGCTGCGCTCGATTGTGCACGCGCTGCGCGGCTGGCCCACGCCGTTCGGCGCAGGCATCAACACGCTCGAGACGCGCTTCGAGAGTGCACAGCAGTGCTCCGACGCGAAGGTCGCTGAACAGCTCGCGACGGTCGGCCGTCAGGCGGCGCAGTTCGCGCTCGCGTTCGGCACTCAGGGCCAGCACGCGGCGCCTGTTGCGAGCGCCGTGAACGGCGTTGGGAGCACACAGGCCGCCAACGCTGCGCGCACCGAAAAGCGCCTGAGCCTCGCTGTCTGAAGCACTAACTGAAGCGCTAACTGACGCACTAACCGGGCTCTGCGGCCTGCCCACCCGCGCGCCGCTGCGCGCGCGGGACGGGAAACGTTCCCTAACCCACATTGCGCATGTCGCGTGGCGCGCATCGCGTGCGCCATCCCACAGACTGCGCATTTCGTCCGGTCCACATTGAAGCCGGATTCACCCCTCGCCTCATCCGGATCATTCTGCTGACCGTCCCAGGCCGCACTTGATTTGCTTGCGACGAATCATTGGTTCCATCGACACACTGCGGCCCGTACGCTGGTCCGTGTCGGCACAGTGAGTGGCTGCAAATACACGCGCCACCCAGCAAGAGAACCCGAGCAAATCAGCAGTCGATCAGCAGGAAGCGCGGCCATGAACACTCCACTACGCTACAAAGGCTACGTCGTCGCCCCCAGCGCGCAGCAACTCCCGAACGGCCTTTTCGCCGCCAATCTCACCATTGGCACGCAGCCGGGCGCGCAGTATTCGTTCGACGCACTCGATTACTTCTTCGAAGAAAGACACGCGCTCGCCTACGCCTGCCGCTGGGCGCGCATGTGGATCGACCAGCAGCGCCACTGCGCGTGAGCGCGCCTGCTTCCTTACGGTTGTGACAGAATAGGAGTCATACCCCGTTCAAATTTCGATGCCCATGTCCGAAACCCTGACGCATCCGGACGAAGGCGCAGCCTTCATCTCCGAGCAGGACGTCGCGCTGCGGCACTGGACTCACGCCACGCCAGGGCCCATCAAAATCGGATCGGACGAACACCGCAAGATGTTCTGCCGGATGCTGCTCGACACCCACGATCCGTACCGGCCCGCCGTGCTCGACTGGCCCAAGCTCGAACCCGACGCGCTCGGGAGGCTCACGTCGCTGCCGATCTGGGACATCGCGGTGCAAACCGAGGGCCGCGCCTCGATTCGCGTGAAGACTTACGCGCAAACCCTGAACGACCCGCTGCTGCGCGAAGCGATCGAAATGGACGCCGCCGAAGAGGCGCGCCACAAGGTCGTGCTCTCGCACCTCGTGCAGGCCTATGGCATCGAACTTGCGCCGGAACCCGCATACCCGCCGCCCAAAAAAGCGGAATGGGCGTGGATGTTCACCGGCTATAGCGAGTGCATCGACAGCTTCTTCGCGTTCGGCCTGTTTCGCTCGGCGCAGCGCTCGGGCTTTTTTCCGGCAGACCTCGTCGAAACCTTCGAGCCCGTGATCCAGGAAGAGGCGCGTCATATCCTCTTCTTCGTGAACTGGGTAGCGTGGTATCGCAAGACCATGCCCTGGTGGCGCCGGCCGTGGCACTCCGTGCGCGTAGCCGCTATCTGGTTCATGCTGGTGTGGGAGCGGCTCGCTATCGCTCGAGGTATCGACGCCAGCGGCAACGCGCGCGACTCGAACTTCCTGCCCGCGAACCGCGAGGTGCTGGGCGACTCGCTCGAACCGCGCGAAATGATCGAACTCTGCCTCGAGGAAAACGACGCGCGCATGAGCGGCTACGACGCGCGCCTGTTGCGGCCAACGCTCGTGCCCGCGCTCGCACGCTTCGCGCTACGCTTGCTGAAGAAGTAGCGCCACAACGTCTCACGCGCTGTGTGCATGGCCACATGGCCGCACGAGGAGAACGCCGCATGACCTGGACTGTCGACCAGCAACTGGAATTGAGCGCGACGCAAGCCGTCGAGGCCATCCACGCAGGACAACTGAAGGCCGCCGACTACGTCGCCACGCTGCTCGCGCGCGCACAAGCGCTCTCCAACCTCAACGCGTTCACCGTGCTCGACGTGGAAGGCGCGCTCGCAGCCGCGCAACGCATCGACGCGCTAGCGCCAGGCGAGCGCGCGCGCCTGCCGCTTGCGGGGCTGCCCGTGGCCGTGAAGGACAACATCAATACGCGCGGTCTGCAAACCTCGGCGGGCACGCCCGCGCTCGAAGGCTTCCTGCCCGCGCGTCACGCGCCTTCGGTGCAGCGCCTCGTCGACGCCGGCGCAATCGTGCTCGGCAAAGCCAACATGCACGAGCTTGCATTCGGCATCACCAGCACGAATCTCGCGCCGCATGCCGGGCCCGTGCGCAACCCCTGGGATCCCGAACGAATTCCTGGTGGCTCGTCAGGCGGCACGGCGGCCGCCATCGCAGCGCGCATCGTACCCGCGGGACTGGGCACCGACACGGGCGGCTCCACGCGCATTCCCGCCGCGCTGTGCGGCATCGTCGGTTTGCGCCCGAGCGTGGGCGACGGCGGCACGCAGCGCCGCTATCACGACCCGCAAGCCGTCGTGCCGATCAGCCATACGCGCGACACGGTCGGGCCAATGGGACGCACCGTTGCCGATGTCGCGCTGCTCGACGCCGTGATCACGGGGCACGGTCCGCTCTCGCCTGCCGCCGTGCCGAATCTGCGCATTGGCCTGCCCGCGCCGCTGTGGGAAGGCCTCGAAACCGCGCTCGAAGATGTGGCGCGCGTAGCGCTCGCGAAGCTCGAAGCCGCGGGCGTCACGCTCGTGCCTGTCGAAATGCGCGAGCTGCTCGCGCTGAACGACCGCGTGAGCTACGCGATCGCGCTGCACGAGCCCATCGACGATCTCGCCGCGTGGCTCGTTGCGAACCACGCGCCCGCGCAAACCGTGGCCGAGGTCGCCGCGCGTATTGCGAGCCCCGACGTGCGCGCGGCCTACGACGCCGTGCTCGCCGACGCGCGCGGCGGCGACTACCACGGCGCGATGACCGTGTGGCGGCCGCGCCTGCAGCAGCTCTATGCACAGACCTTCTCCGCTAGCGGCCTCGACGCGCTGCTCTTTCCCACGACGCGGCTCGCCGCCGTGCCGATCGACGAGCTGAACGGTTCGTCTCGCGTGTCGATCGACGGCGCGGCGCCGATCGACGAACTGGAGGCGTACCTGCGCAACACCGATCCCGCGAGCAACGCCGGCATTCCGGGCCTCGCGCTCCCGGCGGGCCTTATCGACGCGCGCTTGCCAGTCGGTCTCGAACTCGACGGACCGGCCGGCGGCGACCGCCGGCTGCTCGCGATCGGGCTCGCGTTCGAAGCGATTCTGGGGACGCTGCCTGCGCCTGAAATTTGAGGCGACGACGCAACCTGGCAAGTTCGTCGCGGCCTTTGTGGCGTCGTTCCTCACGTGCTGGATCGCGAGGCACGTCGTATGAACGCCGGATTCGTTGCGCAAAACTCAGTGATCGCGCTGCTCGTCGCCGCGAGCCTCGTGACTGTCACCGGCATTGCGCTACACTGCGCGCTGCGTCGCGCCGCGACGTGGGCAGGCTCGCATCGCGGCGCGTTTGATCGAATGAATCCAGACCCTTCGTGCCGATGCGATCCCTGCGCCTTGCCCCTTTCGTACGGATGTCCCGCCTCGCCGTGGCCACGGCCGCAGTCGTTGCGCTCGCCGCCACGGGCGCCTGCGTGCGCCTCTCCGCGGTCGACTCCAACGGTCTCTGGAAAGTCGTGGGCGGCCAGTGCGTGCCGAACATGCGCGACAAGGGCCAGCCCGGCCCCTGCACCACCGTCGACTTCCAGAAACGCTATGCCGTGCTCAAGGACATCGCAGGCCGCGCGCAATATCTCGTGATTCCCACCGACCGCGTGGCCGGCATCGAAAGCCCGGAGATTCTTTACGGCGGCGCGCCGGAGTACTGGGTAGGCGCATGGGGAGCGGGACGCTTTGTGGAAGCGAAACTCGGCATGCCGCTCGCCGGCAACCAGCTCGGCCTGGAGATCAACTCCTCGGAGCGCCGCACGCAGAATCAACTGCACATTCACGTCGATTGCATGCGCCCCGACATTACGAAAGCGCTCGCGCCGTATGGCGACATCGCGCCGGGCACGTGGCGCTGGACGACGCTCGACGGCTCGCGCTACCGTGTTACGCGCGTGACGAGCCTCTCGGACCGTAACAACCCGTTCCGCGTAGTCGAGCGCGATCTCGGCCCGAAACAGACCATGGCCGTGCAGACAATACTCGTGACGGGCGCAGGCCCCGATGCGCAGCGCAACGGCTGGCTCGTCGTGAACAGCGGGCTCGATGTCGATGGCGGAACAGGAACGGCGGAAGGCCTGCTCGACCATTCGTGCAGTCTCGCGCAGGAGAAAAGCGCCTCGCAGTAGCACTTAGCCGGCGTCGTCCTCGCGCGCGACGCTCACTAACCAGCGCCGTATCACCTGCTCTTCTTCGGCCGTGAAGCCCGCGGCCATGCGCGCCTCCAGCTTCTTTACACGCGAGCGGCACTGCTTGAGCAGCGCCTCGCCCTCCTCGGTCACGTCGATCTGCTGAATGCGCCCATGCACCGCGTGCGGCCGACGCACGATTGCGCCGCCGCGTTCGAGATTCGCGACGATCACACTCACCGTTTGCGGCGTGAGCGCCGCGAGCCTCGCGAGATCGGCGCCCGAAATGCCGGGGTACGCGGCCAGCATCGTCAGCACGACGAACTGCGGCGGCGTAATGCCGATATCGTCGAGCGCGCGCTCCATGCGCAAACGGTGCGCCGCACCCGCCTGGCGCAGCAAGTAGCCGAAATAGCCCGCCTCGCCGCGCTTGCCCTCACCGACCTCCGGAATGGCGCTCACGGGCTCGCCCCTCTTCATGGCCGGGTCATTCTTCGCTGTCTTGCGCATAATGTCAGAGTTCGAATATGATGTTCGTGCTCTGATATTAACTGCCAAACTTCGCGAGGTCCAGTCATGTCCAGCGCTTCCACTCGTATTGCTTACGAAACCTTCGTGCGCGACGCCGCCCCCGTGGCCGCCGCGCTCTCCGCCATGAGCAAGGCGGTCGATGCTTCCGGGCTCGAAAAGCCGCTCACCGAGTTGCTGAAAATCCGCGCCTCGCAAATCAACGGCTGTGCTTTCTGCATTCAGTATCACCTCAACATTGCGCGCGAAAAAGCCGTGCCGCGCGTCAAGCTCGATCTCGTGGCCGCATGGCACGAGGCGCAGGAATGCTTCAGCGAGCGTGAACGCGCCGCGCTGGCCTACACCGAGGCGCTGAGCGCGAAACTCCATGAAGGCGTGAGCGATGCGCTTTACGACGACGTTGCGCGGCAATTTCCCGGCGAACAGATGGCGTTCTTGACCGCCGCCGTGGCAAATATCAATGCGTGGAACCGCATTGCCGTGGCGCTGCGTTTTGCGCCGCCGGTGCGCGACGAAGCGGCCTGATTGCCGCCCAGGAAAGGAAAGGTAAGGATTACGCGAGATTCTTACCAGAACCCTTTCCTCCAATTACAAAGCCACCCCCTGCGGCGAAAGGCGACATACGATTGCGCCGACTGAGTGGCCTGACCAGCCATCTCGGTCGAGCATCGACCATATCGCACATTTACCGGGGGGTTAAACATGTCGATAAGCGCGTTATCCAACTCAAACTCGCTGTATTCCACCTGGGCGGCTTACCAGGCAGACGGACAAACCACAAGCAACAGCCAGACGCCGGGCATGCCCATGTCCTCGGACGCCTCGTCGGACTCTAACAACGTCAATCCGCTCGTTGCCGCCATCGCCTCGGCGCTCTCGTCGCTCGGCTTCACGACCGACAGCACGGCCAGTGCTTCCGCTAGCGCCGGCAGTTCCGATTCGTCGTCGAGCACCACCGCTTCGACGTCGAGCACGTCGGCCACTTCGCCCGATGCACTGGCCGCCGCGCTTCAGCAATTCCTCGGCGCGCTGTTCCAGGCCGCCGCGCAACAAAGCGGCGCCACCGTGACGGGCACGGACGACAGCAGCGACAGCAGCACGGTTTCGTCGGCAAGCGCTGCGTCTGCGACGAGCGCGGCTTCGGGTTCTTCGAGTTCCAGCACGTCGTCCGCGTCGAGCGATACGAGCAGCGCAGCCGCGATGATGCCTCCGCTGCCGCCTCCGCCGCCCTCGTCGGCGGGCGGCTACGGTAACGATCTGGCCTCGGCGATCTCGAACCTCGCGCAGTCGCTTACTTCGGCTTCCTCGGATTCGAGCAGCACGTCATCCGATTCGAGCGCGTCAAGCAGCACATCGAGCAGCAGCAGTTCGGACAGCGAATTGACGTCCGACTTCCAGAACCTCTTGACGGCCATGGGCGCATCGTCGAGCAGTTCCACAAGCGACACGACGTCCGAGCTTCAGCAATTCCTCACGACGCTCGCAAGCAACCTGCAACAGCAGGGCCCGGGCGCGGCGAGCGGCCTGTTCGTGAGCACGACGGCCTGACCCCAATCCGTCCACAAGCGCCCGCTTTTCAAGCGTTGGTACGTTTGTTTGCGCGCCGGTCCGCGAGGGCTCGGCGCGCTTTTTTCGTGTTGGCGTATCAGGTGTGGTTGACGGGAAAGCTGAGTTGCACGAGCAGGCCGCCTTCGGGATGATTCTCGACGTCGCAATGGCCGCCGCAGTCGCGCGCGAGCCGCGCGACGATGGCCAGCCCGAGACCGCAATGGCCTTCGCCGCCACGCGCCGCACTCAGACGTACGAACGGCCTCATGGCCGCCGGAATCCGCTCGGGCTCGATACCAGCGCCGTGATCGCGCACGCTTATCCGGCACGATCCGCTTTCGATCGCCGTCGAAATTTCGACCGGCGGTGCGCCATACTCGAGCGCGTTGTCGACCAGATTCGTGACGAGCCGGTCCAACGTCACCTGCGGCAGCTTGAACCGGGGGCCAGCGCGCAAATCGAGCACGAATAGCGGCCCGTTGCCGCCCTCGATTTCGTCAGGATTGCCAAACTGGCTTTGCAGAAAGCCATCGACGCTCAGCAGCCTACCCGCGTCGGGCGACTGTTGCGCGAACTCCAGAAACTGCTGGACGATGTGGGTGAGCGAGTCGACGTCGCGCAGCATGCCGTTGCGCTCCGACTCCTCTGCCATCAGCGTCGCACGCAGTTTCAGCCGGGTAAGCGGGGTCTTCAGATCATGCGCAATGCCGCTCAGCATCACCACGCGGTCGTCTTCGGCCTCGTTCACACAGCGCATCATGTCGTTGAACGACGTACTCACATCGCGCAGTTCGCGTGGCCCCTTGCCTTCGAGCGGCGCAATGCGCTCACCCGTGCCGAACCGGCGCGCCGCCTGTGCGAGACTCGCAAGCGGTTTCTGGATCTGCCAGGCAGCAAGGAAGGACAGCGTAAGCGCTGCCAGCAGCATCGAGATTCCTTCGATGACGAAACGCGGCGGCGGCGGAATATCAACGGGCACGACGACCCAGGTCGTGCTGCCCGGAAAGCGCACCCATAGTTGCGGCGGCCGCCCATCGTCCACGGCGAACTGCGTGCCGGGCGGCAATTGTTCGCGTAGATGGCGCGTCAAGTCGACTAGCGGCCGGCGCGTCGGTTCGTGCAAATGAACGTCCTTGGGCACGTTCCACACCGGCACGCGGTGCACGCGCAGCACGGCGCTCAGGTCGCCGTCCTTCTGCGGCTCGAGAGAGCCGCCCAGATGCACGGGTGGCGGCACTGTGCCGCCACCGACGTGCTCCTCGCTGGCCACGCGCAGCGCGAGCAGCACGCCGCGTGCGAAACCGTCGACTTCATGGCGCGGCGGCTGGCGGGCAAGCAGCAAAAACCAGCCAAGCTGCATGGAAAGCAAAACCGCCGTCGAGAGCAACGCCATGCGCCCGAACAGCGTATTCAACGGACTTCTCACTGAATTGCTGCGCCGTGCGCCTCCGAATAATTCGCGGGATCCGGCACGAATACATAGCCCTTGCCGCGCACCGTTTGAATATGGCGCGGATTCGACGGATCGGCCTCGATCACGCGGCGCAGGCGCCAGATCGGCACGTCGAGGCTGCGTTCGTGAAACTCGCGCTCGTCGCGGTGCACGATATCGTGGATCAGCGTGCGCGAAAGCACTTTGTAGGGATGCGTGGCGAATACCTTCAGCAGCGCGAATTCGCTTTCCCGCAAGGGGATTTGCGTGTCGCCGCAGGAGAGCGTGCGCATCGTGAAGTCGAGTTCGAAATCGCCGAACCGGTAGCGCCGGCGCGCTTCCGGCGCGCTCGCGGTGGACGGGCCACGCCGGCGCAGAATGTTCTGGATGCGCACGAGCAGTTCGTGCGGATCGAAGGGCTTCGGCAAATAGTCGTCCGCGCCCAGCGAAAGCCCGCGAATGCGATCGCTCACCGCGCCGCGCGCCGTAACGAAAATCACGGGAATGTCGTCGCCGGCCGCGCGCAGGGCGGCGATGGCCTCGAGGCCGTCGGTCTCGGGCATCATGATGTCCAGCACCACGATGGACGGACGTTCGCGCTCGAGGCGGCGCTGGAGGTGGACGCCGTCGTGCAGCACGGCCGTATCGAAGTTATGCGAGCGCAGAAAACGGCTCAGCAGGTCGCGCACGACGGGATCGTCGTCGACAATGAGGACGCTGGGGTTCATGCCGCGATTTTAAAGCAGCGGGGCGGGCGGAACCTTGCAACGTTTCTTACCTTTCCTTTCCTCGCATCACCTTTGAAAAAGGGCGGAATCATCGGGTTCCATCCAGATAGCATGAAACCCTGCAATGGAGCCTGCACGTTCGCACGGATCGTTCAATTCTCCTATGCAACCTGGCATGACTTCAGTGCGCGAGTTCCTGCACGCCCGGAGCCAGCTGGTTGAGCATCGGAACCGGTGCCCACGCACCCAGTTGCAACGCGCCAACGCGCTCGCGCAGCCATGCGTCGAAGGTCTCGTGCAATTCCGCATGCCGCAGGGCGAAATCAACCGTCGCCTGAACATAGCCGAGCTTGGTGCCGCAGTCGTAGCGCTTGCCAACGAACTCGTAGGCCAGCACCTGCTCCCCCTCGCGCATTGAATGGATGGCGGGCGTGAGTTGGATCTCGCCATTCAAGTCGGGCTTCACCGAACGCAAATGCTCGAAGATGCTTGGCATGAGCACATAACGTCCGGCAACGCCGAAGCTCGACGGCGCCAGTTCGGGCGATGGCTTCTCGACGATGCGGCTGACGCTGATCACGCGTTCGTCCCAATGGCGGCCATCGATCACGCCGTGCGTCGTGGACTCTCGCGAATCGAATTCCTCGACTGCGAGAACCGAGGAATCGTAGTGGCTGAATATATGCACCATCTGCGCGAGCACCGGGGGCGTTCCGTCGAGCAGATCGTCAGCGAGCACGATTGCAAACGGCTCGTCGCCAATCAGCTTTTCTGCGCAGAGTATCGCGTGGCCAAGACCAAGCGGCTCGGCTTGCCGAACGTAGATGCACTCCACGTTGGCCGGCTTGATGTCCTGCACGAGTTCGACAAGATTCTGCTTGCCTCGCGCCCTCAGCCGATGTTCGACCTCGTAGGACTTGTCGAAATGATCCTCGATGACACGCTTTCCGCGGCCCGTGACGAATATCAGTTCCGTGATGCCTGCGGCTATCGCTTCTTCCACAGCGTATTGAATGAGCGGTTTGTCGATAACAGGCAGCATTTCCTTCGGGCTCGCCTTCGTTGCGGGCAGAAAGCTCATATCGATTCCCGCCACCGGGAACACAGCTTTACGAACACCAAGCATGATGACCTCACCTGTCTGGTAGAGCGGTGGTATGGCCATGGTGGGTTGCCGAAGATTTGCACTCCGACCCCGCATCTCCCCGCGTGGGGAGTCGGCTCGGCGACAGGCGTCCCAAGGTTCGACCTGAAAGGTCTGCCGAAAAGCCTGCACACATGATCGCACTGTTTTCCTGAGAAATGCGCGTTCGAAAACGCGGCCAACCCTGCACGCCAAAGCGCGCGATTCACTGCAGCGCCGCTATTACATGGCATGTAATTGGCGCGGCGCGCCGTCGCTTCTACTCTTCGGCTGTCGCGTCGCCAATCCGGTGGCGCTCAACGCCCAGGAGTCAGCATGTCCACCTATCCTCAACACACGATCGAGTCCGCACCCGCGCAATCGCAACCCGTGCTCCAGCAACTGCAGCAGACGTTCGGCATGATCCCGAACATCGCGGCGAAGATGGCCAACTCGCCCGTGCTGATCGGCGGTTTTTTCAGCGTGTTCCAGCGTGTCCACTCGAGCAGCCTGACCGAGCCGCAGATCCAGACACTGCTGCTGACCAACGCCGTCACGAATGCAGCCGAATGGCCGGTTGCGTTTCATACGGCGCTAGCCTTGAAGGAAGGCGTCAGTCGCACCGACGTCGAAGCGATGCGCCACGGCCGCCTGCCGGCCGACGCGCAACTGGCTGCCTTGTCGACGCTTGCGCGCACGCTGATCGAAAAGCGCGGCCGCATCTCCGGCGAAGACCAGCAGCGCTTTCTCGATGCGGGGTTCAGCGCCGAGCAGACGCTGGAGGTCATCGCGGTGGTCGCCGCATCGGCCATCACGAACTACGTGGCGAGCGTGACACACCCGGCGCTCGAAGCGCAGTTCGAACCATTTGCCTGGCGTGCGAACGCGGCGTGAGTCCGCTATCGTTGCTCACTTGAACTAAGGAGAACCGATGAACCCCACGCGAGCCGTCCCACACGCGCCGCAAAGCGAACTCGGCACCCTGCTGCGCTATTGGCGGGATGCGCGTGGCGTGAGTCAACTCGATCTGTCGCTGGATGCGGGGATCTCCCAGCGGCAGATCAGCTTTATCGAAAGCGGGCGCAGCGTGCCGGGCCGTGACACGCTGCTTGCCCTTGCACAGACACTCGACGTGCCGCTGCGCGAGCGCAACGCCCTGCTGCTCGCTGCCGGCTACGCGCCCGTTTATTCGGAAGCCCCATGGAACGCGCAGGAAATGCAGCACGTCGTGCGGGCGCTGGAGCGCGTGATTCGTCAGCACGATCCGTATCCGGCCATCGTCATGGACCGGCACTGGAACGTGCTGATGACCAACGACGC
Organism: Paraburkholderia sp. J7; assembly: GCF_905220155.1. Taxonomy (NCBI): domain Bacteria; kingdom Pseudomonadati; phylum Pseudomonadota; class Betaproteobacteria; order Burkholderiales; family Burkholderiaceae; genus Paraburkholderia; species Paraburkholderia sp. J7. Next base: position 273,798 of record NZ_CAJMYZ010000007.1, on the reverse strand, counting down.
CGCGCCGCGCTTCTTCGGCCACTTCATCGACATGGCGGCGCGCACGGGCCGGCGCAACATGCTGCATTTGATGTTCGATCCTCAGGGCCTGCGCCCCTTCCTTGCAGACTGGGAGAACGTTTCGCGAAGCCTGTTGCAACGTGTCTATCGCGAAGCGGTTGGCCGCGTGATCGACGACGAAACCCGCATGCTTCTCGATGAATTGCTTGCATATCCCGGCGTGCCGGGCGACTGGAAAGCGCATCACGGATCGAGCAGCACGCCTGGCATGCCAGTCATTCCACTGAGTTTCATCAGCAACGGCAGCGTGCTTCGCTATTTTTCGATGGTGACAAGCGTGGGCGCGCCGCAAAACGTCGCCGCTCAGGAATTGCGCCTTGAATGCATGTTCCCAGCCGACGACGATACCGAAACGCGGCATCGGGAACTGCTTGCGGCGCATGAGAAACAACGCTGAGCGGTTCCTGGCCGCAAGCGAAAAAAAGGGCGCTCCGCCATAACAGAGCGCCCCAGGGTAAAACTCTCACGTCGCTCTCCGGCTACAGGGAAACCGGAAAGAACTCATTGGCCCAGCCAGTCATCTCTCATCAAGCATCGTCAAGCGGCTTCGAGCACGAGCAATTGCGCGCCGTCCGCCACCTGGTCGCCTACGCCGTACAAAACTTCGGTAACCTTACCAGCCGCCGGTGCGCCGATTGTGTGCTCCATCTTCATCGCTTCCATGACGATGAGCGGCGTGCCTTTTTCGACCACGGCGCCCGGCTCCACCAGCACGGCGATCACCTTGCCCGGCATGGGCGCGGTCAGGCGGCCCTCCCCGTGCTCCGCGTCGGCGGCGTGCGCGAGCAGGTTCTGCCACTCGAACGCCATTGCCGTGCCGAGGCAGAACACATGAAACACGTCGCCGTCGATGAATACGCGACCCTTTACGTGCTTGTCGCCGATGGTCGCGCCGTACTCGTCCGCGCCGTCGCCGCGCCACCATGTGTAACGCGCCGCGTGGCCGGCATAAGCGAGCGTCTGTTCGCTGCCGTCATGCGTATGCGCCACGGCGAACGCCGTGTCGCTTTCGACGTCGCGCCAAGCAAGCGATTGCGAAAAGCCGCTATTCAAGCGCCAATGCGAAAGCGACTGCCACGGCGACGTGCCCGTCGTCAGGCCGCCCTCGCGGCCAAGCAGCGCCGCACACGCGAGCGCAACCGCTTCGCGAACCGGCTTCTGCTGCGGCGAGAACAACGCGTCGTGGTTACGCTCGATCAGGCCCGTGTCGAGATCGGCACTCGCAAACGGCTCACAGGTCACGAGCCGGTGCAGAAATTCGACGTTCGTATGCGGGCCGACCACCTCGCACGCTTCGAGAGCACGCTCCATGCGTGCCAGCGCGTCGTCGCGCGTCGCGCCGTGCACGATCAGCTTGGCGATCATCGGATCGTAGAACGGCGTAATGGTGTCGCCCTCACGCACGCCGCTGTCGATGCGCACGCTTGCGCGCTGGCCCGCGTCGCCGAGCCGGAACTCAACGCCCTCGGGCATGCGCAGATGCTTGAGCGTGCCTGTGGAGGGCAGGAAGCCGCGCGCCGGGTTTTCCGCGTAAATGCGCGCTTCGAGTGCATGGCCCGTGATCGTAAGCTGCGACTGCCCGAGCGGCAGCGGCTCGCCCGCGGCCACGCGCAATTGCCATTCGACGAGATCGAGGCCCGTGATCATTTCCGTCACGGGGTGCTCGACCTGCAGGCGCGTGTTCATCTCCATGAAGTAGAAGTCGGCGCCCGTCATGATGAATTCGACGGTGCCCGCACCCTCGTAATGCACCGCACGCGCCGCGGCCACGGCCGCCTCGCCCATGGCGCGGCGCACGTTGTCTGCCAGACCCGGCGCGGGTGCTTCTTCGAGCACTTTCTGGTGACGGCGCTGCACCGAGCAGTCGCGGTCGAACAGGTAGACCGCGCCGCCGTGCTTGTCGGCGAACACTTGCACTTCGACATGGCGCGGCCGCATGAGGTACTTCTCGATCAACACGCGGTCGTTGCCGAAGCTGCTGGCCGCCTCGCGCTTGCACGAAGCGAGCGCCGCCGCGAAATCTTCGCTGCGCTCGACCACGCGCATGCCCTTGCCGCCGCCGCCCGCGCTTGCTTTGAGCAGCACGGGGTAGCCCATTGCGTCCGCCTCGCGCTGCAGGAGCGCGGGGGCCTGGTCGTCGCCGTGATAGCCCGGCACGAGCGGCACGGCCGCCGCATGCATCAGCGCTTTCGCGGCCGCCTTCGAGCCCATGGCGGCGATTGCCTCGACCGGCGGCCCGATAAAGGCGATGCCCGCCGCTTCGCATGCGCGGGCAAAGTCTTCGTTCTCCGAAAGAAAGCCATAGCCGGGGTGAATGGCCTGAGCGCCTGTGGCGCGTGCGGCTTCGATAATGCGCTCAAAGCGCAGATAGCTTTGCGCAGCGGCCGCTTCGCCGATATGCACGGCTTCGTCGCAGGCCGCGACGTGCTTGGCGTTCGCGTCGGCGTCCGAGTACACGGCCACGCTCTTCACGCCGAGCCGCCTGCACGTAGCCGCCACCCGGCATGCAATCTCGCCGCGGTTGGCGATCAGGATTTTGTTGAACATGTGCTGTCCTCGCTTCGTTTCCTGCTTCTTGCCTTATTGATCGCGCCAGCGCGGCGTACGCTTTTCAAGGAACGACGAGACGCCGTCGCGCCCCTCCTCGCTCGCGCGAATACGCGCGATACGAACGGCGGTGTCTTCGATCAACGCGTTGTCGATCGTTTGGCCCGCGACGTCCTGCACGAGCTGCTTGCACTCGCGCACGGCGTTCGGGCTGTTCGTGCAAAGCGTTTCGGTAATGCGTTGCACCGTGGCGTCGAGTGCTTGCGCACTCACGGCTTCGCTCACGAGGCCAAGCCGCTGCGCGGTGGCGCAGTCGAAGGCTTCGGCGGTGACGAAGTAGCGGCGCGATGCCTGCTCGCCAAGCGCGCGGATCACGTAAGGCGCGATCGTGGCGGGCATGAGGCCGAGGCGCGCTTCGGAAAGGCAGAAGTGTGCGGTTTCCACGGCTACGACGATATCCGCCGCGCAAACGAGACCCATGCCGCCCGCATAGGCGTCGCCATGCACGCGTGCGACGACCGGCTTCGGACAGCGATAGACCGCCGAAAGCATTTGCGCGAGACGCATGGCGTCGGCGCGATTCTCCTCGTCGGAATAGCCGGCCATCTTGCGCATCCAGTTCAGGTCCGCGCCTGCGCAAAAGGCCTTGCCATTGCCGGCGAGCACGATCGCGCGCACGTTGTCGTGTGCGCCGAGCGCCGTGAAAGCCGCCGTGACGTCCGCGATCATCGTCTCGTTGAACGCGTTGCGCACGTCCGGGCGATTGAGCGTGACAGTCGCCACGTGTCCGACGATGTCTACGGTGAGCGTTTCGTATTGCATTGTTCTCGTCCTCAATGCATCACATGCGGAACACGCCGAAGCGCGTCTCTTCGATCGGCGCATTCATCGTGGCGGAAAGGCCGAGGCCGAGCACGTCGCGCGTTTGCGCCGGGTCGATCACGCCGTCGTCCCAAAGGCGTGCGCTCGCGTAGTACGGATGGCCCTGCACCTCGTATTGATCGCGAATCGGCTGCTTGAATGCATTTTCTTCTTCGGCGCTCCACGTGCCACCCTTCGCTTCGATGCCGTCGCGGCGCACCGTGGCGAGCACGGATGCGGCTTGCTCGCCGCCCATCACCGAAATGCGCGCGTTCGGCCACATCCACAGGAAACGCGGCGAATACGCGCGGCCGCACATGCCGTAATTGCCTGCGCCGAACGAGCCGCCAATGATGACCGTGAATTTCGGCACCTTGGCCGTGGCCACCGCCGTCACCATCTTCGCGCCGTTGCGCGCAATACCTTCGTTCTCGTACTTGCGGCCCACCATGAAGCCCGTGATGTTCTGCAGGAACACGAGCGGAATCTTGCGCTGGCAGCACAGTTCGATGAAGTGCGTGCCCTTGAGCGCCGACTCGGAAAACAGAATGCCGTTGTTCGCGATGATGCCGACCGGGTGGCCCCAGATGTGCGCGAAGCCGGTCACGAGCGTGGTGCCGTAGCGCGCCTTGAATTCGTCGAAAGCCGAGTCGTCGACGATGCGGGCGATGACCTCGCGCACGTCGAACGGCTTGCGCGTATCGACGGGAATCACGCCGTAGAGGCTTTTCGCGTCGAAGCGCGGCGGCAGCGGTTCGCGCAGCACAACAGGCGGCGTTTTCGTACGGTTCAGATTGCCGACGATCGAACGCGCAATTGCCAGCGCGTGGGCGTCGTTCTGAGCGAGATGGTCGACCACGCCGGAAAGACGCGTGTGGACGTCGCCGCCGCCCAGGTCCTCGGCGCTCACTTCCTCGCCCGTCGCCGCTTTTACGAGCGGCGGGCCGCCGAGGAAAATCGTGCCCTGGTTCTTCACGATGATCGACTCGTCGCTCATGGCCGGCACATACGCGCCGCCAGCCGTGCACGAGCCCATCACCACGGCGATCTGCGGAATACCCTGCGAAGACAGATTCGCCTGGTTGTAGAAAATGCGGCCGAAGTGATCGCGGTCCGGGAATACCTCGTCCTGGTTCGGCAGGTTGGCGCCGCCCGAATCGACGAGATACACGCACGGCAGGTTGTTTTCCTGCGCGATTTCCTGCGCGCGCACGTGCTTCTTCACCGTGACCGGATAGTACGTGCCGCCCTTCACCGTGGCGTCGTTGCAAACGATCACGCACTCCTGGCCGGCAATGCGGCCAATGCCCGTGATGATGCCCGCGCCCGGCGCGTCGTCGTTATACATGCCGTAAGCCGCGAGTTGCGAGAACTCCAGAAACGGCGTGCCCGGATCGAGCAGTTGCGCAATGCGATCGCGCGGCAGCAGTTTGCCGCGCGAGAGGTGCTTGTCGCGCGCGGCCTCGCCGCCGCCGAGCGACAGCTTCTGGATCTTCTCGCGCAGGTCCGCGACGAGCGCTTCGAGTGCCGCGGTATTGGCCTTGAAGTCTTCCGAGCGCGGATTGAGCTTCGATTCGATGACCGGCATCCCGTCCTCCCTTGATTAACCTGAGTTGCCTGGGATTACATCGTTTCCGCGAACAGCTCGCGGCCGATCAACATGCGGCGAATCTCGCTCGTGCCCGCGCCGATTTCGTAGAGCTTCGCGTCGCGCCAGAGACGCCCCACCGGATACTCGTTGATATAACCATTGCCGCCGAGAATCTGAATGGCTTCGCCCGCCATCCACGTGGCCTTTTCCGCCGTGTAGAGAATCACACCCGCGCAGTCCTTGCGCACCTGGCGCACGTGGTCCTTGCCGAGCGTGTCGAGCTGGCGGCCCACTGCGTAGAGATATGCGCGGCACGCCTGGTACGTCGTGTAGAGATCGGCGACCTTGCCCTGAATGAGCTGGAATTCGCCGATGGCCTGGCCGAACTGCTTGCGGTCGTGGATGTAAGGCACGACGGCGTCCATGACCGCGGCCATGATGCCCGTGGGGCCGCCCGCGAGCACGGCGCGCTCGTAGTCGAGGCCACTCATCAGCACCTTCACGCCGCCGTTGAGCTGGCCCAGGATGTTCTCTTCGGGCACTTCCACGTCCTGGAACACCAGTTCGCCCGTATGCGAGCCGCGCATGCCGAGCTTGTCGAGCTTCTGTGCAACCGAAAAGCCCTTCATGCCTTTCTCGACGATGAACGCCGTAATGCCGCGCGACCCTGCTTCGGGGTCGGTTTTCGCATAGACCACCAGCGTGTCGCAATCCGGGCCGTTGGTGATCCACATCTTCGTGCCGTTGAGCACGTAGCGGTCGCCCTTCTTTTCCGCGCGCAGCTTCATGCTCACGACGTCCGAACCCGCGTTCGGCTCGCTCATGGCGAGCGCGCCGATGTGTTCGCCCGAAACGAGCTTCGGCAGGTACTTGCGCTTTTGCGCCTCGGTGCCGTTGCGATGAATCTGGTTCACGCACAGGTTCGAATGTGCACCGTATGAAAGGCCGACCGAGGCGGACGCGCGCGAGATTTCCTCCATCGCGACCATGTGCGCCGTGTAGCCCATGTTCGCGCCGCCGTATTCCTCCGAAACCGTCATGCCGAGCACGCCCAGGTCGCCGAACTTGCGCCAGAGGTCCATCGGGAACTGGTCGGTGCGGTCGATTTCGCCCGCGCGCGGCGCGATTTCCTTCGCCGCAAAGCCGGCGATGCTGTCGCGCAGCATTTCGACTTCTTCGCCAAGCGGGAACTGCAAACCGGGTACGTTGCTCATGTGTGTCTCCAGAGAATCTCGGTCCGGGCGCTGCTTCGCCCCATGGACGCCCATTTCACGCCACATTTACGTTAACGTCAATAGGTATTTCTGAGTGATGCTCAAGTTGTCATGAAGATGAAATTTCCTTGTCTGGCGGCGATTCTTTCGTAGATAATGAATTCCACCGTGACGCAAATTGAATCAAGCTCAACATGGAAGCCGTTGCCCAGAAAGCCGTCCTGCCCGCTTCGCGCCGCCAGCCGGCGGGCCGCAAGTCGCAGCAGCGCGTGCGGGAAATCCTTCAAGCGGGTCGCGAGGTGTTCTCGGAAAAAGGGTACGCACGCGCCACCACGGCCGAGATCGCCCAGCGCCTGGGCGTGTCCGAGGCAACGGTGTTCAGCTACTTTCGGGGCAAACGCGAGTTGTGCGCGCGCGTGATCGGCGACTGGTATGACGAATCGATCGCCGCGATCGAAGGCGGCCTGCCGCGCGACGGCACCGTGCGCCAGCAGTTTGCATTCATCGTGCGCATGCATCTGCAGTTGATGCTGGAGAGCGGCACCGGCATCTGCGAACTGGTGCTCTCGGAAGGCCGCACGCGCCACCACGATCTGAGCGACGCGCTAACGGAAATGCAGCGCCGCTACACTGCGCCGCTCATGCGGGTGCTCGCGCGCGGCCAGGAAAACGGCCAGATCCGCAACGACCTGCCGCTGCGGCTGCTGCGTTCGCTGGTGTTCGGGCCCATGGAGCACGTGCTGTGGGACGCGACGCTCGCCAACCGCCGCACGGACATCGACGCCACGGCCGACCGGCTCGTGGATGCGCTCTGGTCGGCCCTGCAGCCGCCCAACCTCGAACTCGCCGCGCTAGCGCAATTCAGCCAGGACGTGGGTGAAGCGGTGCGCCGGCTCGAGCGCGAACGCGCCGCGCGCTAGCCGGCGCGCCGCTTCGCACACTGGTTGGCCAGCCATCAAACCGCCGCTTCCTCGGCCACGCGCGCGCATAGCGAAGCGGGGTCGAGCAGCATCAGCGTGCCCTTGCCCGGCAGTTCCACGGCTTCGCGCATGTCGTTGCGCACGCACGCGCCTTCGCTGCGCGTGAACGACTGCGGCAACGCGAGCTGGGCCGAACCGGTCAGCGTCACGATATCTTCGACCGAATCGACAAGCAGTCCGTATTTTTCACGCTCGTATTCGACGATGAGCACCTTCGCGCGCGCGAGGTCCTCATACGGCGGCATGCCGTACATCGCGCGCACATCGATCACGGTCACGAGCACGCCGCGCAGGTTGAGCATGCCGCGCACGACACTCGGCAGCCCCGGCGTATGCACGATGTCGTCGCGATAGTCGATTACCTCGCGTAACTGGGCGATGCGCACGCCGATCAACTGGCCGATGCGGAACGTCACGAGCGTTTGCCGCGTGCCTGCACCGCGCTTTTGCGCCGCCTGCGTCAGAGCGTTGCGATACAGATCGCGATGACCCGCCGCGAGCGCCACGACACGCTCGTTGGCAAACAGCGCGTCGGCGTTCATGAGCAGCACGCCCGCGCCATCTTCGGCCGCCAGATAGCCCGTGAACAGCGAGCGCTGCGCATTGCCGCCGTAGGCCGGCATGGGCAGCAGGTCTTCTTCGCGGTATGCAACGATGCTCGCCACTTCGTCCACCAGCATGCCGAAATGCAGGTCGTTGCGATGAAGCACGACAATGCGCCGCTCGTCCACACGCGCCTCGTCGCCGCTCGCGCGTGCGAAGCCCAGCAGCGCGCTGAAATCGAGCACGGGAATCGTCGCGCCGCGCAGGTTCAGCATGCCGATGCATACCTCGTTGGCGAGCGGCGACTGCTGCAAGGCCGGCACGCGGATAATTTCCTGGATCGCGTCCATCGGCAACGCGAGCGCCGTGGCGCCCACCTTGAACGACACGTTCTGGCGGCGTTGCCCCTGGTGCGCCCGCCGCTCGGCCGTGCGCGGCGCCGTTTGCGCGAGCTGCGGCATGTCGCGCAAACTGAGCAGCACCGCGGGCGCAAGCACCTGCAGAATGCGCTCGCCGCCGTCGAGCTTGAGCACCGCGCCAATCGCCATGGGCGGGCTGCCCTCGGGCACGTCGAGCGTGATGACCTGCTCGCGCGGCACACGCAAAATTTCGCCCGTCGCGTCGAACAGCAGCCCTACGCGTACGCCGCCGGATTCGACGATGGCGATCTTGCGCGCCGCGCTCGTGCTCTCGGCGTTCAAACGCAGCAGCTGCCGCAGATCGACCACGGGAATCAGCGTGCCGCGCAGGTTGAAAAGCCCGAGCAAATACGACGGTGCAAGCGGGATCGCTGTGAGCGTCTCGGGCGGATTGACGACCTCCTGCAAAGCAGACACCGGCAGCGCCAGTTCGGTGCCCGCCAGATGGAACGAGCCGTACAGTTCCACGTTCGGGCCGGCTGCAAGCGTGCGTAGACTCATCGAGTGACTCCTTGTTCCGGCAACTGCGAGGGCATCACAGAGGACTTCGGCTCGAGCGAGCGCGAAAAGTGGCGCACAGCATAGTGATGCTGCTCGCAGTCGATGCTCAGCTGGCGACCGCACTCGCCGCCCACGTCGACATGCACGAGTTTCAGCCGCGCGTCGGTCAGCATCTGGCGCGCAATGCGAACGTTTAGCTCTCCGATCGGTTCGTGAATTGTCGTGCGATGGTGCATCATGTTCGCGCCCCCCGCGAGCACAGCCTCGATATCGCCATCGCGGGCCTCGTGGGCGTGCATCATCGCGAGCAGTTTCGGCAACGCTTCGATCACGTACTTCGCGCCATTGCCGGCCTGCGGAGCACCGGCGACCCGTGCGCCTCCCGTGGGCTCGGGCAACAGACAATGGGCTAACCCGTATGTCGCGCGCGAGCGCCACAGGAGCCCGATGCCCACGCACGACCCCAGCGTCGCGCGCAGGATTTTTCCTTCCTCGCCGCTGCTCACGGCGATTTCACACATTCGCACCTGCACGTCACGCTGGATGCTCATGTTCACGTACCTCGTTGCGATAGATGAGCGGCTGTTCGAAAACGAATCCCGCTGCGACCCGGCTCAGCGATTCGGACTCGCCCACGATCAGCACGGCGCCCGGCCGCATCGCCCGCCGCACGTTGGCGAGCACGGCCTTCTGGCCTTCGAGATCGAAATAGATCAGGACATTGCGCAACAGGACCAGATCGAACCGGCCGAGATCGCGCGGGACGTCGTAGAGGTTGTGACGGCGAAAGCTCACGTGCGTGCGCAAGGCCTCGTTCACGCTGATGCCCGCCGCGTCGCTGCGAAAATACCGCTGCACGAGTTCCGGCCGCTGCTGGCGCAGGCTCTCCATGCTGCGGCCGGCATAGTGTCCGGCGCGTGCGCTTGCAAGAATGCCGTCGGAGATATCGGTGCCGACGATCGCATAGCGTAGCGAGGGATGCAGCAAGCGCAACTCCTCGCAGAGCATGGCCGTCGTCCACGCCTCCTCGCCACTCGACGCCGCAGCCGACCAGACGCGCAAGGGCTCGCCCGTACGCTGTGCTGCCCAGCGCGGCAGGAATTCGCCCGCCAGATACTCCCAGATGCGGGGCGTGCGAAAGAACGACGTCTCGTTTGTCGTGACGAGATCGATGAAGTCGCGCACCTCGTCCGAGCTGCCGTCGAGCAAGCGCAAATAGTCGCCATAGTCGGGCAGCCCGAGCGTCATGATGCGGCGGCGCAAGCGGCCCTTGAGCATGGTCCACTTGCGCTCGTTCATCGCGATGCCGGTATGCCGGCGCACCTTCTCGAACAGCGCGTTACGCACCGAAAGTTCGGCATCCTGATCGATATCCACTGCAACCTCCAGACTTCACACCACGAAGCGCGCCACCGTCGTGTCGAGACCCACCGCCCCGCCCTTGAGCGACGCCGCCGCGCGCGCGATCGTGTCGCATGCGCCCGCCGACTTCTCGGTTTCCTCGGCTACCTGCTGAATCGCGGCGCTCACTTCGCGGGCCGCAATGAGCTGCTCGTCCGCGCCGCAGGAGATTTCCGAAATCGCCTGGGTCGTGCGACTCACGCCGGCCACGATCTTCTCGAACGCCTCGCCCGCCTGCTTCGAAATTTCGCTGCCCTGCGCAACGCGTTTCACCGACTCGTTGATTAGCTTCGAGATTTCCTTCGTCGCTTGCGAAGAGCGTTCCGCCAGCTTGCGCACTTCATCGGCGACCACGGAGAAGCCGAGGCCGTGCTCACCCGCGCGCGCCGCCTCGATCGCCGCGTTGAACGCGAGCAGATTGGTCTGGCTTGCGATCTCGCCTATGACCTTGATGATCTCGCCAATATCCTCCGACGAGCGGTTGATCAACTCCATCGCCTCGATCGATCGCGTCACGGCCTTCGCGCCGCGCTCCGCTTCCTGTTGCGTGTCCTTGGCGAGCTGGTCGGCGCCGCGCGAATTGTCGGCGATCGAGTTGATGGACGCCGTGAGTTCCTCGATCGACGCGTTCATTTCCTCGACCGTCGCGCCGAGCAATTGTGCGCCGCTCGCCACGGTGTCCGCGCGCGCGGCGATGTCCTGCGAAGAGTCCTTGAAGGTGCCCGCCGATTCGACCACCTTGCCGATCACGCCTGCGAGGTCGCTCATCATGCCCTTGATGCCGGCGGCCAGCTGGTCGATCGGCTCCTCGCCGGTGACCTCGACGTCGCCCGTGAGGTCGCCGGCGGCCGCGCGGCTCACCACGCCGAGCAGCTTCTCGACCTTGCGCTGATCGTCCTGCGCGCGACGCTTCACGCTCTCTTCCAGCTCGACCTGGGCGCTCACGTCGTTGGCGAACTTGATGACCTTGTAGAGCCGGCCATTCATGTCGAAGATCGGGTTATAGGTCGCCTGGATCCACACCACGCGGCCGCCCTTGGCGATGCGCTTGTAACGTCCCGCGTCGAACTCGCCGCGATTGAGCTTGGCCCAGAACTCGCGATAGTCGGGGCTGGCCGCGTACGACTCCTCGCAGAACATGCGGTGATGCTTGCCGAGAATTTCTTCGAGACGATAGCCGAGCGTGTCGAGGAAATTCTGGTTCGCGTGCAGCACGACTCCGCCCGTGTCGAACTCGATCACGGCCTGGGCCTTGTCGATGGCGCGCAGACGCCCTTCGTATTCCGCGTGCTGCTGCTTGGCGGCGGTGATATCGGTGGCGAACTTGATGACCTTGTAGGGCCGGCCGTTTTCGTCGATCACCGGGTTGTACGACGCGTTGATCCAGATCTCGCGGCCGCCGCGCCCTACGCGCCGGTATTCGCCGCGGTCGAACTCGCCGCGGCCAAGCCGGTCCCAGAACTGGCGATAAGCCTCGGTACGCACATAATCAGGATCACATAACATCCGGTGATGCTTGCCGCGCACTTCCTCGAGCGTATAGCCGAGCGTCGCGAGGAAATTCTCATTGGCGTGAAGAATGGTGCCTTGAAGGTCGAATTCGATGACTGCCTGAACACGATTTAGCGCTGCATTGACTGCGCTTAATTCACGTAATTCGATCTGACGATCCGGTGTCGATTGTTCCATGGTCCTGCCCTCGTATTGGGTTCGCTTTCGATGCAAATCGGATTGCGGCGTGCCGCCGTCAGGTTCGGGCGATTTCTCTCGGATTTTTTATTTGGCGCTCGTGGCGCCTCGATGCTGCATCTCTTACCCGTGTTTTATCGGCTCACTATCTGGTTAACTTGACCAGGGGTTTGTGCTAAGGCAAACGTTTTCGTTCGGCCCCGCGTTAGCCATCGCGCAATATTTTTTTCATGAGATACAGCTGCCTCAATTCCAATATTCATTTAATGAAAAATTGGTAATTGAAACGCCATTTCATGCAATCAATACTGAAAACGTTTTAGATCCCATTTCCTCAGTTATTGAGTAATAAAAAAAGCGCACTTTACAGTGCGCTTTCGCTTTTAAAGTCACCGCGTGCAACTAGCGATTCATGTATGCCACATAGGGACCCTTCCCACCGCCAGCGGAACGTGCGCCGTCGATCCCGTAGTAGACTCGCCGGCCCAGGAAGAACGGCAGGCCGAGATCGACCGTTTGAGCCATATAGGCCGTGAGATTGTTGAAGGCGAAATTGCTGGAAGCGAGTAGGGCGAACGCGTTGCCGATATTCACCGTCACGTTTTCGCTCACGCCAGTGGAATCGTTCAGCACGACATTGCGTGTCCAGTCGACTGGCGGCGCGAAGAATCCGTTGTATTGCATGATCGAGCGGTCATCGAAGAACGTCGCGTTCGATCCGGAATCGATGAATCCGGCGACTGCCGTCGAGCCGCTGTACTCCGCGACAAAGTTGCCGTAGCTGTCCGTGGCCAGAACCGTCGCGCCGGCGCCGCTCAACGGGTTGTTCGCCTGGGTGTCGATGCCGAACGTGAGCGTGCCGTCCACCGCGCTCGCACCACGCGACGAGACCGCGGGCATATCGACAATGACGCCATTGTTGTCTACGGGAAACAGCGCGACGGGATTGATGATCTGCCGCGCGAGTGGCATCGCGACAGCTTTGACCGGGCTGGTATCGGCATAGTAGTAGCCTTCCAGCGGCGCTGCCGCGCATGCGGGGCCGCAATCGTAGCGCGCGGTACCGATGCCGAGGATGCCGTTCGCGCCCAGCACGGCCGGCGAATTCAGCGCCGTGTTCCACACGCAGGCGTCCGGCGTGCCGGACACAATGGCCGGATCGCTCATCACCTGGATCGGCACGGCGGCGGCGACCTCCTGCGAGAGCTTGATGTCGGCGTTGCGCAAACTGCCCCAGGTGTGGCCGGAACCGAAAGCGGCACACGCGCCGACCCGGCTGCCGCTGGCTGTGTCGGTCTGCACCGGCAGTGCGGCGAGGGTCGCGGAAGGAATCGCCGAGGCATAGAGGCGCAAGCCAAACGAACCCGTGTCGAGCAGCACGTTGTCGATCGTGGCGCAGTTGGCCCGCGCGCTGCTGTTCGGCTGGCAGATCGTCACGCTCACGAGCGGGAAATTGCGCACGCTCGTCGCCGACGAAACGCGCACCGGAACCGTGTTGCCCGCATCGCTCGTGCCGCCCGCCGTGCCTGAGCCCGTTTTCGCCGGCACGACGCTGTCCCCGCCCCCACCGCCTCCGCCGCAAGCGGTCAGGACGAAGCTCAGTACGAGCACCGAGATCCATGTGATGCTTTTCATTGCGTCTCCCCGTTGCCTTACTGGATTTCGTCCGTGCTGAAGCCCTGCGGCAGCGCTTGCGGCAACCAGGCGCGGCCTGTCAGCGCGCCCATATGACCACCCGACTCCACGACCAGATCGTCCTCGCGCAATGCGACCGGTCCATAGCCGCCGCCGCGCGCGGCGTGGGCGCTGGCGAGTCCTTTCTGCCACGCTGGGAAATAGCTGCCGAGCAGCGTTTCGAGCGATCCCACACGCGGGCCGCGCCACGAGAGCGCGAAGACGATGCCTTTCGCATCGAGGTATTCGCGAATCGTCGTGCCATTGGCAAGGGTCGAGGTATTCACGGTGTAGGGGGCGACGGCGGACTTGCCGGCAGCCATGAGACGGACGTCGGGCGCGCTGCGCACTCCGGCGTAGGTGGGTGTCCCCCCCAGCGCGGCCCACGCCGGCGACACGGACAGCAGCGACATCGCGACAAGACAAGTAAGATTTTTCCTCATGTCGTAGTCCTTATTAATTATGTGAACGCACGGCGGCGTGCTGCAGCAGTGAGGCGCGAGAAGTCTATGTCAATCCAACGAAGGGCCTGTATCCGGAAAATCGAAATGGTTTTTCGATTTGTTGATGGCCACGGCAGGGCGCAAGCGGCAAGAAGATCGATATCCAATTGTTACAGCCGGGCGGCGCACGCTCGTCCCTCACTGCGCGCATTTGCGTGAAACATGGGCCGCGAAGCCAGCCGTTGCACGCCGTTTGCGCTCAGCGAGAGCTTCGCGCCCCATAAATCTGCCCGCGTTTGTAACAACTCGAAAAATCGGCGCAACTCGCGTAATTGCATTGGTTCCGCCGATGTCTTAGCGTTCGATAATTGGCTGGCGCGCGCCGTTGCCCCAGCCTGCCCGTTTCTGGAGATCGTGTGTGAGAAGGTCGAAACTGTTTCTCGGGGCCGCAGCGGCCGCGCTTGTCGGCGTATGCGGGGTAGCACAGGCGGCGCGCGTCGGCGTGTTCATCGGCGGCGGCGTGCCGTACTACTACCCGGTCGCGCCCGTACCGTATTACTACGCGCCGCCCGTCATCGTCGCGCCGCCACCGCCACAGGCGCCCGACTACATCGAGCAGGGGCAAGCCGGCGCCCCGATGGACCCGCAGCCGGGCCCCGGCGATGCGGCGGGCGAACAGCAGGCAAACGCCGACACCTGGTACTACTGCGACGAGTCGAAAACCTACTATCCGTATGTAAAGCAATGCTCGTCGGGCTGGCGCGCGGTTCCCGCCCAGCCGGCGCCTTCGAACTGACCACCTTGACGATATCGAGCCGCAAATGAAATACACGTTTCTCGCGCTACTCGCCACCGCGGGGCTCCTGAGCGCATGCGCCGTGACGCCCACGGGGCCGAGCGTGATGGCCCTGCCCGGCACGGGCAAAACCTTCGACCAGTTCCGCGCCGACGACGCGAATTGCCGCCAGTTCGCCTTCCAGCAGGTAGGTGGCGTCACCGCGAACCAGGCGGCAACCGGCGCGGGCCTCGGCAGCGCCGTGGTGGGCACGGCGCTCGGCGCGGCCGCGGGCGCTGCATTCGGCGGCGGCCAGGGCGCGGCCATTGGCGCGGGCGCGGGCCTGCTTGCCGGCAGCGCGGTCGGCATGGGCAACGCCCAAGGCTCCGCGTGGGACGTGCAGCGCCGCTACGACTACGCCTATCTGCAATGTATGTACGCCACCGGCAACCGCATACCGGCGCCCGGCAACATGACGATGTCGCAACCCCAGCAGTTCCAGGCGCCGCAGCAGCAATTCCAGACAGCGCCGCAACCGCGCTATTTGCCGCCGCCCCCGCCGGGGTCGGCGCCTCCGCCGCCTAGCGGCTATTGAAGCGGTATTGGGCGCATAAAAAGAACGCGGGACTTGGCGCATGCGCCAAGTCCCGCGTTTTGCTTTGGATGCCGACTAGCCCGATTCAGTTCGAATCGAGCTCGAGCGCCTTGCCGTTCCACACCACACGGTGCATTTCACCCGATTGCGGGTCGATCAGCGTCATCTGCTGTGCGGCGTGCACGGGATCGGGTTTCGCATCGCCGTCCGAGGCGGGCCTCGATTCGAGCAGCGGCTGCAACACGGGCGCAAGCGACTTCAGCAGTTGCACGGACAGCGCGCTCGTGAACGTGTAGCGCGCCGCATAAGGCTCGTGCACCCATGCCGTGAGCGTGCCGTAGAAGCGGTTGCCGATCACGAACACGAAGGTCGCGCTGCGGTTCACCTTGCGCGATTCGATCAGCCGCGCGCCCGGCGCGTACACGTTGAAGCGCTGGTCGCCGGTGCCGGTCTTGCCGTAGACCGGCAGCGTCTTGCCGTCGGGGAGCGTCATGCCCTCGGCGAGACGCTTGGCCGTGCCGCCCTCCACCACCGACGTCAGCAACTCGCGCACCACCTGTGAGATCTCGGGCGAAACCAGCGCTTGCGGCGGTGTGGACGCATGCACGAAGTGCGTCTCATAGGGCGTGCCGCGCGCGAAGTCGAGCGACTCGAAGCTATGCGTCGGCAGCTTTTCGCCGTTGCTCGATATGAGGCCGATGAGTTGCGCGAGCGCCGCGGGCCGGTCGCCCGACGCGCCGATCGCCGCGCCATACGAAGGCGTGATGCTGTCGAACGGATAACCGAGCGTGCGCCAGGACTTGCCGATCGCGTCATACGCGCGCAGCTCGATCATGTGGCGAATGCGCCGGTTCTGCGTGGCGTGGTACTTCGTCTTGAAGAGCCACGAATAGGTATAAAGTCGCGTGTCGCGGCTCGCTTCCTGAACCTGCGCGAGCGTCGCATCCGGGTGCGTGCGCAAGTAATTCAGCAACCACAGTTCGAGCGGGTGAATACCCGCAATATAGCCACGATCGTTGAGGTTGAATTTGTCGATTGCGTACTTGTCGTAGTAGCGCGCGAGGTCTTCGTCGTCGAGCCACTGGAACTTCGTGTTCTTGAGTTGCGCGCGCATCTGTGCGTCGAACCATGGCAGTTGGCCATCGGGCTTCACGCTGCGCAGCACGGTCGCAATGCGCGCCGGGCCCTTGCGCGTGTGCTGCAGCAAGATCGCCAGCGCTTCGTCGTTGCTCTTGCCCGCGTAGCGCGTGTAGAAGCGCTTCATGTAGACCTGGCTTTCACCGTCGGCGAACTGCGTGAGAAAGCGCGTGCGCACGGCCGGGTCGTCGAGCCACTGCGCGGGCGGCCCCGAAGTCTGAATCATCTCGTAGTGAACGATGTCGCGCATGAGCCGCACGAACACCAGATTCACCGAATGCTGGAACGCGCGGTGCACGGTGAGTATCTGTGCGTTGTCGCTCGACTCGAAATTGTTGAAGCTCTGCGCGCCGCCGCCGGTGTAGAACGTCTCGCCCGGGTTGGCCGAATACTTGCGCTCCACAGCCGCTTCGAGCATGGCATGCAGCGAGCGGTCGGACGTCTTCGAAAGATAGTCGACGGCCCAGCGCGTGAGCGCGTCGCTCGGATCGATTTGCGGCAGCATCGCGCGCAACGACTTCACGTCATCGGCCGCGTACCGCGCGTGCAGTGCGCTCACGATCTGCAGATACGTCACGAGCGTGCGCAGCTTCGCTGTCGACCCCAGATTCAGCCGTGCACCCGAATTGATGTCGAATGGCTGGTTCACGCTGTCCGTTTGCACGCGCACGAGGTTTTCGCCGTTGCTGCGCTCGAACAGCGTGAAGCTATACGCGATCTTCGAAGGATCGTCGGAGGGGCGCAGCATCTCGAAGCCGACCAGACCCGCCTGACGCGCGCCGTCCTTCGTCGCGGCGTCGGCAAGGCGCTCGCCCACGGCCTGCTGCACGCTGTCGACGAGCGTGGCCGTGGCGGTGAGATCGAGGCGGTCGAGGTCGTAAAGCGTCTTCAGTCCGAGCGCCTGCATGAGTTGAGTGCGCAGCGTCAGCACCGCCTTGCGCTCCATGAATGACACCGGCGCGCGCTGCGACGGCTTCGAGCGGTCGAGCGAGAGTTGCGTGGCGAGCGCGGCGTCGCGCAACGCGGGCGTAATCACGCCGCCGGCGCCAAGCAGGCGGATGTAGCTGTCGGTCAGTTTCGCGAGCGCGTCGTTGTTCTTTTGCAGGAAATACGAAGGCGCGCGCTGGGCGATCAGCAGCGAGAGCACCTGGCGGAACGCCAGCGCCTGCGTGTCGAGCGACTCGGGTGTGAGCGGTGCGCGCAGGATCCGGTTGACGTCGCGGAAATCGCGCCCATACCAGGCGGCGAGGCCGTCGCCAAGACCGTTGACTTCACCCACACCCGGCTTGGCGGAGAGCGGCACCGAATTCAGGTAGTGCACGAGAATCTGCTGGCGCGCAGGCATGGTCTGCGGGCCGTCCAGGTAAGCGCGCAGCGAAGCGGACGCGATCTGGCGCAGCTTCTCCGGCGGCGTGGAGGTACGGCCGCCCGACGAATGCCGGAACTTCTCGATCTGCGTGGCGAGCGTGCTGCCGCCCGGCGTTTGCTGATGCCGGTTCACGAGGCGCGCCCCCTGGTCGACGAGCGCGCGGCTAAAGCGCCCCCAGTCGATGGCCGGGTTGCGGTTCGGCTGATCCGGGGCCAGCAGGTACTTGTCCTCGATGAAAAGCAGCGAGTCGCGCACCACGGGCGGCACCGCGTCGAAATTCTCGTAGGCGCGCTGCGGATAGCGCGTATGGAACAGTGTCGCACCCGACGCGTCGCGCAGCACGATCCCGGCCTGATCCTTTTCTTCGAAGGGCAGGAAAAGCCCTTGGTCGGCCACGGCGAGCATGCGATCCGAATCGCGCGCCTGCGCCGCGATCGCGAAACCGCGTTCCGCAAGCCGGTTCGCGAAGGTGGGCAATTGCGCATAACCGAGCCGCACGTCGTACGGCCCGTTCGTGGTGGGAAAGCGGATGCTGTGGCTCGGCCCGTTCTCGACCGTATAGCCTATGTCACGCGTGAGTTCGGAAAGGTAGCGCGCCTGCAGACGCGACGTATCGATTTCGATCTGCACGATGCGCGCGATGATGACGAGGGCGGCCAGAAACGCGACGACGAATCCCCACTTGACCCACCTGAAAAGTGAGCCAGCGCCAGCGGCGCGAACAGGAAAGCGTACCGATGGGCGGTTCATGCGTATTCTCCTGACGTCACGTCAGATTTCCAGGCGGCACCCCTCAGATAGTCTATCTCTCTCCGTAGGTTCTTGCGTGCCGCTATGTAGGGCTCCGCACGCTCGTCGCACTGCCGCAACACCTATGCCCGGTGCGTGACAGTTTTGCGGCATTTTGCGCAAGCCCCGTGGCACGGGAGATGCTCCCGATATAATGATTGACTGACTATTTGGTTGGATACCGGGAAATATGAAGAAGCTTGCCGTGCCCCTTGCCCTTTCGCTCACGCTCGGCGCGTGCGCGTGGTTTCAGAGCAACCCGGACGCGGGTCAGCCGGTCATCGATTCCACAACCAACCGGTCGGTCCAGGACGTGATCTCGTGCCTGACCGTGGAAGCCCAGCGCCACGGCGCCAGCTTTACCACCTCGCCGCTGCCGCAAGGCCAGATGCTCGAGTTCGGCGACTCGAACGTCATCAAGGTTCGCACCGACAACGGCGCGACGACCTACCGCTATTACGCCGGCAAACGCCACGCCTCGAACCTGTGGATCGAGGGCGCGAGCAAAACCTGCGCGCCTTGAGCATTTGACGGGCGGCTTGCGCCGCAGCCGCGACGTGCGCGTGCCGAAAGCGCTTTTTTGTACTTTTGCGCAGTTTGACGGCCGTCTATTACAGCCTTTTACATTCATGCGCGCTGTGTAGCGCGCTGACACATTTTCGCCAGGCGTTTTAAGAATCGCTTAAGTCTTCGTGCGCATCATCGCTTCACTCAGAAGAAACGCATGCAGCAGGAGGTTCCGTGAACCAGCAAGATCCGCAGATCCAGACGACGAGTCAGGTCAACAGCGAGGCAGCGCCCGGTGCGAAGCCCGTTCGCCGCACCTTGTTGCGCCGTTTGCTCAGCCACCACGAGCTTGCGACCCTCCTGTTGCTGCTGCATGCGCCGATCGACGCGCACGCCAAACCTGAAATTCCCATGCTCAAGGAAGCCGGCCTCGTCGAGCAGGTGCAAGACGCCGCCGGTGACGCGCGCATCCGCCTCACGTCGGAAGGCAACGCCGTGCTGCAAGGACTCGGCCTCGCGCGCTGAGTCTGCCGCGCGCCGCACCGGACACGTCGAACAAAAAAGACGGCGACACGCATTGCGTGCCGCCGTCTTTTTTTGCCGAACCGCATAACGGTACGCGCGTCGCCTCAAGCCGGCTCGAGCTCCTCATTTTCGGCGGCGAACGCCTCATTTTCGTCCTGCAAGCGCAGTAGCCGGTAGCCGCTCTTGTATACCGGCTGGAGCCGGAACCCGTTTGGCGTCTCGATCTCCAGCAGCAGACGCAGGCGCGACACGTGGCTGTCGATCGTGCGGGTCAACGTATGCAACTCGCGCCCCCACACCATCGCGTAAATATGATCGCGCGAGAGCACCCGGCCGATGTTCGAAAAGAACAGTGCGGCGAGCCGGTATTGCGTCGTCGAAAGCTCCACGGGCTTGCGATGCACGCTGACAGCCTGACGCCGCATATCGAAGTGATAGGGACCCGCGTCGATCGTCATGTTCTCGTAGCGGTCGGGAAACGCGCGGCGCAAGAGCGCGTTCACGCGCGCGCGCAGCACCGAAGGGCACACTGGCAGGCCCACAAAGTCGTCCGCGCCAACCGAAAACGCGCGCACCACGCTCTCGTCGGACGCGTCTTCCGAGACGAAAAGCACCGGAATCTGACCGCCGTTCACCGCCCGCAACGTTCTCAGCAGCTCGGCGCCGGCGACCTGCGAGCCCTGCCAGTCGAGCACGAGCATGTCGACCGTCGATGCGGCCAGCGTCCTCGCCAGTGTGAGCGCGTCGCTGAACTGAACGCAGGCGTGACCGCATTGCGTCAACACGCGCTCGAGTTGCTGGCGATGGGCAGCGTCGCGCTGGAAAATCGCGATGCGCATAGTGGGTCCTTTTATGAATCGACTATCGAAGCGTGCAATTTTGTGGAGATGTGCAAAAACTGCCCATCGGACGAGTCCGAAATCCAATCGGCTGCAGCGCTTTCCCACAGCCGCCCAAGCGCACTCTGACAGGCGCAGGCCAGGCCCGCGTCTGGCGGCCGGCAAGCTTCCTGTAGAATCTCCGGCTGGCCTGAACTCGTCGGCACGTCCGCCCACCCGCGCGGACGCGCTGTTGCCGTGCCCCCACCCTTGCGCCCGCCTATCCGACGACCGCCGCCCCCGCGCCACGCGCGCACCAGGCAAATTCGGCCATCACGGACGTCCGCACGCGTTCTTCACGCGCTACATGCAACGTCGTACATAACAACATCCTGGTTTTTCGGAAATGCAAGCAACAGACATTGGCGTGCGCACGCCTGCCGCTGCGCGCGCGCTCACCCGCAGCGACTACAAGACGCTCGGGCTCGCCGCGCTTGGCGGCGCCCTCGAGTTCTACGACTTCATCATCTTCGTGTTCTTCGCGCCGGCTATCGGCCAGTTGTTCTTCCCTGCAACGATTCCCGACTGGCTGCGTCAGCTGCAGACTTTCGGCATCTTCGCGGCGGGCTACCTCGCGCGCCCGCTCGGCGGCATTGTCATGGCGCATTTCGGCGACCTGCTCGGCCGCAAGCGCATGTTCACGCTCTCCGTGCTGCTGATGGCGCTGCCCACGCTCGCCATGGGCTGCCTGCCCACCTTTGCTTCGATCGGCGTGCTCGCGCCGGTGCTGCTGCTCGCGCTGCGCGTGCTGCAAGGCGCAGCCGTGGGCGGCGAGGTGCCGGGCGCGTGGGTGTTCGTTTCCGAGCACGTGCCGCGCCGCCATATCGGCTATGCGTGCGGCACGCTCACGGCGGGCCTCACGTTCGGCATCCTGCTCGGCTCGCTGATCGCCGCGGCCGTCAATCATCACTATGCCCCGAGCGACATCGCCGCGTATGCCTGGCGCATTCCGTTCCTGATCGGCGGGCTGTTCGGCATGTTCTCGGTGTATCTGCGCCAGTGGCTGCACGAAACGCCCGTGTTCGCGGAAATGAAGGCGCGCAAGTCGCTCGCCGACGAAATTCCGCTCAAGGCCGTGCTGCGCGACCACGGCCGCGCCGTGATCGTCTCGATGCTGCTCACGTGGATGCTGTCGGCCGCCATCGTCGTTGTGATCCTCATGACGCCGCCGCTGCTGCAGAAGCAGTTCCATCTCGACGCCACCACGTCGCTGCTGGCGAACTGCGTGGCCACGCTCTTTCTCACGGTAGGCTGCGTGAGCGCGGGCGCACTCGCGGACCGCTTCGGCGCGCGCCGCGTGCTGGCCATCGGCGGCATTGCGCTCGCGATCTCGTACTACGTGCTGTTCCGTCAGATCGCCGTGGACAGTTCGATGCTCATGCCGCTCTACGCGGTGAGCGGGCTCCTGGTCGGCACGATCGGCGCGGTGCCGTATGTGATGGTGAACGCGTTCCCGCCCGTGGTGCGCTTCTCGGGCATCTCGTTCTCGTACAACGTGGCGTATGCCGTGTTCGGCGGCCTCACGCCGATCGTCGTCGCACTGCTGATGAAGTCCGCGCCGCTCGCGCCCACTTATTACGTGGCCGCGATCTGCGTGCTCGGCGCGATCACGACGCTGTTCTTCAAGGACCCGCACCGGGAGCCGTAAATGCGCCTCCGTGCGCTTTGAACGCACACCGAGCGCACACTGAGCGCTCGCCCGGTCCGGCACCATTTTTCCGGCGGCTTCGACGATTCACCTCGCGCTGAAACGTCGAAGCCGGCGAGCGTCCTACCATGGGCGCATGAATACCTCACACCCCACCCCCGCCCCCGCCCATTTCACGCCCGCGCTCACGCGTATCGTCGCAACCGTCAGCATCGGGTTCGTCGTCACGCAGCTCGACGTGACCATCGTCAATATCGCGCTCGCGCGCGTCGCAACCGATCTCCAAGCGAACGTCGCGGGCCTGCAATGGATCGTCGACGCCTACACGCTCGCCTTCGCGGTGCTGATGCTCTCGGGCGGCGTGCTCGGCGAGCGCTACGGCGCGCGCCGCCTTTACGCCGCCGGTCTTGTCGTGTTCGCGTTCGCCTCGCTCGCCTGCGGGCTCGCGGCCAATCCGGTCATGCTGATCGCCGCCCGCGCGGTGCAGGGCGCGGGCGCGGCGGCCATGCTGCCCAACTCGCTTGCGCTGCTCAATGAAGCGTGCCGCCACGACCGCGGGCTGAGGGCACGCGCTGTGGGTTTCTGGACCGCCGCGGGCGCAATCTCGATCGCCGCGGGCCCGGTGGCGGGCGGCCTGCTGATCGCTGCATTCGGCTGGCGCAGTATTTTCCTCGTCAACCTGCCACTGTGCGCGGCCGGCCTGTGGGCCACACTCGCGTGGATTCCGGCGCCGCGCCGCCACAAGCGCGAATCCGCCGCTGCCGGCGCGCCCGCCGCGCGCAGCCTCGACGTGCGCGGCCAGCTACTCGCCATCGTGGCGCTCACGGCCTTGACGGGCGCCGTGATCGAATGGCGGCCGCTCGGCTTCGCGCACTGGGCCGTGACGGGTGGCTTTGCGCTCGCGCTCGTGGCGGGCTTTGCGTTTGTCGCGCTCGAAGCGCGCACGCGCGACCCCATGGTGCCGCTCGCCATGCTGCGCAACCGCACGTTCAGCGCGGCCGTGCTGTTCGGCATCTGCGTGAATCTCACGTATTACGGCACCGTGTTCGTGCTCGCGCTTTACCTGCAGCATGCACGCGGCGAAACGCCGTTGCAGGCGGGCCTCGCGTTCATCCCGCTCACCGGCGGGTTCCTGCTCTCGAATATCGTGAGCGGCCATGTGGTGGCGCATTACGGCACGCGCCGGCCGATGATCGTCGGCGCGCTGATCGCGGGTGCGGGCTATGCGCTGCTGGCCGGCGTGGACGCCGCGACGCCGCTCGCCTTCGTGCTGCTCGCCTTCCTGCTGATTCCCTCGGGCATGGGCCTCGCCGTGCCGGCGATGACGACGGCCGTGCTTTCCTCGGTCGAACCCGCGCGCGCGGGCACGGCCTCGGCGCTGCTCAATACGGCGCGTCAGGCGGGCGGTGCGGTGGGAGTGGCGGCGTTCGGTGCGCTCGCGGGCGGCGCGCTCGCGGCCCAGGTGGTGGCCGGCCTGCGTGCGGAAACTGCGGTCTCGACGGCACTCCTGCTCACGGCGGCCGGGCTCGCGTGGTTTGTGAAAACCGATCCGGCGCATGCGGGCGTGCGCCATGCCGCGCCTGCGCGGATGAACGAGCCGGAATCGCGCTGATGCAGTGCGAGTTGTCGTGACGGGCTGTGATGGCGAACTGCGGTGCCAAATTACAGCGACGCCTCCTGGATCGTGCCGGAGTCGATCGCGCGGGCGATCAAGCCATCGTTCTGCGCCTTGCGAATGGCGTGGGCAATCAGCTGGTCGGGCTCTTCGAGCTCAGCCTTGAGCGCGCCGATAATCCCGGTGGCGTCGAGAATCACCAGTGTCTTCGCGGTATCCGCATAGCTGATGAACACGCGCCGCGTGCCGTCCTCCGCAAGACTCGCGCAGAACTGCCCGGTCTTGCCTGCCACGTTGAAGTCGAAGTTCTGTATCAAGGCCTGCTCCCTTTACACCCGGTTGCCCGGTGGTTGTGATTCGACACTCGCGCCGCGCCATACAAAGAAAGGCGTCAGCCTCGCAGGCCGCCGCGCGGCGCGCGCATGCCATCAACGGAAGCACGTCCCGCGCCCGTCACGCTCAACAACAGGAAACCGCCCGCGATCGCCACGTTCTTCCAGAAGTGAATGACCGCGTCTTGCTGCGCCGCCGCCTGCGTCACGTTCCAGAAGTCATGGCCCAGTATCGCCGTGACGATAGCGTACAGGGCCAGCAGGAACGCAACCGCGCGCGTGCGCACGCCCAACACGAGCGCAATGCCGCCGAGCAGCTCGATGACGGTCGCCACGATCGCGCCATACGAGGCGTACGGCACGCCCTTCGAGTGCAGGTAGCCGACGAACCCCGCGTACCCCAGCAGCTTCATGGCACCGCCCCAGAGAAACAGAATGGCGAGCGCGATGCGGGCGATGAAGATGATGAAGGAATCGGCGGGACGGGTCATGGAGGGCTCCGGTATGCAATATCGGAATGACCGCAGGGCGCACGGTCAGTTCCCTCGAATTGATGCGGGAACGGCAGACGAAGCGTGACGCGCAAGGGCGTGACGTACGCCGGAGCGAAACAAACGAACCCGGAAACCAAGCCGGCAATTAATTCGGAATGCTATGGAATTGACTTGACGGGCGCTGCGGCGATCCGCTCGCGATGCCACGACACGACCGCACAAAACCGCGCAAACCGCCGCGACGCTGGCACGCTCAATGCTTGTGGCGCATGCCGTGCGGCCGATGCGCGTCGAGCCAGCGAGTCAGGCGCGCCTCGAGCGTGCCGCTGCTGCGGCGCGACACGGCCCACATGACCGCACACACCAGCAACATGACGCCTGGTCCGAGCAGATAAGCAGCAACCGTTTCCCTCATGGCTGTCTCCTCAGCGCGACGCCACAGTACGTGAGATTTTTCATTCTAGGCGATTGCGCGGCACACGGTAAACGTCGTCCACGCATGCAGCAGGGACATAAACCCAAGGTTTTCATATATCCGATGTCGGCAGCGCCAGGGCGTTTCTTTACCTCATACGTAATCGCTTCGCCCACGCGTTTCGCTAGAATCGGCGACATGAACACGCTCGCTTCCATTCTCCCTGCAACGCCGTCCGGCACTGTGCGCCGCAGCGTCGGCGAAATGCTGCGCGACTGGCGCGTGCGCCGGCGCATGAGCCAACTGCTGCTCGCCACCGAAGCCGAGATTTCCACGCGCCATTTGAGCTTCGTCGAGTCGGGCCGCGCGCTACCGAGCCGCGAGATGGTCATGCATCTCGCGGAGCAACTCGATGTGCCGCTGCGCGAGCGCAACGCGCTGCTAATGGCGGCAGGCTACGCGCCGCTCTATCGCGAGCGGGCGCTCGACGACCCGCAGTTCGCCGCCGCGCGCGAGGCGGTCGATCTCGTGCTGCGTGGGCACGAGCCCTATCCTGCCGTAGCAGTGGACCGCCACTGGAATATCGTCGCCGCGAACGGCTCGCTCGCACCGCTCATCGGCGACGCTTCGCCCGCGCTGCTCGCCGCGCCCATCAATGCGCTGCGGCTTTCGCTGCATCCGGAAGGCATGGCGCCGCGCATCGTCAACTGGCACGCGTGGCGTGCGCATTTGCTGACGCGCCTGCAGCGTCAGATCGATGCGAGCGCCGACCCCGCGCTCGCCGCGCTGCACGAGGAGCTCGCGTCGTATCCCACCCCGCCCGGCGTCGGGGAGGCGCGCGGCGAGCCGATCGCGCATCACATTGCCGTGCCGCTGCGCGTGCGCACGATGCTTGGCGAGCTGGCGTTCTACAGCACGACCACCGTGTTCGGCACACCGGTCGACATCACGCTTTCCGAACTGGCAATCGAAGCGTTCTTTCCCGCCAATCCGCAAACGGCGCAGGCATTGCGCGATCACGCGCGTTGAAGTATGTCTGGCTCGCGAATCACGCGGAAATGGTCGTTTCTGATTCGTGCGCGCACAACGAGTGCGCAATTCAATGCCTGGCGGAGCAAATCTCAATTCATCACAAAAAATCAGAAGCCTTTTTGCGCTTTGATTTACGAATCATTTTCACCTCGATAACGCAATCGAGAAAAAGTCACGCACTACTCAATCGACTAGTTTATCCGCAAAATCAAGGTGATTTCCTTCAATGAAAGAAAGTTTTGAAACTTGAATCGTTGCCAAACATATCCCTATGCTGACGTGCGTTTCGCATAATCGACGTTTCGTCATCTTCCCGACAAATATTGCAAGCAATCGATATGTTCACGTGAATACGTCGAAATAGATTACATTCATTCCCTTTACATCTTCTAATTCCTCCTCTTAAATACCGGTGTCCCGGACGCGCCCACACGCTGGAGATGCCATGAGCCATTTTCTGGATCGTCTGCGTTACTTCACTGCGGCAAGAACACAATTCGCTGACGGTCACGGCGCCGTCACAGACGAAGACCGAAAATGGGAGGAGGCGTACCGTACGCGCTGGCAGCACGACAAGATCGTGCGCTCTACACACGGCGTGAATTGCACGGGCTCGTGCTCGTGGAAGATCTATGTAAAGGGCGGCATTGTCGCGTGGGAAACGCAGCAAACCGACTATCCACGCACGCGCCCCGACATGCCCAACCACGAACCGCGCGGCTGCTCGCGCGGCGCATCGTATTCGTGGTATCTCTACAGCGCCAATCGCCTCAAGTATCCGCTCGTCCGCAGCGCACTCGTGAAGCTGTGGCGCGAAAAGCGCCGTACGCTCGACCCCGTTGCCGCGTGGGCCGCCATTGTCGACGACGACGACGCGCGCAAAAGTTATCAAACGCGGCGCGGCCTTGGCGGCTTCGTGCGGGCAGACTGGAGCGAAGTGCTCGAAATCGCGGCCGCCGCGAACGTGCACACCATCAAGCGGCACGGCCCGGACCGCGTGATCGGCTTCTCGCCCATTCCCGCCATGTCGATGGTGTCGTACGCGGCCGGCTCACGCTATCTCTCGCTCATCGGCGGCGTGTGCCTTTCGTTCTACGACTGGTACTGCGACCTGCCGCCTGCCTCGCCGCAAACATGGGGCGAGCAGACCGACGTGCCCGAATCCGCAGACTGGTACAACTCATCGTTCATCGTGATGTGGGGGTCGAACGTGCCGCAAACGCGCACGCCCGACGCGCACTTCATGGTGGAAGCGCGCTATCGCGGCGCGAAGATCGTTTCGATCTTCCCCGACTACGCCGAAGGCGCGAAGTTCGGCGACATCTGGCTGCATCCCAAGCAAGGCACCGACGCGGCACTCGCGCTCGCCATGGGCCACGTGATCCTGAAGGAGTATCACCTCGCCGGCAACAGCACCTATTTCGCCGACTATTGCAGCCGCTTCACCGACATGTCCTGTCTTGTCACGCTCGTCGAGCGCGACGGTCAGTATGTGCCCGACCGCTATCTGCGCGCGTCCGACTTCGAAGGCGCACTCGCGCAGGAGAACAATGCCGAATGGAAGACCGTGGTGATCGACAGCGCGACGAACGAGTTCGCGGTGCCGCTCGGCTCGGTGGGCTTTCGCTGGGGCCAGCAGGAAGGCGCCGATCGCGGCAAGTGGAACCTGCGCGAGGAAGGTGTTGACGGCGCACCGCTCAAGCCCGCGCTCTCGCTCGTCGAAAGGCACGACGACGTGGTGGACGTGCTGTTCCCCTACTTCGGCAACGTCGCGCATCCGCATTTCCCGCACACCTCGCATGGACCGGTGCTGAGCCGCCGCGTTGGCGTGCGGCGCGTGGCAACACCCGCCGGCGAGCGGCTCGTGGCTACGGTCTACGATCTCTTCGTCGCGAACTACGGGCTCGACCAGGGCCTGGGCGGCAAGGACCTCGCGCATAGCTACGACGACGATGTGCCTTACACGCCTGCCTGGCAGGAAGCGATTACCGGCGTGAAGCGCGCGGACGTCATCAACGTCGCGCGCCAGTTCGCCGAGAACGCCGACAAGACCGAAGGCCGCTCGATGGTCATCATCGGCGCGGGCATCAATCACTGGTTCCACATGGACATGGCGTATCGCGCCATCATCAACATGCTCGTGATGTGCGGCTGCGTCGGCAAGTCCGGTGGCGGCTGGTCGCATTACGTGGGCCAGGAAAAGTTGCGCCCGCAAACAGGCTGGACCGCGCTCGCGTTCGCACTCGACTGGAACCGGCCGCCGCGCCAGATGAATGCCACATCGTTCTTCTATGCGCATACCGACCAGTGGCGCTACGACCCGATGAACCCCACGGACCTACTTTCGCCGCTCGCAAACAAGGCCGACTACCACGGCGCGCCGATCGACTACAACGTACGCGCCGAGCGCATGGGTTGGCTGCCTTCCGCCCCGCAACTCGCGAGCAATCCGCTGGAGTTGGGCCGCTCGCTCGAAGACCCTTCGAAAGCCGGCGCCGAAGTCGCGCGCCGACTGAAAGACGACAGCCTCAAGCTCGCCTGCGAAGACCCCGACAATCCGGCCGTATTCCCGCGCAACCTGTTCGTGTGGCGCTCGAACCTGCTCGGCTCGTCGGGCAAGGGGCACGAGTACTTCCTCAAGCACCTGCTTGGCACAACGAACGGTGTGCAGGGCGAGGAAGTGGTGAAGGACGGCGTGCCGCGTCCCGAAGAGGTCGTCTGGCATGAGCAAGCGCCCAAGGGCAAGCTCGACCTGCTCTGCACGCTCGACTTCCGCATGTCCACCACCTGTATGTACTCGGACATCGTGTTGCCCACCGCCACGTGGTACGAGAAGGACGACATGAATACGTCCGACATGCACCCGTTCATCCACCCGCTCTCCGCTGCTGTCGATCCGGCGTGGCAGGCGCGCAGCGACTGGGACATTTTCAAGGCCATCGCGAAGCGCTTTTCCGAACTGAGCGTCGGCCATCTCGGCGTGGAGCGCGACGTGGTGCTCGCGCCCATCGCGCACGACGCCGCAGGCGAACTGGCGCAGCCCTTCTGCGTGACTGACTGGAAACGCGGCGAATGCGAGCCGGTTCCTGGCAAGACCATGCCGGGCGTGGTCACGCTCGAACGCAACTACCCCGAGACGTATCACCGCTTCACGTCGCTCGGGCCGCTCATGGACAAGCTCGGCAACGGCGGCAAGGGCATTAGCTGGAATACCGAGGAGGAAGTGCACGAACTCGGCGCGCTGAACTATCGCGACCAATCCGAAGACGCTGGCGACGCGAAGGGCCGACCGCGCATCGAAACCGCGCTCGACGCCGCGGAGACGATTCTCTCGCTCGCACCCGAAACGAACGGCGCGGTGGCGAAGAAAGCGTGGGAAGCGCTCTCGAAGTTCACGGGCATCGAGCACGCGCATCTCGCCGACGCTCGCGCCGACGAAAAGATCCGCTTTCGCGATATCCAGGCGCAGCCGCGCAAGATCATTTCGTCGCCAACGTGGAGCGGCATCGAGTCGGAACACGTGTCGTACAACGCGGGTTACACGAACGTGCACGAGCTGATCCCCTGGCGCACGCTGAGCGGCCGCCAGCAGCTCTATCAGGACCATACGTGGATGCGCGATTTCGGCGAGGCGCTGTGCGTCTACAAGCCGCCCATCGAAACGGGCAGTTACGAAAAAATGGCGGGCACGCGCTCGAACGGCAATCCGGAACTGGCGCTCAACTTCATCACGCCGCACCAGAAGTGGGGCATTCACAGCACCTACACCGACAATTTGCTGATGCTCACGCTTTCGCGCGGCGGCCCGATCGTGTGGATCTCGGAGCAGGACGCCGCGCAGATCGGCGTGGTCGACAACGACTGGATCGAATGCTTCAACGCGAACGGTGCGCTCTGCGCGCGCGCCGTGGTGAGCCAGCGCATTCCGCGCGGCATGGTGATGATGTACCACGCACAGGAAAAAATCGTGAACACGCCGGGCTCCGAAATAACGGGCACGCGCGGCGGCATTCATAACTCGGTCACCCGCATTTCGCTCAAGCCTACGCACATGATCGGCGGCTACGCGCAACTCGCTTACGGCTTTAATTACTACGGCACAGTTGGCTCGAACCGCGATGAATTCCTCATTGTGCGCAAGATGAAGAACGTCGACTGGCTCGACACGGAGGAAACGCCCGTTGGTCCCTTGCCTGCCGCTGTGAATGCGGCCGTTCGCGAAGGAGAAGGCTCATGAAAGTGCGCGCGCAAATCGCGATGGTGCTGAACCTCGACAAGTGCATTGGCTGTCACACGTGCTCGGTCACCTGCAAGAACGTCTGGACGAGCCGCGAGGGCATGGAATACGCGTGGTTCAACAACGTCGAGACGAAGCCTGGCATTGGCTACCCGAAGGAGTGGGAGAACCAGGAGCGCTGGCGCGGCGGCTGGGTGCGCAAGGCCGATGGCCAGATCGAGCCGCGCTTGGGCGGCAAGTGGCGGTTGCTCGCGCAGATCTTCGCGAATCCGCATCTACCGGAAATCGACGACTACTACGAGCCCTTCACGTTCGACTACGCGCACTTGCAGGAAGCGGGCAACACGAAGGCCACGCCGGTTGCGCGACCGCGCTCGCTCGTGAGCGGCGAGCGCATGGAGAAGATCGAGTGGGGTCCGAACTGGGAAGAGATTCTGGGCGGCGAGTTCGAAAAGCGTTCGAAGGACTATAACTTCGAAAACGTGCAGAAGGATATCTACGGTCAGTTCGAGAACACCTTCATGATGTATCTGCCGCGCCTGTGCGAGCACTGCCTGAACCCGGCATGCGTGGCCGCGTGCCCTTCCGGCTCGATCTACAAGCGCGAGGAAGACGGCATCGTGCTAATCGATCAGGACAAGTGCCGCGGCTGGCGCATGTGCGTTTCGGGCTGCCCGTACAAGAAGATCTACTTCAACTGGCAAAGCGGCAAGGCCGAGAAGTGCATCTTCTGCTATCCGCGCATCGAGGCGGGTCAACCCACGGTGTGCTCGGAAACCTGCGTGGGACGCATTCGCTACCTCGGCGTACTGCTCTACGACGCCGATCGCATTCGCGAGGCCGCGAGCGTCGCCGACGAGAAGGATCTCTACCAGGCGCAACTCGACGTATTCCTCGACCCGTTCGATCCGGCCGTGATCGAGCAGGCCGCGCGCGACGGCGTGCCGCAGGCGTGGATCGACGGTGCGCAGCGCTCGCCCGTCTACAAGATGGCGATCGACTGGCGCATTGCATTCCCGCTGCACCCCGAGTACCGCACGCTGCCGATGGTCTGGTACGTGCCGCCGCTTTCGCCGATCAACGCGGCGGCCAACAGCGGCGAACTCGGCATGAACGGATGGCTGCCCGACGTGCATTCGCTGCGCATTCCGTTGCGCTATCTCGCGAACCTCCTCACCGCCGGAGACGAAAAGCCGGTGCAGGTCGCGCTGGAACGCCTGCTCGCCATGCGCGCGTTCATGCGTGCGCGCCATGTTGACCGCATGGATGCCCCGCAGGTCCTCTCGCAAGTGGGACTGTCGCTCGCACAGGTCGAGGAGATGTATCGCTATCTCGCGATTGCGAACTACGAGGATCGTTTCGTGATTCCCACCACGCACCGCGAATACGCGGAAAACGCCTTCGACCTGCGCTCGTCATGCGGCTTCACGTTCGGCAACGGCTGCTCGGACGGTAAATCGGAGGCGAGCCTGTTCGCACCGAAGAGTGGGCATCGCAAGATTCCCATTCAGGAGATCTGACCATGTTCGCCGCTCGTCCCCAGCCCATGACGTACCGGCTCATTGCGTCGCTGCTCGAATACCCCGATGCGTCGCTCATCGAGGCCGTGCATGAATTACGCGCGATCGTACGCAGCGAGCGCGCATTCGGCGCCGAGGCGCGCGAGAAGCTGGAGCGCTTCCTCGACTATCTCGGCTCGCGCGATCTGCTTGCGCTGCAGGAAAACTACGTCGCGTTGTTCGACCGCGGCCGCGCAACATCGCTGCATTTGTTCGAGCACGTACACGGCGAGTCGCGCGATCGAGGCCAGGCGATGATCGACCTCGTTCAGACCTACGAGAAGCACGGCATGTTGCTGCAGCCCGGCCAGTTGCCTGACTACCTCCCCGTGTTCCTCGAATATCTCTCGATTCTGGAGACGAACGAGGCGCGCGCACTGCTTGGCGAGACCGTCGCGATCCTGCAATCGATTACGCAGGAACTGAGCCGGCGCAACAGCCACTACGCATATGTGATCGGCGCGCTGCTGCCGCTCGCGGGCGCGGGCGGCGCGGATCTACCCGAAGCGGCACACGACGACGACGGAGGCAAGCCGCACGACAAAGAGCATCTGCGAGCGCTCGACGCGGCCTGGGCTGATGAGCCCGTGCAATTCATGGGCGCGGAGCGCCCTGCCGTCGCACCGGTCGAGTTTCACCCGCGCCGCGCACCGCGCTAGCAAGGCAACACACGCTACCCAGGCACGCCGTTCGAACACCGCAAGCAAGGAGCCGTCATGGGCGATTACTTTCATCAGTTTCTGTTCGGCATCTATCCGTACATCTGCCTTGCGGTGCTGCTGTTCGGCTCGCTCGTGCGCTTCGACCGCGAGCAGTACACGTGGAAGAGCGATTCGTCGCAACTGCTGCGGCGCGGCGCGCTGCGGCTTGGCAGCAATCTGTTCCACTGGGGCATTCTCGTCGTGGTGATGGGTCACTTCGTCGGCTTTCTCGCGCCGCACTGGCTCGTCGCGCCGTTCATCTCGGCCACCGTTCACCAGTTGCTCGCGATGGTCGCGGGCGGCGTGGCCGGCAGCTTCGCCATTGTCGGCCTCACGATCCTGATCGTGCGGCGGCTTGGCGACACGCGCATTCGCGTGAACAGCAAGCCGTCGGACATCCTCATCGTGTTCATGCTGTGGGCGCAACTCGCGCTCGGCCTCGCGACCGTGGTGCTCTCGGCGCGCCACATGGACGGCCTGATGTTCGAACAGCTCACCGACTACGTGAAAGGCGTGGTGACGTTCCGCCCAAATATCGCCGCGCTGCTCGACGGCGTGCCGCTCGTGTATCAAACCCATATCGCGCTCGGCTTCACGATCTTCCTCGTTTCGCCCTTCACGCGCATGGTGCATATCTGGAGCGGCATCGCTTCGGTGTTCTATCTGATCCGTCCGTACCAGCTCGTGCGCAAGCGCTAATCGCCAACCGGAACCAGGAGCGCGATCGATCATGAATGCGGCCCCCCACGAAGGACAGCCAGACCTGCCCGCCCGCGTGAACGACGTTGAGATCGGCCTCGCCGCAATCGAGGCCGAGCGCGGCAACCACGCCGACGACCCGGACCCCGCGCTCGCCGCGCGGCGCACGCTCGTCGTGCACGAACTGCTGCGCCAGCGCGCCGTGGCGCTGAACCTGCTGGCGCCCGACGCCGAACTCGACGACAGCACGACAGACAAGCTGCTAGAGCGCGAACTGCGTGTGCCCGAGCCAACGTCCGAAGACTGCGAGCGCTACTACACGCAGCACACAAAGCGCTTCGTGCGCAACGAACTCGTGTACGCGAGCCACATTCTCTTCGCCATTACCGACCGCGTGCCGCTCGCGATGCTGCGCCAGAAAGCCGAAGAAGCGCTGCGCGAGTTGCAGCAGGCGCCCGACACGTTCGAGGCGCTGGCGCGCCAGTTCTCGAACTGCCCTTCAGCGGGCGTGGGCGGGAGTCTTGGCCAGCTCACGCGCGGCGACACGGTGCCCGAGTTCGAAGCGGCGCTGTTCGACTGCGCCGACATGGGCGTTCTGCCTCGCCTCGTACGCACACGCTTCGGATTTCATCTCGTGCGCGTGGATCAGCGCGTGCCGGGTGATGCTGTGCCCTACGACGACGTTTCCGGCGACATCGCGCGCTTTCTCAGCGAACGCGTGCGCCACAAGGCCATTCAACAGTACGTATCGATCCTGGCCTCCGAAGCGACGCTCGAAAACGCGGCGCTGGAAGCCGCGACGAGCCCGCTCGTCCAGTGAAGTCGATCTGCACCCCCACGCGATGGAGACAACATGAATCTGCGTAGCGAACCGGCCCGCCCTGTGACGAGCGCAGCGCAGCCCGAGAAAGTCGGCGCGAAGGCATGGTCCGTCCTGCTCGTCAGCACGCTCGCGTTCCTTGTCTGTTTCGTGGTGTGGATGATGTTCGGCGTGCTCGGCGTGCAGCTGCGCGAGGAACTCCAGCTCAACAGCACCGAGTTCGGCCTGCTAACCGCCACACCCGTGCTGACCGGCGCGCTCATGCGGCTGCCTCTGGGCGCCTGGACCGACCGCTTCGGCGGGCGCATCGTCATGACCACGCTGCTCGTGGTTTGCGCCGTGCCGGTGTATATCGTCAGCTATGCGAGCGAGCTGTGGCAATTCCTGCTCATCGGCCTCTTTCTCGGCTGCGTGGGCGCCTCGTTCGCAGTGGGCACGCCGTATGTGGCCCGCTTTTTCCCGCCAAGCCAGCGCGGCTTCGCCATGGGATTTTTCGGTGCGGGCACGGTGGGCGCCGCCGTCAACCTGTTCGTCACGCCGCAACTCGAGAATCTCTATGGATGGCGCTTCGTGCCGCGCGTCTATGCCGTCGCGCTGCTCGTGACCGCCGTGATTTTCTGGCTCGGCTCGGCGCGCGACCCCGGCGCCGGCAAGTCGGGCGGCTCGCTGCTCGACTCGTTCAAGGTGCTGGCCGACCCGCGCGTGTGGCGGCTGTGCCAGTACTACTCGATCACGTTCGGCGGCTTCACGGCCCTTTCGCTGTGGATTCCACAATATCTGAAGGCTGAGTACGGCATGTCGCTCGTCATGGCTTCGGCCTTCGCCGCGGGCTTTTCGCTGCCGGGCTCGATCTTGCGCGCCGTGGGCGGCGTGCTCGCCGACAAGCTCGGCGCGCATACCGTCACGTGGTGGGGTCTGTGGGTGGCGTGGATTTGCCTCTTCATTCTCTCGTACCCGCCCACGGACTTCGTGATTCACACGATCGACGGCCAGGCGGCGCTGCACATCAGCATGCCGGTGTTCGGCTTCGTCGCGATCGCCTTCGTGCTGGGCGCGGTGTTCGCGTTCGGCATGGCCTCGACATTCAAGTACGTGGCCGACGACTTCCCCACCAACATGGGCATCGTGACCGGCATTGTCGGTCTGGCGGGCGGCCTGGGCGGCTTTTTGCTGCCGATCCTGTTCGGCATCCTGCTCGACTGGCTCAAGATCAGGTCGAGCTGCTTCATGCTGCTTTACGGCGTCGTATGGGTCTCGCTGATCCTGCTCTACATTTCCGAGGTCAAGCGCACGCCGATTCTTGGCGAACCCAGCGCCTGAACCGCGCACCGGTCAAACCTGCGCCGCTGCGGCTCAGGCCGCCGCTTTCACCGGCTCCGGGTCCGGTGCTGTGACAACCAGCACGCTGCACGACACGCGGTCGAGCAGCAAGCGGTCATCGCGACCGGCCCACCAACGCTTGAACGGACCGCGCCGGTGGTGAGCCAGCACGATGAGATCGGGCAGAAGCTCCGCGCAGTAGCTCGCGATCACGTCAATCGGCCGGCCCACCACGAAGTGGCCCGTTGCCGCGAGGCCCTTCTCCTGCAGGCAGGCCACCCCCTCACGCAGAATCTCGCGCGCCGCCTCTTCCGCGGCTTCGAACGGCACGGCAGACGCGATGTCCGTCCCCCATTGCAGCGGCGCCTGATCGAGCACGGCGAGCAAATGCGTTTGCGCGTGGCATGCGCGCGCAAGGTCGGCGCCCTCGCGCAAAGCCCGCCGGCCTTCGCGCGTTGCGTCGTAACACAGCAGAATCCTGTTGAACGAGGCCATGATTCCTCCCCCGACGATTCCCGGCGCAAGACAGGCGAGCGCGCCGTACCCGAAGTACCGCTTTCATTATGGCAGCTGTATCACGTCATGATATGACCGAGACACCGGCCTGTGCCGCCGCACTCCGCCCCCCCTCGCAAACGTTTCAAAGACGCGATCTCCGCGCAATATCCGGTCTGCATATATTCCCGGAAACAACAGGGTTACCTGCCTTCTGCACTCGTAACATCTCAGTTACACATTGCCCTGTTACAGGTCCTCAGGGTCGAAACACCTGTTACAACTTAATCGTCATAGGTATTAATCCGCAGACGCGCATTTTTTACCTGTCAACGCCACTCCTTTCTAAACGTTTATTCCATGAGGCCGACGCTTTTTGACTCGCGACGATTCGTTGCGCATGCATCGAGAAGCTGGCGGAAACCCTGATAAACCAAGGCTTCGCCGCCAAGTTCATCAATCAGATCAAGGCCTCGACGGCTGGCTGTAAGCCAGGTTTCAAACGACGGCAAAACTTACCGAAAATTATTTACAACAGTCCGATTATTTTTTTTCTGAGGGATTGCTTTCTGAGATAAGCCCTCATACAATTCAGTCCAAGGTTGTTACGAGATGTAACAACCTGTATCAAAGAGTCAGATCGAGCCAACGAGCGAAGATCGACGACAAGACCAGAAAAGATACAACGGCGAAAAAGCCGGGGGGTTAAATTCGGGGCTTCGGAAACTAGAGAAATGGACCGTAGCAGCGAGACGCTGGAATCTATCCGCGAAATTAATTTGTCGTATCTGATGCTCGCACAGCGCATGCTGCGCGAGGACAAGCCAGTCGGCATGTTCCGACTGGGACTGTCGTCGGAACTGGCCGATCTGCTTGGCGCTCTGTCGCTCGCGCAGATCGTCAGGTTGGCCTCTTCCGACCAACTTCTCTGTTTTTTCCGCTTCGACGATCATGCGATGTTGTCGGCGCTTACGCAGACTTCCAGGCATGCCGACGTGGCGGCTACCCATGCGGCCATCCTGCTAGCAGGACAGCCGGCTGGGCAATTCGCCTGAGGGTGACGTCATGACTACGCGGCGCAGCCTCACCGAAGACGCTCAGGAAGTATTCCGCGCGATCGCACTGATCGAGCTGGGCGCGCGTATGCAGGTGCTCGAAAGCGAACTCACGCTCTCGCGCGACCGCATGATCCGCCTGTATCGCGAGATCCGTGGCGTGTCGCCGCCCAAAGGTATGCTGCCGTTCTCGGCGGACTGGTACATGACGTGGCTGGCCAACATCCATGCCTCGCTGTTCTATAACACGTACCTGTTCCTGAAGAACGAAGCGCGTTGCTCGCATCTCGACGCGCTCACCAAGGGGTTCCGGCTGTATCTGGAACACTGCCGCCACAGCGGGGCCGAGCCGGCGCTCGACCTCACGCGTGCGTGGACCCTGGTGCGATTTTTCGATGCCGATATTCTGCAGTTGACGCCTTGCTGCCGTTGCAACGGCAAGTTCGTCGCGCATCGCCACGACCTTCAGCACAACGTCGTGTGCGGCGCATGCCAGCCTCCATCGCGAGCCGGCAAGACGAAAAAGGCGGCTGCAGCGCGACGGGGCGCCGAGCAGACCGAGAGCGACCTTCCGGCAGTGGTAACGTCGGATGGCATTGCCGAGGCTGCGTAAGCGTAGGAGAGCAGATCCGGGTCAACCGGACTTGAGACCAAGACCAAGACGTGAAACCGTCCGGCGCTCGGGGGCGCCGGACGGCGAAGCGCTTTCCGATTGCCGCTTTTGCTTGCGGCTTTTGCTTGCGGCTTTTGCTTGCCGCCCCTGCTTGCCGCCTCCATGGCGCGCGCCTGTTACACCTTTCCCGCTTCTAATTTCCGCTGAACGTCTGCCAGACGAGCCACAGGTTCGCAGCCGTTATCACGACGAACAGGAACCACGCAATCAACCGCGTGGGGAGCCGGTTCACGAACTCGCCCATGAGCGCACGATCGTTCGTCATGCGAATGAGCGGCCAGAGCGCGAATGGCAGTTGCAGGCTCAACACCACCTGACTTGCCACCAGCAGCTTGCCTACTGCACCGTTGCCGAGCAGCGCCACGCCCGCAAAGGCGGGAATCAGCGCGAGCACGCGCGTGATCAAGCGCCGCTGGTAACACGGAATCTTCATCTGCAGGAAGCCTTCCATGATGACCTGGCCCGCCACGGTGCCGGTGAACGTCGAACTCTGCCCGGAGGCGAGCAGCGTGATCGCGAATAGCACTGCCGCCGCGCCCGTGCCGACAATCGGCGCGAGCAGTTTGTAAGCCTGCTCGATGTCGGTGACGTCGGTGTGCCCGTTGGCGTGAAAAGCCGCTGCCGCCAGAATCAGGATGGCCGCATTGATCAGGAGCGCGATCAGAAGCGAGGCGATCGTGTCGAGTCGAGAAAGGCCAATGGCCTGCTTGAGGCTCGCAGGGTCGCGTTTGACGGCGCGCGTTTGCACGATCGACGAATGCAGATAGAGGTTGTGCGGCATGACGGTCGCGCCAAGAATGCCGATCGCCAGATACAGCGGCTCCACCGAGGAAATGGCGTGCCACGACGGCACCGCACCCGCAAAGACCGAAGGCCAGTGCGGCCTCACGAGCGCGAGCTGGATCACATAACCCAGGCCTATCGTGGCGATCAGGCCGGCCATGATCGCCTCGAGCGAGCGGAAGTTCTTGCCCTTCAGGCCGAGCACGATCAGCGTGTCGAACGCGGTGAGCACCACGCCCACCATCAGCGAGCAGCCGAGCAGCAGGTGGAACGCGAGCGCGCCGCCCAGCACCTCCGCAAGATCGCACGCGATGATCGACAGCTCGGCGAGCAGCCACTGGCCGAGCGCGACCGGCCTCGAATAGCGCTCGCGCGACAGCTCCGCGAGATCGCGTTGCGTCACGATGCCAAGTCGCATGGACAGGCACTGCAGTGCGATGGCCGCGAGGCTCGACAGCACGACGACGAACAGGAGGCTGTAACCGTAGCGCGAGCCCGCCTCGATGTCGGTGGCCCAGTTGCCCGGGTCCATATACCCGATCGACACCAGCAGGCCGGGACCTGCGAATTGCCAGAACTTCTTCCAGAACGGCGCGCGCGGCGAAACCTCGATACTGCCCTGCACTTCTGAAGGGCAAAAAGGCGCCGTTGCCGTGGTCGGTAGTCGGAACTCCAACGGTTCGATCCTCAAGGGTTGACCTGTCGCAGCACATGCCGCGATCGGGCCCTCAAGTGTACAGCGTCGGCTGCGGCACTTCTCTCAAGAGCGTGAAACGGCCCACGTCGCGCAGGCGGTAGTCGAGCGGATCGTGCAGCGTGTGCACGCGCGCGTTGCGCCAGAAGCGATCGAGCGCGAGCGCCGCGCCCGTGGCGCGCGCGCCGCACGCCTCGAAAAGCTGCTCGCCGCCCTCGAGCGCGGCACGGTGCGCGACGATCTTCGCCTCTGAAATCGCGAGCGAGACTTCGGCACGCGTGGCTGTGTTCAAGGCGTCGCCTTCGTCCCACGCAGCGTCGAGCAGCGCGCCCGCGCGATCCGCCAGCACGGCCGCCGCGAGCGACTGAACGCGCATCTCGCCAAAGCGCTGCTGCAGGAACGGGTCGTCGGCCACGTGCTGAACACCCGAATTGACCCACGGGCGGCCGTTCGCGAGCACATAGGCGCGCGCTTCTTCAAGCGCACCTTCGGCAAGGCCCACGAAAAGATTCGTCAGCACGCCTTGCGAAACCAGCGTGCGCAGCGTGGCGCGCGGCGTGTCGGGGCGTTGCAGCACTTCGTCGGCGCGCACTGCGACGTTCTCGAACGATACGGTGCCGCTATCGGTTTGGCGCTGGCCTATCGGGTCCCAGTCGTCGTGCACCGTGATCCCGGCGCGCGTGGTGGGCACGACCGCGAACACCGGGTTGCCAGTGGCGGGATCGTGCGCGCTCACGGTCATCCTCTGCGAACCGTAGGTGCCCGAACAAAATCCCTTCTTGCCATGCAAACGCCAGCCACCTTCCTTGTCCGGCTGCGCGACGAGCCGCGTGTCGAGTGGATTCACCGCGTTGCCCCACCACCAGCGATGCTCGACGGTGCCTTGCAGCCAGTTCGCGCGCTGCGCGGCGCTGCCCCACAATTCGACGCTCGCCACCTGCAGGCACTGGAAGCCGAGCAGATGCGCAAGCGCACTATCGACGCGCGCAAGCGCGCGGATCGTCGCGTAGATATCGCTCCAGCGCACGCCGTCCTTGCCGAACTGGCCGCCGAACTCACGCGGCACGGCGAGCGTGAGCAGTCCGGCATCGGCAATGCGCTGCTTTTCGGCCGCCGCGTGGCCGCCCGCAAGATCGCGTTGTGCGGCGTTCGCACGCAGCGCTTCGAGCAGCGCGGCGAAACGCGCGTCCTGTTCGTGCCCGCGTGGGCGCTGTGCTTCGTTCATACCCATATTTCCCGAATGAGATGCCAAGAAAAGCGAAGCGCGCAGCAAAGAGGCTGCGCGCGTGATGTCGAAAAGGCTGCGCCCCTCAGGTTCGCCGCAAAAGATGCCGCACCAGCACGTCGCCCGCGAACTGCACGGCGGCAACGATCGCGATCAGCAGCACGATGACGGTGACCATGACCGTCGTGTCGAAACGTTGATAGCCGTAGCGTATCGCGAGATCGCCGAGGCCACCCGCGCCGACGGCGCCCGCCATCGCCGACGAGCCGATCATCGCCACCACGGTGATCGTGAAGCCGCCCACCATGCCGGGCAGCGCCTCGGGCAGCAGCACATGCCACACGATATGGCGGCGCTGCGCGCCCATGGCCTGAGCAGCCTCGATCAAGCCGCGATCGACTTCGCGCAGGCTCACTTCGGCCACACGCGCGAAGAATGGAATGGCCGCGACGGAAAGCGGCACCACGGCGGCCCATACGCCGATTGTCGTGCCCACGAGGAAGCGTGTAAGCGGCAGCAACGCGACCAGCAAGATGATGAAGGGCGTGGAGCGGAACGCGTTGACGAGCGCGCCCAGCGTGGAGTTGAGCGCGGGCCGCTCCAGGATGCCGCCGCGCGCCGTCGTGACCAGCAGCAGCGCGATGGGAATACCAATCAGCAGTGCGAATAGCGCTGATACGCCGACCATCAGCAACGTGTCGCGTATGCCTTCGAGGAGTTCGGCGATCCATACTTCAGACATAGCCCAGCACCTCCACACGGCTTGCATGCCCACGCGCGCGCTCGGCGAGCGACGCTGCCTCGCCGGCGCTTTGCACCGGCGCGGATACGACCAGCCGCCCTTGCGCGCGCCCCTGAATCCGCTCGATACCGCCGTGCACAAACCGCACACCCTGCGCGCCGAACGCCTGCGCGAGCGTGGCGAGGTCGGGCTCCTGCGCCGCCTCGCCCGTGAAGCGCACGTCGAACAGCGCATGCGCACCCGCTTGCGGCGAAGCGTGAATGCGCGCCGCGAGGTCCTCAGGCAACTCGTGGCCCGGCGTGTGCAGGAGCGCACGCGTCGCTTCGTGCTGCGGATTGCCGAACACGCGCCATACCGGACCCTGCTCGACCACCTCGCCGCGCTCGATCACCGCGACCGTATCGCACACGTCGCGTATGACCTCCATCTCATGCGTGATGAGCACGATGGTGACGCCCAGGCGCCGGTTGATGTCGCGCAGCAGCGCAAGAATGGCGCGCGTGGTTTCCGGGTCGAGCGCCGAAGTCGCCTCGTCGCACAGCAGGATATCGGGCTCGTGCACGAGCGCGCGTGCAATGCCCACACGCTGCTTCTGCCCGCCGGAAAGCCGCGCGGGCCACGCATCGCGGCGCTCGCTCAACCCCACCAGTTCGAGCAGCGCGTTCACGCGCGCCTCGACGGCTGCTTTCGGCACGCCCGCGATTTTCAGCGGCAGCGCGATGTTGTCGTGCACCGTTTTCGCGGAAAGCAGGTTGAAGTGCTGGAACACCATGCCGATGCGCCGTCGCAGCGCAACGAGCGCCCGCTCGTCGAGCGCGCCCACGTCCACGCCGTTCACACGCACGCCGCCGCTCGTGGGCTTTTCGAGGCCGTTCACGAGCCGCAGCAGCGTGGACTTGCCCGCGCCGCTGCGCCCGATGATGCCGAACACCTCGCCGCGCGCCACCTGCAAGCCGACGCCCGCGAGCGCCGCATGCGCGCCAGCCGCGTAGGTCTTGCCGACATTTTCGAACACGACCGCGGGCTGCGACACGTCGGCATCGCGCGCCGCCTCGCCCGCCGCCGGCCCCGCTTCGATGAAGCGCGCCGCTCCGAACCATTTCATCATCGCTGCTCCTCGTGCGTGAATGACGCGCGCTTTACCAGGCGACCGCGTAGAGGTTGCCGAAGGCCTTGTCGAGTTCCTTGCGCACAGCCGGCGAATGCTGGTAGATGTCGATGAACTTGCGAATGCGCGGATCGTTCACGCTCTCGGGCCGCACGACGAACTGGATCGCGAACGACTTGTTTTCGACGCCGTCGAAAAGCAGCGCGCTGTTCGGATCGGTCGTGCCCGCAAGCTTGATGAAGCTCGGGTAACCCTGCGCAAGATCCACGTCGTCGAGCGAGCGTGCGAGTTGCGACGCCTCGAGCTGAACGATCTTCAAATGCTTGGGGTTGGAAACGATGTCGAGCGTCGTGGCGCGATAGTCCACACCCGGCTTGAGTTTGATGAGGCCCGCGCGCTGCAGCAGCAACAGGCCGCGTCCGCCGTTCACGGGATCGTTCGCGATGGCGACCGTCGCGCCATCCTTCAGGTCTTCGAAACGTTTTACCTTCTTCGAATACAGGCCGATCTTCATGATCGTGCCCGGCGCAATGGCGACGAATTTGTAACCACCCTGCTTTTCGGCGTTCTCCAGAAACGGCGTGTGCTGGAAGTAGTTGACGTCGATGTCCTTGTTCGCCAAGGCGGCGTTGGGCGTGTTCCAGTCGGTGAATTCGATGATCTTCACGTCCACGCCCTGCGCCTTCGCCTCGCGCGCCGCCTCCTGGAGCGCGGGCGTTTGCGGCGTGGTGGCAATGCCGATCTTGAGCGTGGGCGTATCCGCGTGCGCGTTGAGTGTGGTGGCCGCGAGCGGCACGGCAATTGCCGTCAGCAGGCCGAGCCAGGCAAAAACGCGCTGAAAAGAAAAAGGGCGCCCCACGGCGCGCACGGTACGGATCATCGCGTTCCTCGAATGGAAGTTGGACTTCGTTCAGTGAGGAGCGACGCGATGAGGGCCCATCGCGTTGGCTCCAGATGGGTCCAGACGATGATAGGGGCGCGGCGGGGCCGGGTCTACGAAGCGATTACGCAAAGGAAATCGCCGCCTGCGATATGCGCAGGCGGCGAGCGTTCCAGCTGTTTCCGTGGAGTCTTGCGGGACGTTTAGCGTGCTGCGAGCGGCGGCGGCGCGCCATCGCCGGGCTTCGCATCGCCCCAGCCGCCGCCCAGCGCGCGGATCAGGTTCACGGTCGCCACGGCCTGCGAGCCTTGCAGATGGCTGGCCTGCAATTGCGACACGAGCACCGTCCGTTCGCTGTCGATCACGTTCAGATAGCTCACCTCGCCTTCCTCGTACTGCGTACGCGAAAGGTGCGCCGATTGTTGCGAAGCGCTCACCGCGTCGTTCTGCTCGCGGATCTGGTCGTCGAGCAGGCGCAGGTCGGAGAGATTGTCCTCCACGTCGCGGAAGGCCACGAGCACCTGCTGGCGATATTGCGCCACATCCTCATCGTATTTCGCACGCGACTGTGCGAGATTCGCCTTGCGCCGGCCGCCATCGAAAAGCGGCAGCGTGAGCGCCGTGCCAGCAAGCGGCCCAAGCAGGAACGCGCGGCTCGACCACATGAACAGGTCGGCGAGCGTGGCCGACTCGAAGCCGGCTGCACCCGTGATATTGAGCTGCGGGAAGAACGCCGACTTCGCGAGGCCCACGCGTGCGTTCGCGGCCGCCATGGAGCGCTCGGCGGCCGCCACGTCGGGGCGGCGCTCCAGCAGCGCGGAAGGCAGTCCCGGCGGCACCTGGACGACCACCGGCGCGAGCGGCGTTTCCGGGAACGTAAAGTCCGCGGGCGCCTTGCCGAGCAGGATCGCCAGGCTATGCTCCGAGGCCGCGCGCTGACGCGCGACGCCCACCGCGTCGGCACGCGCACTCGCCAACTCGTTGCGCGCCTGCGCCACGTCCAGCGCGCTGATGTCGCCTTCCTTGAAGCGGCGCTCGACGAGCTTGAGCGCATCTTCACGCAGCGCCACCGTGCGGCGGTACAGATCGACGTCCGAGTCGAACTGGCGCAGCTGGAAGTAGTTCTGCGCGACGTCGGCCTGCAAGGCAAGCTGCACCGAGAGGAACAAGGCTTCGCTTTGCTGCGCGTCCGCCTGTGCGGCGTGGACGTTCGAACTCACGCGGCCAAACAGATCCACCTCGTAGCTCGCGGTGGCCTGCGCGCGCCACAGCGTTTGCGCGGGCACATTGGTGTTCTGCGACTCATACAGCGAAGCCGGGGAAGCACGCTCGTAGGTCGGCCCGAAGCCCGCATCGATCGACGGGAACCACGAGGCGCGCGCGGCCTGCGTCACGGCGCGCGCCTGCTGCACGCGCGCGGCGGCCGCCTTGAGGTCCTGGTTCGCTTCGAGCGCCTGCTGTTCGAGCTTGTCTAGCGTCGGGTCGCCGAACACCGTCCACCATTCGCCGCGGTGAGCGTCGTCGGCGGGCTGCGCGGGCTTCCATGTGCCCACGTCATGCGGATTCGCACTTTGCGTTTGCTGCGGCGCTTCCTTGTAGGCGGCGGGCACGGCGGCGTCGGGCACCTTGTAGGTGGGCTCGACGGAACACGCCGCGAGCCAGGCAAACAGCGCGACGCTCG
Organism: Paraburkholderia sp. J7; assembly: GCF_905220155.1. Taxonomy (NCBI): domain Bacteria; kingdom Pseudomonadati; phylum Pseudomonadota; class Betaproteobacteria; order Burkholderiales; family Burkholderiaceae; genus Paraburkholderia; species Paraburkholderia sp. J7. Next base: position 229,092 of record NZ_CAJMYZ010000007.1, on the reverse strand, counting down.
CCGCGATTCGTGTGATACGCGCAAACTGCCCGCCTCCCGGCGAGGCATTTCGGCTATAGCGCAAGCTGGATTCGTTAGTCATGTTAATCATTCTCCCTTGTCGCCTCACGCATCGACCATCGACTGCGGCTTGCGCGCATTGTCCTTTTGCGCGACGTGAATCTTGCCGCCCGCGAGCGTGCGCAGCACCACGTAGAACACCGGCGTGAGCAGCAGGCCGAACGCGGTCACACCCAGCATGCCGAAGAACACAGCCACGCCCATCGCATGACGCATCTCCGAACCCGCCCCGCTCGAGAGCACGAGCGGCACCACGCCCATGATGAACGCGATGGACGTCATCAGGATCGGACGCAGACGCAGGCGGCTCGCTTCGATTGCAGCGGAGAGCGGCGTGTGTCCGTCGTGCTCCAGCTCACGCGCAAATTCGACGATCAGAATGGCGTTCTTCGAAGCCAGCCCCACCAGCACCATCAAGCCGATCTGCGTGAAGATGTTGTTGTCGCCCTGCGTGAGCCAAACGCCCGTTAGCGCACACAGCACGCTCATCGGCACGATCAGGATCACCGCGAGCGGCAGCGTCAGGCTCTCGTAGAGCGCGGCCAGCACGAGGAACACGAGCAGCACGCTGATCGGGAACACCCAGATGCCCGCATTGCCCGCCAGCACCTGCTGGTACGTGAGGTCGGTCCATTCGAACTTCACGCCGCGCGGCAGCACTTCGGCCGCAATGCGCTCCGCCGCCGCCTGCGCCTGCCCCGACGAGTAACCGGGTGCGGGGCCGCCGTTGATGTCGGCAGCGGTGTAGCCGTTGTAGCGCACCACCATTTCGGGGCCGTACGTGGGCGTGACCGTGACGAGCGACGAGAGCGGCACCATTTCGCCCGCGGCGTTGCGCGTCTTCAGTTGCAGGATGTCGTCGGCCCTCTGGCGGAACGGCGCATCGGCCTGCACGCGTACCTGATACACGCGTCCGAAGCGGTTGAAGTCGTTCACGTAGAGCGAGCCGAGATAGATCTGCATCGTGTCGAACACGTCCGTGACCGGTACGCCAAGCTGCTTCGCCTTCGTGCGGTCGAGATCGACGTTCAGCTGCGGGACGTTGATCTGATAGTTCGTGAACGTCGGGCCCAGCTCCGGCGTTTGCGCCGCGCGCTTGACGAAGTCCTGCGTCGCGCGGTTGAGCGCCTCATAGCCGAGCGCACCATGATCCTCCAACTGCAGCTTGAAGCCGCCGAGCGTGCCGAGGCCGAGCACCGGCGGCGGCGGGAACACGGCGATGAACGAGTCCTTGATGCTCGCGTACTGCTGGTTCAGCGCACCCGCGATCGCACCTGCCGAAAGCGCCTTGCCCTTGCGCTCCTTGAACGGCTTGAGCGTGACGAACACGATGCCTGCGCTCGAGCTATTGGTGAAGCCGTTCACCGAAAGGCCCGGGAACGCCACCGCGCTTTCCACGCCGGGCTGCTTGAGCGCAATGGCGCTCATGTCGCGAATCACGTTCTCGGTGCGGTCGAGCGCGGCGCCATTGGGCAGTTGCGCGAATGCGATCAGATACTCCTTGTCCTGCGCGGGCACGAAGCCGCCCGGCACCACACGCGCCATCAGCACCGTTGCGGCGATCAGCACCACATAGACCCCGAGCATCGCGCCCTTGTGGCGCAGCACGCCGTTCACGCCGCGCCCATAGCTTTCCGAGCCGCGATGGAACACCTGGTTGAAGCGGCGGAAAAAGCCGCCCAGCACGAGGTTCATCCCGCGCGTGAGCCAGTCTTCCTTCTCGCCGTGGCCGCGCAGCAGCAGCGCCGAAAGCGCGGGCGAAAGCGTGAGCGAGTTGAACGCCGAGATCACCGTGGAAATGGCGATGGTCATCGCGAACTGCTTGTAGAACTGGCCCGTGAGGCCGCTCATGAACGCGAGCGGCACGAACACGGCCACGAGCGTGAGCGCAATGGCGATGATCGGCCCGCTCACTTCCTGCATGGCCTTGTAGGTCGCATCGCGCGCGGATAACCCGCTGGCGATGTTGCGCTCCACGTTTTCCACCACCACGATCGCATCGTCCACCACGATACCGATGGCGAGCACCATGCCGAACAGCGACAGCGCGTTGATCGAGAAGCCGAACGCAAGCAGCAGCGAGAACGTCCCGACGATCGACACCGGCACCGCAATCAGCGGAATAATCGACGCACGCCATGTTTGCAGGAACACGATCACCACGATCACCACGAGCGCGATGGCTTCGAGCAGCGTGTGCACGACCGCTTCGATACTGGAGCGCACGAACTGCGTGGGGTCGTAGACAATCTTGTAATCCACGCCCGCGGGCATGTCCTGCTTGAGTTCCTTCATCGCCGCGCGCACCTGGTCCGAGATCGCGAGCGAGTTCGCGCCCGGCGCCTGGTTAATCGCGAGCGCGACGGCCGGCTTGTTGTCGAGCAGCGAGCGCAAACCGTACTCCGACGCGGCCAGTTCGATACGCGCGATATCGCGCAGGTACGTCACGCCGCCGTCGGGATTCGTCTTGACGATGATGTCGCCGAACTCGCTCTCCGTGCGCAGACGGCCACGCGCGTTGACGTTCAACTGGTACGGCGTGCCGGGCACGCTAGGCGACGCGCCGATCACACCCGCCGCCACCTGCACGTTCTGCTCGCGAATCGCGTTGACCACGTCGTTCGCGGTGAGATTGCGCTGCGCCACTTTCTGCGGGTCGAGCCAGATACGCATGGCGTAGTCGCCCGAGCCCCACAACTGCACCTCGCCCACACCCTGGATGTTCGAGAGGCGGTCCTTCACATTGAGCAGCGCGTAGTTGCGCAGGTACGTCATGTCGTAGCGGTTGTCCGGCGAAATCAGGTGCACCACCATCGTGAGCGTGGGGGAGCTCTTGATGGTCGTGATGCCGAGACGCTGCACGTCTTCCGGCAGGCGCGGCAGCGCCTGGTTCACGCGGTTTTGCACGAGCTGCGTGGCCTTGTCCGGGTCGGTGCCGAGGCGAAACGTGACCGTGAGCGTGAGGTTGCCGTCGCTATTGGCCTGCGACTGCATGTACAGCATGTTCTCGACGCCGTTGATCTGCTCTTCCAGTGGCGCGGCCACGGCTTCGGCGATCACTTTCGGGTTCGCGCCCGGATACTGCGCGTGGACCACCACCGAAGGCGGCACGACCTCGGGGTACTCGGAGATCGGCAACTGGAACAGCGCGATCACGCCGGCCAGCAGGATCAGCACGGACAGCACGCCCGCGAAGATCGGCCGGTCGATGAAGAATTTCGATATGTTCATGGGTTGCTCTTGTTCATGACGCTCAATTTTGCGCAATTCATCTGACGCTTAGACATCCTGACTGATGCGGAGGCGTACGCTGCAAACGCACACCCCCGCCGCTCGTCAGGATGTCTTCGCTGCCTTGGCGCCGGGGTTCACTGCCGTGCTGGCCGAATCGGCGTCGGGGTCGCCGTTCATCGGCACCATGTGCGAGCGCACGGCAATGCCAGGGCGCACGCGCTGTGTGCCGTTCACCACCACGTGGTCGCCCGCCTTCAGGCCGTCCAGAATCACGCGCAGGTTGCCCTGCTGGCCGCCCGTTTGCACGGTGCGGTACGCGATCTTGCCGCTGTTATCCACGACGTATACAAACTTCTTGTCCTGGTCGGTGCCGATCGCAGCATCGTCCACGAGCAACGCCGGGTGTGGGGCGCTGCCGCCTACCTTGATGCGTGCGTAAAGCCCCGGCACCAACGCGCCGTCGGCGTTGTCGAAGCGCGCGCGTACGCGGATCGTGCCCGACGTGGTGTCCAGACGGTTGTCCACCGACTCGATCGTGCCGGTGCGCGAATAGCCCGATTCGTTCGCGAGACCCAGCTCGACCGGCACCTTCGAGCCATCCTTCATGCGGCTGATGTAGTCGAGATAGGTCTGCTCGTCGGCGTCGAATTCGGCGTAGATGGGCGAAACGGAAACGAGCGTCGTGAGCGGCGCGGCGGCGGCTCCAGCCGAAACGACGTTGCCCACCGTGATCTCCGCGCGCGACACTCGCCCCGCAACCGGCGCGACGATGCGCGTGTAGCCGAGGTTGATCTGCGCGGCTTCGAGCGCGGCCTGCGCGGCCTTGAGATTCGCGTTCGCTTCACGCGAAGCGTTCTGCTTCTCGTCGTAATCGCGCTTCGCGATGGCGTTGTCGCCAATCAGGCGCTGCGCGCGCTCCCAGTCGCTTTGCGCGTAGCCCGTGCGCGCCTGCGCGGCGGCAAGCTGCGCGGCGGCCTGATCGACGGCCGCCTGGTACGGACGCGGGTCGATCACGAACAGCGTCTCGCCCTGCTTCACGAGCGCGCCATCACGGAAGTTCACCGAAACGATCGTGCCCGAAACCTGCGGACGTATTTCCACTTTTTCGACGGCGGCCATGCGGCCCGAGTAGGTCTGCCAGTCGGTGATGGTGCGATTGAGCACCGCTGCGACATCGACCTCGGGCGCAGGCGGCGCTTCCGCGGCAACGGCGGGATGCGAGTCGAGGCGGATTGCGCCGAAAGTGCCCAGGCCCGCGACCACGATCACGCCAAAGACTGCCAGCGCGATACGGGTTCGGGATTGCGAAAAGAGTGACATGTCGGACTCCAGAAATAATGGTTGATGTTCTTCACTGGCTCGGCAGCACCGCCGCTATGGCGCTTCGCTTATGACGCGCCCGCGTCGAAGCAACACTGAAAAAACCGCACGGCTTCGTTGAGCGCGGCCGGATGCGCGGCGAGGTTCGCGTGCGAGACGCTCGGGTAGCGCACCACCTGGGTGCGCACACCCGCGTCGATCAGTCGGCTTGCGTACTTCTCCGCTTCGATGTGCAGCACGTCGTTCTGTGCGGTCACGATGAGCGTGGGCGGCAGGCCGCCAAGGCGCAGCGATTCGAGCGGCGCCGCGTACGGATGCATGCGCTGCGCCGCGTCGGGCAGATACGCGCGATAACACGCCGCGCATTCGCTTGCGGTGATATCGGAACTCAGGCGCGCCTCGTCGCCAAGACGCGTGAGGCTCGGGTCCAGCATCGGCGCGAACAGTGCCTGCGCCGCGAGCTTCACGTCGCCGCGATCGCGTCCCATGAATGCGAGCACGTTGGCGATCTGGCCGCCTGCGTCGTGGCCCGCCGCGATCACGCGTTTCGGGTTGCCGCCGAAGGCGCGCGCCCGCGTGAGCGCCCACAGCGCTGCGCGATGCGCGTCTTCGGGTGCGGCGGGAAACGGGTGCTTCGGCGCAAGCGAATACCCCACGCTCACCACCAGCGCCGGTAAGCGTTCTGCGAGAAAACGCCCAACCGCATCCGCCTCTTCAATCGACCCGCGCACGAAACCACCGCCGTGGAAATACAGCAACACCGGCAGGCCGTTCGCAGCTTCGGGGCGGTACAGACGCAGCGGAATCTGCTGCGCGTAGCCTTCGATCACCACGTCGGTCGTGAGCAGCGCGCGCGCCTTGCTGGGCCTGGGGGACGCGGTAACAGGGACAGCCGCCGGAACTTCGGCCAGCGGCGCTTCATCCGCGGAGATCCAGGACGTTGGGCGTTTAAAGACATCCATGTCAAATCGGCGCAATGCGCGAGAGTAGATTCGAATGGAACGAATTGTGGGTTCGGCAGACTTCCAAATAAATGCCTATAATCCGGCAACACAATTCGGCGCACCTGAACAATCTGTCTCCCCTTTCTGCGCGGGCGTTTCCTGTAAACGCTGTGCGCCGTGCGACCGAAGCTTTTTGGAGAGTGGCAATGGACCGCCTTCAGGCCATGCAGGTGTTCACCCGCGTCGTCGATACCAACAGCTTCACACGCGCTGCCGAAACGCTCGACATGCCGCGCGCTTCGGTCACGACGATCATTCAGAATCTCGAAGCATTTCTCGGCGTGCGCCTCATGCACCGCACCACGCGCCGCCTTTCGCTCACGCCCGACGGCGCCGCGTACTACGAGCGCTGCGTGCGCATTCTCGCGGACGTCGAGGAAACGGAAACCACATTCCAGGATCGCAACCGCAAGCCGCACGGCAAGCTGCGCATCGACATGCCGGGCTCGATCGGGCGGCTCATCGTGATTCCGTCGCTGTGCGAGTTCCACGGCCGCTACCCGGACATCGACCTGCAACTGGGCCTCTCCGACCGCCCCGTCGACTTGCTGCAGGAAGGCGTGGATTGCGTGGTGCGCGTGGGCGCGCTGCAGGATTCGTCGCTGGTCGCGCGGCGCATCGGCATTTTCGAAGGCGTATCGTGCGCGGCACCCTCGTATCTGGAGCGCCACGGCACGCCGCAAACGCTCGAAGAACTGGCCGAACATCGCGCCGTGAATTATTTCTCGTCGCGCACGGGGCGCGTGATGGACTGGGCTTTTCTCGTCGACGGAAAGGAAGTGGAGGTCAAGCTCAAGAGCATGGTCTCGGTGAACGACGCGGACGCTTACGTGACCTGCGGCATCGAAGGCTTCGGCCTGATTCAGGGGCCGCGCTACATGGTGCTGCCGCATCTGAAGTCGGGTGCGCTCGTCGAAGTGCTGCCCGATTACAAGCCACTGCCCATGCCGATTTCAGCCGTGTACCCGCACAGCCGCCATCTGTCACCCAAAGTGCGCGTATTCGTGGACTGGATCGCCGAAGTGTTCGACCGCTGCCCGCTCCTCTCCGGCCGCGCCTCGCTCGACAAGGCCTGCACGATGCGCACGCTCGAAGAGCGCGAAAACGCGCCGGCGCTCGAAACGCCGGTGATTTCGGAGTGGGCCGCATAGGCTGGGCCGCATAGGCTGGGCCGCATAACGCCGTAGCACCGCGCCCGCCCTCTAAGCCGCGCCCGCACAGGCTTTCGCGGGTGCGGCGCAGCGATTGTTCCGGATTTTCGACAATTCCTTTCGCGTTGCGGCCGTTTATCGCAAACGGCTGCGCAACTACATTTGCTCCTGTCGCCGCGACTCACGTGGCACCAGTAGAAAAGGAGCAGATCATGAAACGCACTCTCGCAACCGCCATTGGCGCCACGCTCGTTCTCTCGCTCGCCGCCAGTGCTTCGGCCTTCGCACAGGACAACAGCGCCCCGAAAACCCGCGCCGAAGTCAAAGCCGAAATCACCGCCGCGTATCGTGACGGCACGCTGCCCTCTCTGAACAAGACGAGCTATCCCGAGCAAAGCCTGATCGGCCGCACGCAAGCGCAACGCATCGCGCTGCAGGAAAGCCACGCAAACAACGCTCAACGCGTTGCGCAGGCTGGCGAATAAACCCGCAAGACGCATCGGCATTTCGATTGCAAGACGAAACACGTAGGAGTCCAATATGAACTCGACCGTACCCTCCGAACTCGAACAGTGGGACAACACCACGCCCGTGTGGACGCCGTTTCGGCATTGAAGCTTGAAGCGCGGGAAGATGTGAAATGAAGATGTGAAAAGGCCCGGCGGTTTTGTAACCGTCGGGCCTTGGCTTTACCGGTTCACGAAATCCGGCTCGAAGAACACCCAGCGCACCACAGGAAAGCGCGCCTGCAGATCGGCTTCGATCTCGTTGATCGCTTCGACCATCGTGCGGCTGTGGTCGTAGTCGAGCATTTCGCACTGCACGGCCACCACCACCTCCTTGCCCCATTGCAGGGTAATAAGGCTGATGATGCTGCGAATCTCGGGCCGCGCGCGCAGGAACGATTCGATATCGCGCCGCATTTCCGGGCTTGCCGACTCGCCCACGATCATCGACTTCACTTCGCGCGCAATGAACCACGAAATCAGCATGAGCAGCACGCCCACGCCGATCGAGCCGCATGCGTCCCACACCGGATTGCCCGTGATGACTGTGAGCAGCACCGCGGCAAAGGCAATGGCGAGACCGGCGAGCGCGGCGATGTCCTCGCCCGCCACGACGAGCAGGTCCGAGTCGCGCGTTTCGCGCGCCCAGCGCCACAGCGATTTCGTAGGAGACCCTTTGCGGATCTCGCGCAGCGCGCCATAGAGCGAAAACGCCTCGAGCACGACGGAAATGCCGAGCACGACGAGCGCCACGTACACGAATCGGAGCGGCTCGCGCAGGATCAGACGATGCACGCCCTCGTACACCGAGAACGCGCCGCCCACGAAAAACAGCAGCAGCGCCACGAGCAGCGAATAGAAGTTGATCGCGCGGCCCGTGCCCATGGGGTGCAGCGGCGTGGGCGGCTCGCGCGACTGGCGCAGGCCGAAGAGCAACAGCAGCTGGTTCCCGCAGTCGGCCGTGGAGTGAATCGCCTCCGCGAACATCGAACCCGAACCCGTGAATGCGGCGGCTGCGTACTTGCAGACCGCAATGCCGAAGTTCGCTGCGAGCGCGTAAAAAATGGCTTTCGGCGAGTCTCCGCTCATACGGTCCTCACAGCGCTTCCACGCGCGCCGGACCTTCGCTCATCTCGCCGATCACGCGCGCGTCGTTGAAACCCTCCGCACGGAAAATCGCCAGCACTTCGTCCACGCTTTGCGGCGCACAGGCCACGAGCAGGCCGCCCGAGGTTTGCGGGTCGGTGAGCAGCGTGCGCGCGCTTTCGGGCAGGCCGGGCGCGAGCGTGACAGCGTCGCCGTATGAAGCCCAGTTGCGGCCCGAGGCGCCTGTGAATACGCCCTCATCGACGAACTTCTGCACGCCCGGCAGCCACGGCAGGTCGGCGTAGCGCACGCGCGCCGTGAGATTCGCTCCGCGTGCGATCTCGAGCGTGTGGCCGAGCAGACCGAAGCCGGTCACGTCGGTCATGGCGTGCACGCCCGGCAGTTCGGCGAGTGTCGCGCCGGGCTTGTTGAGCATCGTTGCGGCGGTCACCATGGCCCGGTAGCCGGCGTCGTCGAGAATCTCCTTCTTGAGCGCGGCGGAGAGCACGCCCACGCCCAGCGGTTTGCCGAGCACGAGCACGTCGCCGGCTTCGGCCGACGCGTTGCGCTTCACGCGCTCGGGATGCACCACGCCGAGCGCCGCGAGCCCGTAAATAGGCTCCACGGAGTCGATCGAATGGCCGCCTGCCACGGGGATGCCCGCCGCCGCACACACGTCCTCGCCGCCGCGCAGCACCTGCGCGATCACGTCGTGCGGCAGCACGTTGATGGGCATGCCCACCAGCGCGAGCGCGAGAATCGGCTTGCCGCCCATGGCGTAGACGTCCGAAAGCGCGTTGGTCGCGGCGATGCGGCCGAAGTCGTACGGGTCGTCCACGATCGGCATGAAGAAGTCCGTGGTCGCGACGATCGCCTGTTCGTCGTTGAGCTTGTAGACGGCGGCGTCGTCGGCGGTCTCGGTGCCGACCAGCAGGTTCGGAAACGCGGTGGTGAGCGGCGTGCTGCGTGCGAGCAGCGCGGAAAGCACGCCCGGCGCGATCTTGCAGCCGCAACCGCCGCCGTGCGAAAGGCTCGTGAGGCGCGGCACCGCAGCGCCGATGGCGGGTTTGTCGTTCATGTCTGGAATCGCCCTGAAAGTGCCGGATGAATTTTCCTATTATGGGGCAATCGCCAAACGGGCGATGCGGGCGGCGCCGCTGCGCAGCCGCTCAGACGCGCCCGGCGGCCTGGCCCGCGGCGTTCGCGGCCATATCGCCCGCGTGAAGCGCATCGACGAGCCATTGCGGATCGTCATGTGGCAGATCGTGCCCCGCCCACGGATGTTCCACATGTGGCGCGCCCCAGGCCCGCGCGAGCCGGGTCGAGCAAACGGGATTCACAAGCCGGTCGCCGCGCGACGACACCACGAGCACCGCACAGCGCGGCGCGCCGCGCGCCTTGAAGCGCGCCGCGGCAGCTAGCTGGCGTAGCGCGTTCGCGCGGCTCACGTGGGCGCCCGCGCGGATCTCGCGCCACGCTTCGAGGTCGGCGGCCAGCGTGTCGCGCCGCGCGCAGGTTAGGCCGTGGATCAGCCTCTCGGCAATACCGTTGCTGTCGTTGCCCTCCCAATCCCGCGCCACGCGCACGAGCGCGGGCCACGCCGAGGGCCGCAAGCGCTCGTACACCCGGCTATGCGGCCGCATGCTCGTATTCACGAGCACGAGGCGCTCGATCTCTCCGGGGTAACGCAGCGCCCACTCCGTCGCCACCATGCCGCCCAGCGACATCGCCAGCACGCGGTAAGGCGCGCTCGCGCCGCGCCGTTGCGCCTGCTCGCGCAGCGCGTCCACATAGGCGCCGACTGCTAGCGGCGAGCGAGCGTGCGCTTCGGTGCCGTTGCCCGCCAGGTCGATGGGCAACACGCCATCGCGCGCGGCGAGCAGCGTGGCAAACGCACCCCAATGGCGCGATTCGCGCGTGAGGCCGCGCAGCAAGATCCACGGTCCGCTCATACGCCCGGCCTGTGATACCAGTGCGCGATCGCGCTTTGCAGCACCTGTTCGCGCGTCACGCCCTCGGGCAGCCAGCGTTGCGACGAATACGCGGCGCGCGTGAGGAATTCGAACAGGTTTGCGTGACGCCGAAGCACGCGTGCCGTGCGATGCTGCATCACCGGATTGAACATGCCCTGGCGCGAGAAAATCTGGCGCGGATTCTTCTTGATCCATAGCCACGAGCCCAGTTCGAGCGTGAGCGGCAGGAAGATGTTGCCGGCGGGCGCACGATCGTACGCACAGTCCCACAGGTCGCCGTGCAGCAGATATTGATGGCTCTGCGGCTCGAACGTGTAGCCGTGATGCGGATGCGCGCGCTCGAACATCGTCTTGAGCACGTACATTTCAGGCAGATGTCTCATGAGCCGGCGCGTGCGCGCGTACGGGAACCAGATGCTGTCACTCCAGCCGTATCCCGAATGGCAGTCGAGCGCGAAAGAAAGCGGGCGCTGCGTGAGTTCTTCATCGACGATCTTCAGGAGCGCGCTCGCCTCGGTTTCCATGGCCGCGCCGCGCCTGCCGCGATACCACGGCAGCCACGAGCCCACACGTTGTCCGCCCGCGAGAAAGGGCACACGTTCGTCGGCGTCCTGCGGCGCGTTGCGCATGAGATCCACACCGTTCGGGTTTGCGCGCGTGGCAAGCCACATGCCCCCCGGATTGACGATCGGTGCGAGCACGATACGCACGGATTCGAGCTGATGCATGAGCAGTTCGTCCCACGCGAGACGCCCCACCAACGCGCGCATGTAGTCCAGCACCAGTTGCGAGCCGATGCGCTCGAGCCCGTGTATGCCGCCGAAAAAACCAATGGCGGGCGCGGCCGGATCGCGCGAGCCGATCGCGGCGACATGCAGTGCAAAGGTGCGGCCCCGCACTTCGACTTCGCCCGCGCTGCGAATGTCGAACCAGCGTGCGCCAGCGTCGAGGATCGCCTTGAGGTCCTCGTATTCCGCGAAGCTGTCGGGTAGGAAGCTCAGTGCCTGCATATGGCGCCGGGTTTCGTCGCTTGTCTGGATGGGTCCGCCCAACGCCGGGTCGCGCTGCGCGGCCGCATTGTCTACAACTGCCTTGCGCCCGCCGCTCCTGTCGACAATGAGTCAGCAATAAGTCAGGAAAACCAGGGACAGCATGCGCGCTGCCCATCAATATAGCCGCTTCCTCCGATATTGAGCGTGACAGATGTTTGGCGTCATGCCTCTGTCACATCTCTCGCGTTGTTTTCTCTGCGCGCGAAGCCGCAAAACATGTAGTCGTCTAGACGTCGCGACACCTTCACTCAACCGTCACAGTCGCTTCCTAGAATGAGCCCTCGACTACACAGCGACGGATTGTTATGGACGCCATTCGCATCGAACGCCTCTCGAAAAGCTTCGACAGCGGCCGCAAGGCACTCGACGAAATCAACCTGCGCGTAGGCGTTGGCGAGATGGTCGCGCTCATCGGCGCATCGGGCTCGGGCAAATCGACTTTGCTGCGTCATATTGCGGGCTTTACCGCGTCCGACCCGCAGCCTTCGCGCATCGAGATCCTTGGTCGTCCTATTCAGCAGGACGGACGCATCGTGCGCGAAGTGCGCCGCATTCGCCGCGACATCGGCTTCGTGTTTCAGCAGTTCAATCTCGTCAATCGCCTCACGGTCGAAACGAATGTGCTGATCGGCGCGCTGTCGCGCTTGCCGTTGTGGCGACGCCTCACGGGCCGCTTTCCGCGAGCCGAGCGCGAGCTGATGCTCGCCGCGCTCGGTGAAGTGGGCATTGCGCACAAGGCCCCTGAGCGCGCCGCGAATCTCTCGGGCGGCCAGCAGCAGCGCGCGGCGCTCGCCCGCGCACTCGTGCAGCGCGCGCGCCTCATTCTCGCCGACGAACCGATCGCCTCGCTCGACCCCGCATCGTCGCGCCGCGTCATGGACATGATGCGCATGCTCAACCGCGATCACGGCTTGACCGTGATCGTCTCGCTGCATCAGGTGGATATCGCCATGGAGTATTGCCCGCGCACCATCGCGCTGCGCGACGGGCGCGTGGTGTACGACGGCGCTTCTGCGGCGCTCACGCCTGCCCTGCTGCAACAGCTTTATGGCAGCGCCGCGCGCGAACTGCTCGAGCCCGATGCCGCACCTTCAGTTGCAACGCGCTTCGGCGCGCAGCCTCGCGCGGCGTAGTCACTCAACCCATTTTCAACCCGCAACGTTTCCCCTCACCACGGACCGCCCCAATGAAACTGCTCCGCTCCATGCTCTCCTGGTGCGCCGCCGGCGCCGTCGCGTTTGCTTCGCTCGGCAGCGCGGCCGCTCACGCGGAAGACCTCAGCTTCGGCATCATCTCGACCGATTCGTCTGCGGTGCTCAAGCAACGCTGGCAACCGTTCATCGACGACCTGAACAAGCAGACCGGCCTGAACGTGAAGGCGTTCTTCGCCACCGACTACTCGGGCATCATCGAAGCCATGCGCTTCAACAAGGTGCAGATCGGCTACTTCGGCAATGCTTCGGCCATGGAAGCCGTGGACCGCTCGAATGGCGAGATCTTCGCGAAGGTGCTCTACGCGAACGGCGACACGGGCTACAAGTCGGTGCTCATCACCAACGTGAACAGCCGCGTGAAGACGATCGACGATGTGTTCAAGAATACTAAGGATCTCACGCTCGGCTGGGGCGACCCCAATTCGACTTCGGGCACGTTGATTCCGGGCTACTACCTCTTCGCGCAGCACGGCATTTCGGTGAACGCGACGAACTTCAAGACCGTGCTGCCGTCGAGCCATGAAGCGAACCTGCTCGCCGTTGTGAACAACAAGGTCGATATCGCCACCAACAACAGCATCGAGCTTTCCACGCTGCAACAGAAGCACCCGGACCGCTTTGCCCAGGTGCGCGTGCTGTGGACCTCGCCGCTCATTCCGTCCGATCCGCTCGTGTATCGCAAGGATCTGCCCGAAGCCACCAAGCAGAAGCTGCGCGACTTCTTCTACCACTACGCGAAGACCGATCCGCGCGAGAAGAAGATCATGGCCGACATCACCGGCTATGCAGGCTTCGCGCCCGCCACCGACGCGCAGCTCCTGCCGATCCGCCAGGTCGCGCTGTTCCAGCAGAAAGAGAAGATCGCCGCCAACACGAATCTCTCCGACGACGACCGCAAGAGCCAGATCGCGGCCATTGACGCCAAGATCGGCGCACTCGCGAAGCAGTAATGGGCGCAATGGATTTCGACAGCTCACGCGCCGTGCGGCAGGCCGACGTTACCGAGCCCGTCGCCGGACCGGCGGTGACGCCGGCCGCCGCCGCGCCGCAAGCGGCTCAAGCGGCCCAAGCGGCCCAAGCGGCGGCCGTCCTCGCGGCGAGCAAGCAGGCAGGCAAGCGCAGCTGGTCCTCGCTCGTGCTCTGGGCCATCGTGTTCGTGCTGCTCGGCGTGGCGTGGCACGGCGCCGACATGCGCCCGCTCGACCTCTTCTCCGACTCCGCGAACATGGGCACGTTCGCGCGCGGCTTCTTCCCGCCGGACTTCACGGAATGGCGCACGTATGCCCACGAGATGTGGGTCACGGTCGCGGTGGCGCTGTGGGGCACGGCGCTCGCCATTGTCTGCGCGGTGCCGTTCGGGTTGATGTCGGCGCACAATCTCGCGCCCGCGTGGGTGCTGCATCCCGTGCGGCGTTTGATGGACGCGTGCCGCGCCATCAACGAGATGGTGTTCGCGATGCTCTTCATCGTGGCCGTGGGCCTCGGGCCGTTCGCAGGCGTGCTCGCCTTGTGGGTGCATACCACGGGCGTGCTCGCGAAGCTCTTTGCCGAAGCCGTGGAAGCCATCGACCCGCGCCCCGTGGAGGGCGTGCGCGCAACGGGCGCCTCGCCGCTCGACGAGATCGTCTACGGCGTGCTGCCCCAGGTCATGCCGCTGTGGATCTCTTACGCGCTCTACCGGTTCGAATCGAACGTGCGCTCGGCGATGGTGGTGGGCATGGTGGGCGCGGGCGGTATCGGCGTCGTGCTGTACGAGGAAATCCGCTCGTTCGATTATCAGCAGACCAGTGCCGTGCTCATCATGGTGATCGTCGTCGTCACGGCCATCGATCTCATCTCCGCAAGACTGCGTGCGCGCGTGATCTGACACCGCAGTTCGACCCAACGCACACCTCACCCCGCGCGAGCCAGAACAGAATCCTGATAAAACGGCTCGTGCATCCTCTTTTCTGGCGATTTGTGGCAATTTGTGGCAATCACGGGCAATCGGTGGAATAATCGCTTCCTTGCGGCCGCAACGGCCCGCATCCGCCCTAACCTACCGAACCAGTCTGCTGCCTCATGGCCAGTTTCGTCGTCTTGCTGGTCCTGCTCTCGGCGCTCATGCACGCGAGCTGGAACGCCTTCCTCCATCTTTCGGGCGACCGCCTCTGGCTGCTCGGCATGTTCTCGGTGCCGTACATTGTCGTGAGCGCGATCGGCGTGTGCGTGCTGCCGCTGCCCGCGCAGGCGAGCTGGCCGTACATCGCCGCTTCCGTGGTGCTGGAGTTCGTCTACTGCTTCACGCTGATCCGCGCGTATCGCAGCGGCGACTTCGGGCAGATCTACCCCATCGCGCGGGGGCTCTCGCCGATGCTCGTATTCGGCGGCGCGCTCATGTTCGCGCATGAAGAACTGCATGCGCTCGCGGCTACCGGCGTTGCACTCGTTTCGCTCGGCATCATGTCGCTCGCCTTCCGGCGCGGCATGCGTTTTTCAGGCGAGAGCGTGCCGTATGCGCTGCTCACCGGCCTTTTCATCGCGATGTATTCGGTCATCGACGGCATCGGCGCGCGCCTGGCCGGCAACGGCATCAGCTACATCATGTGGGTGTATCTGCTCTGGAACGTCCCGCAGTTTCTCGTGGTCTGCAAGCTGCGCGGCGGCGCTGCGCAGATGTTCACGTCGAAGTCCGCGGTCGCGCGCGGCATGCTCGCGGGCGTACTCGCCCTCACGGCGTATTGCCTCGTGATCGAGGCATTCCGCTTCTTGCCTATCGCGATGGTTTCCGCGCTGCGTGAGCTTTCGTCGATCTTCGCCGTGCTGATCGGCTGGCTCTTCATGAACGAGAAGCTCACGGCGCGCCGCATGGTCGCGTGCGCGCTGGTCACCTGTGGCGCGGTGCTGATCCGGTTGTGACCGGCCCGTAGTCGCTCACACGAACGCGGGTAGCGTCGTATCGATCGCCTCGGCCAGCGTCTCGAACGCCGGCGCGATTTCCTCATCGGGCACGCACGCATAGCCGATCAACAAGCCCGGGTTCGCGCGCTCGCGCGACGAGTAATACCCCGAAAGCGGCCGCACCACGATATTGCGCGCGAGCGCGGCTTCGGCCACGGCGCGGTCGTCGCTGCCCTCGGGCAATTGCATGACGACGTGCAGGCCAGCGTCGCCGCCCATGGCGGGCAATGCGTCGCCGTAGCGGCGCGAAACGACGTCGAGCAGTACCTGGCGGCGCTGGCCGTACAGCGCGCGCATCTTGCGGATGTGCGAGGTGAAATGCCCTTCGGCGATGAATTCGGCAAGCACGGCCTGCTGCAGCAATTGCCCCTCGCGATATAACTCCGCGCTCGCGGTCGCGAAGCTTTCCGCGAGCGCTTCCGGCGCAACGAGATAGCCCACGCGCAAGCCCGGAAAGAGCGTCTTGCCGAAGCTCCCCACGTAGATCACCTGCCCCGCCGTATCGAGCCCCTGTAAAGAGGCGAGCGGACGGCTGCCGTAGCGGAACTCGCTGTCGTAGTCGTCCTCGATGATCCAGCACTGGTGCTGGCGCGCGTACTCGAGCAGCATGCGGCGGCGCGCGAGGCTCATCACCATGCCGAGCGGATACTGGTGCGAAGGCGTGACGAGCATGAGCCGCGGCGGCGGCGCGGCGAAGTCTTCCGGCGACGGATTGAGGCCTTCGCTGTCCACGGCGATCGGCCGCGTGTTGAGGCCGGAGACGTGCAGCACGCTGCGCACGCCCCAGTAGCAGGGGTCTTCGGTCCAGATGGTGTCGCCGGGGTCGGAGAGCAGGCGCACGGCCAGGTCCACCGACTGATGGATGCCCGTCGTGATGATGATCTGCTCGGGCGAGCAGCGCACCGAGCGCGAGGTGCGCAGATAGTCGGCGAGCACGTGGCGCAGCAGCGCGAGGCCGCCGCCAGGCGCGTAGGTCAGCAGGTCCGGGCGCAGGCTGCGCCAGTACTTGTTGTGCAGACGCGTCCATACGCGCGAGGGAAAGCGGGAGACATCGGGCACGCCCGGCATGAACGCGCCGCCCTGACGCTTCGACACGCCCGCGCTTCCGATCAGGCGCGCGCCGCGAACCGAGAGCGAGCGCGCCGCGGGGCGCTGCGAATGGCCGGCGGCGACGGTCTCCGGGCCGCTTGCCGCTGGAACGCCAGACGCCACCGCAGCGACAGACTCCGCGCCGTGCGCGATCTGGCTGTTAGTTGCAAGCCCCCCGGCAGGCAGCACGGCTCCTGAAACATCGCCATTTTTCCGCGTCTGAATAGAGCCAATTTCCGTCGCCCCGACGATCTCGTCGGGCGACGTATCGGCCACGAAGGTGCCACGCCCCGTGGCCGACGTGACATAGCCTTCGAGCACCAATTGTTCGTAGACCTGCGTCACGGTATTGCGCGCAATCCCCAGCTCCGCCGCCAGCAGCCGCGACGACGGCACCCGCGCGCCAGCAGGCAGCTCGCGCGAAAGGATCGCCTGCTGCAGCAGCTTGTGCAGCTGCCGGTACACCGGCTGGGCGCTGCCGCGGTCGAGCCGTTGGGCCAGCCAATCGGAGAGAACACTCGCACGCATCGAAATTGGCTCCTAAATATTGCACTGAATGGCTCTGAAATTTAGAGCCAAACGTGAGTATAGTCGCGACATGGACTGTTTGCCGGTCCGCCAACCAACCCTAGAACTGACACCGATTCCACAGGAGATGAACGTGAGCAAGAACGCCGATCTGCAAAGCCGCAAGAACGCCATTACCCCGCGCGGCGTGGGCGTGATGTGCGACTTCTACGCCGAGCGCGCTGAAAACGCCGAGCTGTGGGACGTGGAAGGCCGCCGCTTCATCGACTTCGCCGCCGGCATCGCCGTGTGCAACACGGGCCACCGCCATCCGAAGATCGTCGCCGCCATCAAGGCGCAGCTCGACCGCTTCACGCACACGGCCTACCAGATCGTGCCGTACGAGTCGTACGTCTCGCTGGCCGAGAAGATCGCCCAGCGTGCACCGGGCAGCTTCGCCAAGAAAGCCGCGTTCTTCACGACCGGCGCCGAAGCCGTGGAAAACGCCGTGAAAATCGCACGTGCCCACACGGGCCGTCCGGGCGTGATCGCCTTCGCAGGCGGCTTCCACGGCCGCACGATGATGGGCATGGCGCTCACGGGCAAGGTCGCTCCGTACAAGCTCGCGTTCGGCCCGTTCCCCGCCGACGTGTACCACGCTCCGTACCCCAACTCGGTGCACGGCATCAGCACGGCTGACTCGCTCAAGCACATCGAAATGCTGTTCAAGGCCGACATCGATCCGAAGCGCGTGGCCGCGATCATCTTCGAACCGGTTCAAGGCGAAGGCGGCTTCTACCAGGCGCCCGCAGACTTCGTGCGCGGCCTGCGCAAGATCTGCGACACGCACGGCATCCTGCTGATCGCCGACGAAGTGCAAACGGGCTTCGCGCGCACCGGCAAGCTGTTCGCGATGGAGCACTACGACGTCACGCCCGACCTCATGACGATCGCCAAGAGCCTGGCCGGCGGCATGCCGCTGTCGGGCGTGGTGGGCCGCGCGGAAGTGATGGACGCCGCAGCGCCTGGCGGCCTCGGCGGCACGTACGCGGGCAACCCGCTGGCCGTGGCGTCGGCGCACGCCGTGATCGAGATCATCGAAGAGGAAAAGCTCTGCGAGCGCGCCACGAAACTCGGCGACAAGCTCAAGGCCAAGCTCAACGCGATGAAGGCCGACGTGCCGCAAATCGTCGACGTGCGCGGCCCGGGCGCGATGAACGCCGTGGAGTTCTGCAAGCCCGGCACGAACGAAGCCGACGCCGACTTCACCAAGCGCGTGCAAACCGCTGCGCTGAACCGCGGCCTGCTGCTGCTCGTGTGCGGCGTGTACTCGAACGTCGTGCGCTTCCTGTTCCCGCTGACGATCCAGGACGCCGTATTCGACGAAGCGCTCGCGATCCTCGAAGAGTCGATCAAGGAAGCCATGGGCGTGCCGGCGTAAGCCTTCACAACTTTGAGGCCCGCGTGCAGTGGACTATGTCGCGGGCCATCCACGAAACGGCACACCGGCGATTGCCGCTGTGCCGTTCGTCGTTCTAAACGAATCGAATCTACGCCTACCGGGAGTTCGGGCATGAATCTGAAAGACGCATCGCTGCTGCAAACCAACGCCTATATCAACGGCGAATGGCAAGGCGCCGAAGACGGCGCAACGTTCGAAGTGAAGAACCCCGCCACCGGCGCGCTGATCGGCACGGTGCCGCGCATGGGCGCGGCCGAAACGCGCCGCGCGATCGCCGCCGCCAATGCTGCATGGCCCGCATGGCGCGCGAAGACCGCGAAGGAGCGCAGCAGCATCCTGCGCAAATGGCACGACCTGATGATGGAAAACGCCGATGACCTCGCGCTGATCCTCACCACGGAACAAGGCAAGCCGCTTGCCGAAGCGAAGGGCGAAATCGGCTATGCCGCGTCGTTCCTCGAATGGTTTGCAGAGGAAGGCAAGCGCATTTACGGCGACACGATCCCCACGCCCGCCAACGACAAGCGCATCGTCGTGACGAAGGAACCGGTGGGCGTGTGCGCCGCGATCACGCCGTGGAACTTCCCCGCCGCGATGATCACCCGCAAGGTCG
Source organism: Paraburkholderia sp. J7 (assembly GCF_905220155.1). Taxonomy (NCBI): domain Bacteria; kingdom Pseudomonadati; phylum Pseudomonadota; class Betaproteobacteria; order Burkholderiales; family Burkholderiaceae; genus Paraburkholderia; species Paraburkholderia sp. J7. Next base: position 209,881 of record NZ_CAJMYZ010000007.1, on the reverse strand, counting down.
GCCCCGCGCTCGCGGCAGGCTGCCCGATCGTGCTCAAGCCCGCCGAAGCCACGCCGTTCTCGGCGCTCGCACTGGCCGTGCTGGCCGAGCGCGCTGGCGTGCCGCGCGGTATCTTCAGCGTGGTGACGGGCGACCCGAAGGCGATTGGCGGCGAACTCACGAGCAACCCGACCGTGCGCAAGCTTTCGTTCACCGGCTCGACGCCGGTGGGCCGCCTGCTCATGAGCCAGTGCGCCTCGACCGTCAAGAAGGTCTCGCTGGAGCTGGGCGGCAACGCACCGTTCATCGTGTTCGAAGACGCCGATCTCGACGCGGCCGTAGCGGGCGCCATCGCATCGAAATATCGCAACAGCGGCCAGACCTGCGTGTGCACGAACCGCTTCTATGTGCACGACGCCGTGTATGACGCGTTCGCGGCCAAATTGCGCGACGCGGTTGAAAAGCTCAAGGTCGGTCTCGGCACGGAGGCCGGCGTGACGCAAGGTCCGCTCATCAACGAAGCGGCCGTGCTGAAGGTGGAATCGCATATCGAGGACGCGCTCGCGAAAGGCGCCCAGGTGATCGCAGGCGGCAAGCGCCATGCGCTCGGCCACGGCTTTTTCGAGCCGACCATCCTCACCGGCGTCACGCCCGCGATGAAGGTTGCGCGCGACGAAACCTTCGGTCCGCTCGCGCCGCTGTTCCGCTTCTCGTCGGATGAAGAAGTGATCAGGATGGCGAACGATACCGAGTTCGGTCTCGCTGCTTACTTCTACAGCCGTGACATCGGCCGCGTGTGGCGCGTGGCTGAAGCGCTCGAATACGGCATGGTGGGCATCAACACCGGCCTGATCTCGAACGAAGTTGCGCCGTTTGGCGGCGTGAAGCAGTCGGGCCTGGGCCGCGAAGGCTCGCACTACGGCGTGGATGACTACGTGGTCATCAAGTACATGTGCATGGCGGGCATGTAAGCCCACGAAAAAAACGGGCGCCTTCGCAGGCGCCCGTTCGGATCGCACAAGCCGGCGCCACTATGCGCCGGCTTTTTTACGCTTACTGCGCCGCGCCGGCCGGCGTCACCTGCGTCGCGTAAGCGGAAACGAACACGGCGTGGATCGTGTCGCCGACCTTCAAGGTCTTGAGGTCGATATCAGGCGTGGCCTGCAGCGTGACGGTCTGATACGCGCCGCGCAACGTCACTTCACGTTTCTTCGCGTTGATATGCTGCACCGTGGCCTGAACTTCGACCTGACGCGCGGCGTCGTAACCCGACGACGCGGGCAAATAAACATTGGTGTCCACACGCTTGCGAATGCCCTTGTCCTTGCCCGTTACCTTTTCAGCGGTCACGAGCAGTGCGTTCTTGTAGAGCACGTCGACCGTGTCGCCCACTTTCAGTTGATCGAAGTTGCTCACCTGCTGACTGAGTGCGATATCGACTTCATTGCCTTGCGGGCCGCGCAGCGTGACGACGCGCGCAGCGCGATCGATGCCGACGATCTTCGCGTGAATATGCACCGGCTCTGCGTTGGCGATCACTTCCTGCGCTGCGCTGGCAAGCGCACTTTGCCCTTGCGGCGCCGACGCCGGCGCGTCGTTTTGCGCTAACGCCGCCTGCGAAATGCCTACGCCCACTACCCATGCCGCCGCCAGAATCGCTGCCTTCGTCATTCGCATTCTCCTCATCAAACCGGTTTGAATTGACTGCCGTATTTGCATCGGCGTGTGGCGCCGAAGTGCGACCGATTCTACGCGCGGCGCCTAAAACGGGGACGCTACGTGGCCGGAAGCGGATCAAGCGATCGCCAATAAATACGGCTGATTTCCAAGGGGTTTGCGGGTACTCAAATTCCTCCGAGATTGCGCGTTGAAACGAAGCGCGTAATTATTGCGTAGCGCGAAATACTTTTTTCGCACGGCTTTGCAGCAGTGTGCATCGACATGTGCTCAATACCACGCCCCCGAAGGCAGCTGGGCGAGGATCGGCGGCGTGACCGCGCCGTAGTACGACGCCGTCGTGCCACCGGCGGTCGTGCCTCCTGCGAGACCCGAGGTGAGATGCCCGATCAGGCATTTGGTGCAAGGCGGCTGGCCCTTGGAATTCGCGCAGACCGGGTTGGAGTTGCACGGCGGCTGCACGTTGTTGTTCGCCCCGATCACGTAGTCAATCTCGAACGACGCGAAGCCGACGATAGGCGTGTCGCCACCGCCGCCGGCACTCATGGTCGACCCGTCTGCGACGACCGGCAGCGTCACCTGCATCGGAGGCGTCACTGGGAAGCTGTTGTAGATCGACGTCTTCACGCCCGGCTGGATGGAGATGTTGTTACCGACCGTCAGAGAGGGGCCGTTGCCGTTGGTCATCAGGCAATCGATCGTTGGAACGCTGCTCGGGCTCATGCCTGAGCAAGGACCGTACGCCCCCGGATTCGAGTCGAGTGTGAGGGCTGTCCACTGCGCGGCCACGCCGGTGCAGTTTGAAAGCGGAGCGTAGCCGGTCATTGCTCCATTGCCGAGCTGGATCTCCTGACCCGCTATCGGCTGGCCGTTCTTCCAGTAAGAAGGATTCTGATAGACACACTGGTTCATGGCGATCGGAAAAAGAACACCCGGCAGCGCAGTGCCCGGCGCGGAGATGATGGCAACGGCCGTTGCGCTCGCCTGCACGCTTGTCACGCCGAACATCTGTCCGAGCGTGAGCGGCAAATTCTTGCCACCGGCCAGCCCGACGGTGACGAGCACGGCGGGCTTGTCGGTGGGCGACGTGATGGTTTGCGACAAAGACGTGGGAACATTCGCCGCCGGCACGTTGGCAACGTCGTAATAGCCGACAAGGATGGTTTGCGCCGAAGCCGCCTTCCCGTTGGCGGAATTGTCGCCTGCATATTGCGTGGCCGCGGTGTCCGCCGCGGTCGTGGCAGCCGTCCAGGTGGCGGGTACGGCGCTCGCCGCCAGTTGACCCGGCAATGTATGAGCCCCGGCAAGCGCTGCCGCATCCGCGGCATTTTGCAGTTGATGGCGCACGACGACCCAGCGCCCGATGTCGATCGCAATTGCGGCGGCGAAAAGCAGCATGGTGAGAAATACGGCCACCTGGATGGCGACTGTGCCTTTCTCGCGGCGCGAAAGTCGCGGCATGCGCGCCGGGTGCCGACGTCGAGTCATCTTGTCCATGTTGGACCTCACAATGTTTGCAGGTGCGTGGCGCCCTTATTCGCAACTCATCATCGTGGACGACGTGAGCGTGAGCGCGTTCTTGAACGAAGCGGGCAACGGGCTGATGGCCGCTCCCAGCACGAGCCCCTGGAACGTGTAGCTCACGGCAACCGTCAACGAGTTGCCGGAGGTGCAGCCGGTGCCTGTCGTGCAGCTGTTTGCCGCCGTGCAGTTCGTGACCGTGACCGTGGGCGTCGTCGCCTTGCCGAGGCCGATCAGCATGCTCGAAAGCCCGCCTGTCGCGATGGACTGAATTGCCGAGGCAGAGAGGTAGACCGGCTGCCCCGTCGAGGTTTCGCCAAACGCCACGCCCTGCCTCGCAGCCGCACGGCTCGCGCTGGTGATCACCGTCTTGTCGTAGAGCATGAAGCCAATCTCCGCGATGCCGAACAACAGCATCAACAACATCGGCAAGACCAGTGCGAATTCGACGATCGTCGAGCCGCGCTCGCCGCGCGGGGACCGCCGGGCAGGCCGGCCAGATGTGACGGCCTTACGCCGCCTGGCCACGAGCGCCCGATGTGCCGCGCCTGCTATCGCTTGTTTCATGTGTGTCTCCCTGCGTGTGTGCCATCCACAGCGAAATCGCGCTCAATTGCCGCCCGAGAGGCTTGGCCCGAGCGAACGGTAGATGCTGATGAACGCCGGCCCCATCAGCACGAGGAGCAGCGTCGGGAAGATGCAGAACATCAGCGGAAACAGCAGCTTCAGCGCGATCTTCGCCGCCTGCTCTTCCGCGCGCATGCGCCGGCGCGTGCGCAACGTGTCGGAGAGCACGCGCAGCGACGCACCGATGCTCGTGCCGAACTGTTCGGCCTGAATCAGCATCGTCGCGAAGCCGTCGATGTCCTCCACGCCGGTGCGCATCGCGAAGTTGCGCAGCGCCTTCTCCTTCGAGAAGCCCGAGCGCATTTCGAGCAGCATCAAATCGAGTTCGCTCGCGATCACCGGGCTGCGCAGCCGGATCTCCTCGGCCACCTTCATCATGGCCGCATCGAGGCTCAGGCCCGCTTCGACGCAGACGGTCATGAGGTCGATCGCATCCGGAAAGTCCTCGAAGATGATCCGCTTGCGCCGCGCGATACAGCGCGACAAGACAACACCTGGCAAGTAGTAGCCCACGGCGGCGAGCGAGACGAGCAGGATCGGCAACTGGCCCGGATCCAGCTGCGCCATCGCCCCCACGCGCCACGCGGCTGCCGCAAGCGGAAGCGAGATGGCCAGCACGGTGCGCGCACCGAAGTAGATGCCCACGGCGCCCGGCGCACGCCAGCCCGCGTTCATGAGCTTCACGCGCAGCGCCGAGACATGCCAGCCGTCCCTCGGCACCGAGAGCTTCGAAAGCGGCGCCGAAAGGTCCGCCAGCTTCTCCAGCCATGCCGACTCGCCGTGACCGCCTGCGCCTGCGACTGCCACAGCGGCCACGCCGCCCTCGCCCCCCTCACCGGTTGCCTGCTCGATGCGCCGGCGCATATTGCGCGGCGAGAGCGCGTACAGCGCACCGAAGGTCAGCGCGCACACGCCGCCGAACAGGCAGGCGAGCAACAGCCACTGCGTTGTGCCGAGCGTTTGCATGATATTTCCCCGTCGAAATCTGTCTTTTTCTGCTTGAAAACCAGCCCGGCCTACGCGCGGATTCTCACGATGCGTCGAATCCACAGCGCCCCGAACACCATGTCGAACGCCGCGATCTGAAGCAGCATCACGCCGGCCGGATCCGTCCACAGCGTGGCGAGAAAGGTGGGATTGGTCACGTGGATGAGCGCCGCCGAGCCGAACGGCAGCAAGCCGAGCACCCACGCCGACAGCTTGCCTTCGGCCGCGAGCACGCGGACCTTGTCGAAGAGCCGGAAGCGCTCACGGACAAGGCTCGCGATACCCTCGAGCAGCTCGGCCAGATTCCCGCCCGTCTCGCGCTGGATCAGCACGGCAATCACGAGGTAGCGCAGATCGGCCACCGGCATGCGGTTCGCGAGTCCGGTCAGTGCGTCGCCAAGGGATGCGCCATAGTTGATCTCATCGAACGTGATGCGGAATTCGCCGCCCGCGGGCTCGGCGAACTGCGTGCCGACGAGGTCGATCGCGCCGGAGAAGGCATGCCCCGAGCGCAGCGCCCGCACGAGCATGTCGCAGACTTCGGGCAACTGGCGCACGAACTGGAGCAGTCTGCGCGCGCGGCGCCACCGTATATAGACGACTGGCGAGAGCGCACCGGTCACGGCAACCGCGAGCACCGCCAACGGCGACAGATGCACGAACCATACGGCCGCGCCCCCCGCAAGCGCGAGCCCCGCGCACATGCCAAGGAACTCCATGACCGACCAGCGCACGCCCGCCTGCATGATGAAAGCGTCGAGCGCACGAATACCGGGCGTCATGCTCAGTACACGGTCGAGCAACGATGAGTTGCTCAAGCGCCGGGACTTGAGGATCGAGAGCGTTTCCTTGCGCGCTTCGCCCCCCGCCGCCAACGCTTCCAGGCGGGCCTGCAGCCGGCGGGCCACCGCGCTGTGGCGGCTGTTCCACCACTCCCACACGCCCTGGCATCCCAGCACTACGGCGACGAACAGGAGCACAGCCGCCGTGATGAATGTCGAGCTCATGCGTTTCTCCTTGCAAGGATCGAGCAGGATTCAGATCGTCTCGAAGCGACGGCCCGGGTCGAAGACCGCATCCGGCACGTTCACGCCGAAGGCGGACAGCCGGTCGCAGAACTGTGGGCGCACACCGGTTGCGCAAAAATACCCGCGCACGTTGCCGCCCGAATCGATGCCGTTGCGCCGGAACGCGAAGATTTCCTGCATGTTGACCACGTCGCCTTCCATGCCGGTGATCTCCGAGATGCTCAGGATCTTGCGGCGCCCGTCGGTCAGCCGCGCGACCTGAACGATCACCGAGATCGCCGAGGCGATCTGCTGGCGCATCGTGCGCGGCGGCAACGCAATGCCGCCCAGGCTGATCATGTTCTCGAGGCGCGTGAGCGCGTCGCGAGGCGTGTTCGCGTGAATCGTTGCAAGCGACCCTTCGTGACCGGTGTTCATCGCGTTGAGCATGTCGAGCGCCTCGGCGCCACGCACCTCGCCGAGAATGATGCGGTCCGGCCGCATGCGCAGCGCGTTGCGCACGAGCGAACGCTGCGTGATCTCGCCTTTGCCTTCGATGTTGGGCGGCCGCGTTTCGAGCCGCAGCACGTGCGCCTGGCGCAGCTGCAGCTCGGCGGCGTCCTCGATCGTCACGATGCGCTCGTTGTCGGGAATGAAGCCCGAGAGCACGTTGAGCAAGGTCGTCTTGCCGCTGCCCGTGCCGCCCGAAACCAGGATGTTCACCTTCGCGCGCGCAAGGCCGTCGAGGACCTCGGCCATGGGCGGCGTGAGCGTCTGCAAACTGACCATGTCGGCCACCTGCAGCGGCTTGACGGCGAAGCGCCGGATCGAGACGAGCGGGCCGTCCACGGCCAGCGGCGGGATGATCGCGTTCACGCGCGAACCGTCCGGCAGACGCGCGTCGACCATCGGGCTCGATTCGTCGATCCGCCGGCCCACGCGCGAGACGATCTTCTCGATCACCTTCATCAGATGAGCATCGTCGTAGAACTGGATGTCGGTGAGTTCGAGCCGCCCCTTGCGCTCCACATAGGTCTGGCGCGCCGTATTCACGAGAATGTCCGACACGCCCGGGTCGCGAAGCAGCGCCTCGAGCGGACCAAAGCCAAACATCTCGTCGTAGACGTCGATGGAAAGCTGCCTGCGTTCGGCGTCGCTGGCCGGCGCCTTGCGGTCCTCGAGAATGCGCCCGATCAGCGCCGTGATCTCCTGGCGGATCTGTTCCTGCGGCATGCGCGAGAGCCGTTCGAGCTCGACGCGTTCGAGCACCGCCTGATGCATCTCGAAGCGCAGCGCCTGATAGGCGTCGGATTGGGCGCGGCCGGCGGCGCTCCCCGCACCGCCCACCTCCGTGCGCTGCCCGATGATCTGTTCACGAAGCGACATGGCATGTCTCCGTTAAAGGGTTCCGAGCTTCGGCGTCGCCTGCCTGCCGACGAGGCGCGCGAAGAGCGACTCGCCCTTCGCGCTCGTGCTGCCGGTTGCGCGCACCGGTGCGGCGATGTTCGCGGCGAGCGCCTGCAGGCTGCGCGTCACGGGGCTGCCGCGCGCGGCGTCTGCGATCGGCACGCCCTGATTGAGCGCATCGGCAACCGCGCGCGCGTCGTCGGCAATCACCTGCTGCGGCTTCATGCCGAGCACGCCGGGCGCCGCTTCGCGCGCCTGTTCGCCGTAACGCGTATGGCGGTTCAGCACGACGCGGATCCTGTCGTGGCCGTAGCCGAGCGACTGGAGGATATCCATGAGCCGGCGCCCCGCGCGCAGGTGCGGCATGCTCGTCTGCAGCACGACGTGAATCTCGTCGCTGCGATCCAGTGCGAGCATCGAAAGCGGGCTGATCGACTGCCCGAGATCGAGGATCACGCAGTCGTAGCGCGGTATCGCGACGCCGAGCACCCATTCGAGCCGCTCCGGACGGATCTCGCCTGCCTTGATCGGATCGCCGGCGCCGGCCAGGATGTCGAAGTGGCTGCCGACATGCATGACACTCGCATCGAAAAACGCCGCGTCCATGCGGTCGACGTGCGCACAAAGCTGATCGAGCGTCGAAGGCGGCGTCTCGGACGTCACGAGGAACGCGGCATCGCCGTAGAGCTGGTTCAGGTCGATCAGCAGCACGCGTTGCGCATGCATGGACGCGACGAGGTGCGCGACGTTCGCCGCGATGAAGCTCGTGCCTGCACCGCCCCGGCAGGACATGAACGAAACGATGCGCGTGGCGCGCGCGCCGCGCTGGCCGCGCCGCCCAGCGGCACGCTGCAGCGCCTCACCGATCGCGCCGCGCTCGGGCCTGCCGGTCAGCACGTCGCGAAAGCCCGCCCGCATCGCTTCGATCAGCGCCTCGGGCGACGCCTCGGGGAGCAGCAGGATGCACGTGAGGTGCTCATGGCGGCGGCACAGTTCGCTCACCGCCGCGAGGTCCGCGCCCTGCACCGACTGCGCGTCGACGATCAGCGCGTCGAACGCTTCGAGCGTGTCGGCGCGGCCGGCGAGTTCGAGGGGCCGGCCGTTCACCCGCGTGGTGCGATAGGTGCCGCATTCGGCGATCAGGCGCAGCAGCCCGACAAGCCGCGCCTCATCCGTTGAGGTAACGAGTATGTCGATCATGTTCGTATCCTTGCACTGAAGATTGCCCGCGGGTCTCCCACGCCGGCCGCCTCACTGGCCGGCGCTCCCGTTCACGCCCATCGAGTAGGCGTGGTCGGCGACAGGCGGCTGCTGGTAAGACTTGTCGTAGAGCGTCATCGCCGAGTCTGCCGCTTTGCCGTCGATGCTCAGCGGCGACGAGGCGTGCTGCGCGGCGTCGGGATCGATGATCTGCGCGCGCATCGACGTCCTCACGGCGTCGCCGAAGTGCGCGTCCCAGATGGGCGTGCTGGTCATGCAGCCACCGAGTGCGGCCGCTAGCGGCACGATCAGCAGTGCCTGGCGAATGAAGGCGATAAGTTTGAGTGTCATGACGTTCCCCTGGGCACGGATCAGTGAACTTCGGCTGCGGTCGCGGCGATGCGGGCAGCGTCACGCTCGATACGCTGAGCGTCGCCTGGCGGCTGCGGCGGCGTGAGCGGGGCCGCAGTGACCGGCTGGGTGGCGACGGCCTGCGCGACGACCACGGCATCGCTCTCGTGCGGGGGCGCCATTTCGCCGACTGTCGCCGGGCGTGCGACCGGCGTCGCCGGAACGCTTCCCGCCGCGGGCTGGGCCGGTGCCGACGGTGCCGACGGAGCGGGCTGCGGCGTGCCGGCAGGCTGCTGCGGTTGCGCGGACTGCGGCGCGGCAGGCGCAAAGCGGCCTGTGTCGCGTGCATGACGCCCTTCCATGTTGCCGGTCGCGTACACATCGGCTTCGTTGACCTGCGTGAAGCTGTCGGTCGGCATCGGCAACTGTGCGAGCGACTTCACCGGCCTCACGAGATGCGGCGTGATGATGAAGAGCAACTCGGAGCGGTCCTGCTGGAACGACGTGCTGCGCATCAGCGCCCCGAGCACGGGAAGCTCGCCGAGGCCCGGAATCGCCTTGAGCGAACCCGTGATGTTGTTGCTGATGAGGCCGCCGATGGCGAAAGACTCGCCGTCGGCCATCTGCACGGTCGTCGAGGCGCGCCGCGTCGTGATGAGCGGCAGGATCGTCGAGCCGTTGATGTTCGACGCGGTCAGCGTGACGCCCGTCGGCGACAGCTCCGACACCTCCGGGGCCACCTTGAGGTTGATGCGGCCGTTGCCGACCACCGTGGGCGTGAACTTGAGCCCCACGCCGAACTCCTCCTTCTGCAGCGTGTACACGTTGGCACCGGAGCCGCCGCCGCTTTGCGGCACGGGAATGAAGACCTCGCCGCCCGCCAGGAAGGTCGCCTCCTGGCCGCTGATCGTCACGAGATTCGGTTCGGCGAGAATCTTGACGAGCTGGTCGGTTTTCTGCGCATCCATGGCGAGCTGGAACGGCTTGTTGTTCGCCTTCGAAAACGCGAATGCACTCGACACGCCCGCGAGCAAATTACTCACGAGCGCACCGGTCCAGGACCCGAAGCCGCCCTGGATGTTGATCGCCGAGCCGAGCTGGTCGATCAGCGTCTTGTCGACTTCGGCCACCTTCACTTCGAGCATGACCTGCTGCGGCGAATCGACGGTGAGCATGTTGATCACGCCGCCCGTCTTCGTGTTGGCGCCCGGGGCGCCCGCCGGGGTCACACCGAACACCTTCGCGATTTCGACGGCCTGCTGCGCCGCCTGGGCGCTCGACACGTGTCCGGCGAGCACGAGATTGTCGGCGGCCGTGGAAACGCGAATGTCGCGCTCGTCGGGCAGAAGCTGCGCAAGCGCCTGGTGCAGGCCGCCCGCGTCCGCGCTCACGATCACGTCGATCACCTGGCACGTCCCGCTGCGGCCCTGCACGATCATGTTGGTCGTGCCCACCGACTGGCCGACGAGATAGAGCGTCTTGGGCGACACCATCGTGGCCTGCGCGATCTCGGGGTTGCCGAGCGTGCGGTTGCGCACCGGCTCGTCAACGGGCACGAGAATCGATTTGCCGAGCGGCACGACGACACTGCGCTCGCCGCTGATCTCCCCCGCGCAGTTCGGCCCGCGCAGCGGCCCGGCGACTGCCTTGGGCGCGCCGGCGCTGCCCGGCGTCGGCCCCATGCTGATTGTCATCTGCATCGGTCCTTTGCCGATCTGCCCCATTTGCATCGGCGCGGCGGCGGTGCCCTTCGAGAGTGCGCCCTCTTCGGCCGCCACCTGTGCGCCTGCGGGTCCCGCACACATGAGGCCGGCGCTGACCCAGATCGCCGTGGCGATCGTCCATGGACGGTGACCTCGCTGGTCGGTCCCGAGCCGCTTTACTTTATGGTCGTTCATCTTGTGGTCCCCCGTAGCAGAGGGTGTGGATCGGCATCCACACGCTCCTCACGTTATGTACCTGTCACGGCTCGCATCTAACGTGCGTAGCCGCTCCAGATGGATTCAAAAGCATTCCTGACTTCCCTGCACACCCGAAAGCACGCCGACGCAGTCTCGTTTCGGCGCCACACGTGCGTGATACTTCACCTTCACCGGCTTGGGCGCTTCAACCGGCAGTGGAACGGGCACCGGCTGGCCAAGCAGCGTTTGCTTGGTCGCACCGTCCGTCTTGAGCATGTCGTGGTCCACCTGGTTGCGCAGCACCAGCGACAACGTGCCGACGCTGCGCGCGAGATCGAGTTGCTCCGCCTGTTCCGGCGTCACTTCGAGAGTGACCGCGTTGACGACCTTCGGCGCGGTATCGTCGCGATTGACCTGCTGCGCCACGGCCAGCACGAGGATCTTTTCGAGGACGATCTTGGAGATGCTTTGACCTTCGTTGTGGTTGGCGCCCTGCTGGGTATTCACGATCACGTCGACATAGTTGCCCGGCAGCGTGAAACCCGCCACGCCCACCACGTCGTTCACGCGCACCGTAATCGCGCGGTGCCCTTCGCCAATCACAGCCGAGAGACCGCCTTTCGTTCCCACCGGCGCGAGCTTCGACTCGAGCACCGGTTCGCCGCGCGTGAGACTCGTGCGCACCACGCGCCCATCGAGCGACTTGGGGATAGCAAAAGCGCCGGGCGGGACGCTGTCCCTCGGCCAGTTGATGGTGCGAACCATCGCTTCGTTCAGCGGCTGGCCGAGATTGATGTCGTCGGCAGCGACGGTAACGGGCACCGTTGTCCCCGATGATGTCTGAATGAGCCATCGCGACGCGAATAGCACCGCGGCAAAGCCGGTAAGCATGGCGATTGCCAGCATGGAAAGAGCTCGCCTGTTTTTCATGTCGTCCTCCTAATCAAATTGCGTCGTTCGGCGACATGCCGTGCGGCGCCTGGCTAATTGCGTGTGAGTGGGTTTGAGCGGCCGGACTATGCGGCGCGGGATAGCACGACGATGGTCCCGGCAGCAATGGCGGCCGCATAGGGAATCATGCCGACCGACCCGCCCGGAATCTCGTCCAGGCGAATCAGCTTGCGGCGGCCGTAGCGCAGCGAGCCGAACAGGCATGCGACGTTGCCGAGCAGCCTCGGAAGCCGTCCGCGCACGAGAACCAGTGCGAGCGCCCAGCCGCCGCCGAAGAGGAAGGTCATGATCGCGACGGACAAGGTGGCCTCGGCTCCGACCCAGGCGCCGACGAGCATCAGGAGCTTCACATCGCCCGCGGCTGTGCCGCCGAGCAGATAAACAGGAAAGAGCAGGGCGAAGCCCGCGAGAACGCCCTCGATCCATTGGGCGAAACCCGCGAGCGGGCCGCTCAGCCAGATCTGCACCACAAGCGATGCGATCAGCCCGAATGCGATCAAAGGATTGGGTACGCGGCGTGCCGTGAGGTCTGTGCTGGCCGCCAGCACTACGGTCAATGTCACCGCAAGCGGAATGGGCTGCGGCGGAAGTTGCGCGATGATCATGGTCTACCCCGTTTCGGTTTTTATGTAGTTCAAGCGGTTGCGGGAAGGTGTCTCTTGGCTGGACACGCCCGGCGCGCTGCTTGTTCTATCGTCCGGCACACCGATCGCCGGACATGTGGTCATTTATTCGTATTCGGGTGGACGCCTTCAGGCGCCCCCCGAACGATGCTGCGGTTACAGCGCGGTCACGATTGCCTGGAATGCCGTGTTGATCTGTCCGCCGAGCGTCTTGACAGTGGTCACGATGACCGCAGCGATCAGTGCGACGATCAAACCGTACTCGACTGCCGTTGCGCCTTCTTCGTCGTTGATGAAGCGCTTGGCCGTAGCGATGATGTTTTGCATGTCTAACTCCATTTGATTGATAAATTGGTCACCCCGACCTGCCCGTCTTCTCGTGTGATTCGATCAACGAGTTCGTCGAGCAGGTGATTACTTTTTAGTTGATTTCTCACCGGGGAATTGTGCGCTCAGCAACGTTTATGAACGGTTTGTCTGCGGCGCGCTTTTAGCTAAATCCTCCATTGAACAAAGGCCTTCAGAAACCGATGAACCGCGCGAGATAAGGCTCTCGGGTAAGCGATATCAGGGGAAGCCAGTAGAAAATCAACGAGTATCGGCCACAAGCACGGGTTAGTTCTTATGCAACTTGTAGCAACGCTGGAAACGGCCGGAAACGCTTCCACAATAGGCGGAAGCGTTTCCATTGCGATATCTTAAACTCCCATTTATTTAGGCATCCATATTTTTTTATGCCTGTTTTTAAGCACTATTTCTATCATTCAGTCAAAAAGATTGCCTCTGACCACGAAAATTTTGCTTGACTTAACAACTATCTACACGAAGCAGATACGCACCGACGCAGTGCACCAGCGGATGGCGGACCGATATGAGTGGAATCCCTTACGCGCACACGAGATTGCCCAGCCAGGATGCAGGAGAGCCATGTCGCGGGCTTTTGTAAGTTGGCACACCAAACGTCCAGCACTGTCGTGCAACCGCAACGAGAGACAACACCAACAGACTCGATACAGCACTTACAGACGATTACACATGGGGCACACCTTGCGACCGGTGCTGCTCATACAATCGACGCGTCGAAAGCGTTAGGGAGACAAACGTGAGAAAAGCACGAACGATCATTGCAACGGCGGCCTGCTTGCTGGCTTGCGCTTCGGCTACGGCTTATGCGCACGGAGGCGGGAACGGCGGTGGCAGCGGTGGCGGGAACGGCGGTGGGAACGGTGGTGGAAACGGCCATGGCGCCGCGTTGGGCGCGGGTGTTGGCCATGCGGATGGGATGTCATTTGGCCATATGAGCCACACGGGGTTCAGCAACACGAACAGCCACGTTTCGGCGGACCGTGACAAGGGACTCGCGCGAGCGGGCGACCGGGCGGGACATCACGCGCGCGGCCACAGTCTCCATGCGGACGGAAGGTCGGCAAGTCATATGAGCGAGCGCGGCTTGAGCGAAACGAACAGCCACATCTCGGCGGACCGTGACAAGGGCGACGCCAGAGCGGCAGACCGTTCGGCGTTGCCGTCGCTGCCGCACCTGGCCGACCCAACCTGAGCGACACCGCGCCGAGGAAAAACCAGGGCGCACAGCACAACAAAAAAGCCGCGGATCCAATCGATCCGCGGCTTTCGCGTTTCAGAGCGACCGAAAATCAGACACGCTCGATAGCAATCGCAATCCCCTGTCCCACGCCGATACACATCGTGCAAAGCGCGAAGCGCCCTTGCGTGCGATGGAGCTGATACGTTGCGGTCGTCACGAGCCGCGCGCCGCTCATCCCAAGCGGATGCCCAAGCGCAATCGCGCCGCCATTGGGATTGACACGAGGATCGTCATCGGCAACGCCGAGCATGCGCAGCACAGCGAGCCCTTGCGAAGCAAAAGCTTCGTTCAGCTCGATGACATCGAACTGATCGATGGTCATGTTCAGACGTGCGAGGAGTTTCTGCGTAGCGGGCGCGGGACCGATGCCCATCACACGCGGCGCGACGCCGGCCGTTGCGATGCCCAGCACGCGCGCACGCGGCACGAGCCCGAAGCGCTTGGCGTTTTCCTCATTGGCGAGCAGCAGCGCACAAGCGCCGTCGTTCACACCCGAAGCATTGCCAGCCGTGACCGAACCGTCCGGGCGCACGACGCCCTTGAGCTTGGCCAGCGCTTCGAGGCTCGTCTCACGCGGATGCTCGTCACGCGAGAAAACAATCGGATCGCCCTTCTTCTGCGCAATCGTCACCGCGACGATCTCCTGCGCCAGCGTGCCGTCGGCCTGCGCGCGCGCCGCCTTTTGCTGGCTGCGAACCGCAAACGCATCTTGATCGGCACGGCTCACGTTGTAGTCGACCGCGACGTTCTCGCCCGTTTCCGGCATCGAGTCCACGCCGTATTGCTGCTTCATCAGCGGATTGACGAAGCGCCAGCCAATCGTCGTATCGTAGATCGCGGCATCGCGAGCGAAGGCGCTCGCCGCCTTGCCCATGACGAACGGCGCGCGGCTCATGCTTTCCACGCCGCCCGCAATCATCAGCCCGGTTTCGCCGGACTTCAGCGCGCGCGCGGCAATGCCCACAGCGTCCATGCCGGAACCGCACAGGCGGTTCACCGTCGAGCCCGGCACGGCTTGCGGCAAGCCAGCCAGCAGCGACGACATGCGTGCGACGTTACGGTTGTCCTCGCCTGCCTGGTTCGCACAACCGTAGATGACGTCGTCGACCGCCGTCCAGTCCACGTCCTTGTTGCGCTCCATGAGCGCCTTGAGCGGCACGGCGCCGAGGTCGTCGGCGCGAACCTGAGCAAGCGCGCCCGCGTAGCGGCCGATAGGCGTGCGAATCGCGTCGCAGATGAATGCTTCCGTCATGTGAGTCTCCTTTCGATCGCAGGCTCTTGATGCGATCCCATGCCAAGATGATTGAGATTGACTGACTGCGCGGGCGAAAATGGGAGATCGAACGCGCACGTCCTCGTGCGATTTGTTCGACTAGCGAACCAATGATCGTTAATCGAACAATTTGACGGCCATAATAGGCGCGTCCTGGGACGGGTGTCAAGCACGCGGACATGTGGCGCCAAAAGCGAAAAAGCCGCACAGGGCGAGTGCCCGTGCGGCTTCGCGAGTTCAGGCGGGCGCGAAGCGCCGGCCAGTGCGTCTAACGCTTAACGCGACATCATGAGCATGCCGACGTTGTGCATGACCCAGATCGTGCCGAAGATCAGGAATGCGGCGGCCAGCACCGTGTACGCGAGCGACAGCACGTTCCAGCCCTGCCCCGGCGACGTGTTCAGATGCAGGAAGAACACAAGGTGTACGACCACCTGCACGAAGGCGAGCACGGCGATCGCGATCATGGCCGTGGTGGCGTCGAGTGAGCCGTGCAGGACAACGCCGAATGCGCCGGCAGTCAGCAGCACAGAAAGAATGAAGCCCGCCACATAGCTGCCGAGGCTGCCGTGCGACTCTGCATGAGCATGAGATTGAGCCATTTAGAGCACGCTCCCCAGATAGACAAAAGAAAACACGCAGATCCACACCACGTCGAGAAAGTGCCAGAAGAGGCTCAGGCACGTGAGGCGGCGGATTTCCTGCTCGCCGAGCTGCCGCGCGCGAACCACCTGGATCATCATCACGAGCATCCACACGAGGCCAAAGAACACGTGCAGGCCGTGCGTGGCGACAAGCGTGAAGAACGACGAAAGGAACGCGCTGCGTTGCGGGCCGGCGCCTTCTGCGATCAGGTGCGAGAACTCGCGCAGTTCGAGCACGAGGAACGACGCCCCCAGCACGAAGGTGACGGCGAGCCAGCCGAGCACCATGCCGTTCTTGCGCTGCTGCGCGCCGAGCATCGCGAAGCCGTATGTGATGCTCGAAAGCAGCAGCACGGCCGTTTCGAGCGCAACACCCGGAATATCGAACAGGTCCTTGCCCGTCGGGCCGCCCGCGAACTGGTGGCCCAGCACGCCGAACGTGGCGAACAGCGCCGCGAACAACACGCAGTCGGTCATCAGGTAGACCCAGAAGCCGAATACCGAGTGCGACTCAGGATGATCGTGGTGATCGAGTTCGGCAAGGGTTGCCGCATTGGTTTTCTGCAACATCAGATTGCCTCCTCGGCGACCAGGTCACGCTTGGCCACGGCGACGCCGGTGCCGAAGCGCCGTTCCTCGATCTCGCGGACCTTCGCGGCCGGAATGTAGTAACCGTCGTTCTTGCCAAAGCTCTTGATGATGATCGTCAGCACAATGCCGACGAAGGCGAGCACCGCAAGCCACGTGATGTGCCAAACGGCGGCAAAGCCCAGCACGAGGCTAAGAATGCCGATGATGAGGCCCGCCGCCGTGTTGGACGGCATATGGATGTCCGTGTATTTCGCGGCGAGCCCGTACCCGCGGCCCGTTTCCTTCATATGCGCGAAGGCGTCGATCTCCTCAACCTGCGGAATGATCGCGAAGTTGTAGACCGCCGGCGGCGAGGACGTTGCCCATTCGAGCGTGCGGCCGTCCCACGGATCGCCATTCACGTCCTGGCACTCAGCCTTGTTGCGGTTCACGAAAGCCATCACCCACAGCAGGACCTGGAACACGATGCCGAGCCCGATGATCGCTGCGCCAATGGCGGCAACGACGAAGTACGGATGCCATTCCGGCACGTCGTAGTGATTCGTGCGGCGCGTGGCGCCCATGAAGCCGAGTACATAGATCGGCACGAAGGCCACGTAGAAGCCGATGAACCAGCACCAGAACGACGCCTTGCCGAGCTTTTCGCTCGGCTTCAGGCCAAACACCTTCGGGAACCAGTACTGCAGGCCCGCGAGGTAGCCAAACACCACGCCGCCGATAATGGCGTTATGGAAGTGCGCGACGAGGAAGAGCGAGTTGTGCAGCACGAAGTCCGCACCCGGAATCGCCATCATCACGCCGGTCATGCCGCCGATCGAGAACGTCACCATGAAGCCGATGGTCCAGAGCACCGGCGCGGTGAAATGGACGCGGCCGCGATACATCGTGAACAGCCAGTTGAAGATCTTCACGCCGGTTGGAATGGCGATGATCATCGTCGCGATGCCGAAGAACGCGTTGACGTCGGCGCCCGAGCCCATCGTGAAGAAGTGGTGCGCCCACACGAGGAACGCCAGCACCATGATCGCGCACGAGGCGTAGACCATCGTCTTGTAGCCAAACAGCGGCTTCTTGCAGAACGTGGCCATCACTTCCGAATAGATGCCGAACGCAGGCAGCACGAGGATGTACACCTCGGGGTGGCCCCACGCCCAGATCAGGTTCAGATACAGCATGGCGTTGCCGCCGCCGTCGTTCGTGAAGAAGTGCGTGCCGACGTAGCGGTCGAGGCCAAGCAGCGCCACGGCGATCGTGAGGATCGGGAACGTGGCCATGATGAGCACGTTCGAGCACAGCGCCGTCCACGTGAACACCGGCATCTTCATGAGCGTCATGCCCGGCGCGCGCATCTTGATGATCGTGACGAAGAAGTTCACGCCCGTGATCAAGGTGCCGACGCCGGAGAGCTGGACCGCCCAGATGTAGTAATCCACCCCCACGTCCGGACTGAACTGCAACTCGGAAAGCGGCGGATACGCAAGCCAGCCCACCTTCGCGAACTCGCCAATCACGAGCGACAGGTTAATGAGGATCGCGCTGAACACCGTCATCCAGAACGAAAGCGAGTTCAGGAACGGGAACGCCACGTCGCGCGCGCCGATCTGCTGGGGCACGACAAGGTTGAAGAAACCGACCATGAGCGCCATCGCCATGAAGAAGATCATGATGACGCCGTGCGCCGTGAAGATCTGGTCGAAGTGGTGTGGCGGCAGGTAGCCGGGCGAATTGAACGCCAGGGCCTGCTGCACGCGCATCATGACCGCGTCGGTGAAGCCGCGCACGAGCATGAGCACCGCCACGATCATGTACATCACGCCAATGCGTTTGTGGTCCACGCTGGTGAGCCACTCGGTCCAGATGTACTTCCACTTGCCAGTCACCGTAACGAGACCGAGCGCGCTGATCACGATCAGCGCCATGAACGCCGCCGCGATCACAATGATGGGCTGATCGAACGGGATCGCCTCTAATGTGAGTTTTCCGAACATGCTGCTTACCCCTTGGTCACGCAAGACGGGTCAAAATTCGTGACGTGCCCGTTGTTGTACTTCGCGATGATGTTATTGAAGAGCTTCGGGTCGACGGTCGAGAAGTACTGCACCGGCGCCTTCTCCTGCGGCTTCGCAACCGTTGCGTACTCGTCCATCGAAAGCTGGGTGGACGACGCCTTCACCTTCTGCACCCACGCGTCGAAGTCCTGCTGGCTCGTGGCGAGCGTGCGGAACTTCATGTCCGAGAAGCCCTTGCCGCTGTAGTTGGACGAGAGACCGTCGAAATCGCCTGCTTCGTCGGCGATCAGGTGCAGACGCGTTTGCATACCCGCCATGGCGTAGACCTGGGTGCCCAGCTGCGGGATGAAGAACGAGTTCATCACCGCGTCCGACGTGATGCGGAAGTTGACCGGCGTGCCCACCGGCACTGCAAGCTGGTTCACCGTGGCAATGCCGAGGTCCGGGTAGATGAAGAGCCACTTCCAGTCGAGCGCGACGACTTCGACGTTGATGGGCTTCACACTCGACTCCAGCGGCTTGTACGGGTCGAGTTCGTGCGAGGTGCGCCACGTGAGGATGGCGAGGAACAGAATGATCGCGGCCGGAATGGCCCAGACCACCACTTCGATCGCCGTGGAGTGGGCCCACTTCGGCGCGTAGGTCGCGTTGCGGTTCGAAGCGCGGTAGCGCCACGCGAACACGAGCGTCAGGATGATCACGGGCACCACGACCAGCAGCATGGCCCACGTGGCCGTGAGGATGAGCGACTTCTCGGCCGCGCCCACGCTGCCCTTCGGGTCCAGCACGGCGAAATTGCCGCTGCACCCCGCAAGAGAAACGAGCAGCCCGCTGCCGAGGGGGATTAACCACCTTTTAAAGGCTTTTCTGTCTTTCATGTTTGCCTGTTCTTCCGTTGTCCACCAAAACGCGAAACACCCAACACATTTGCATCGCAAAATCGCCACGCAAAATGCACCCGTATCGTATTCAGCGCGATTCTACGGAAAGCACCAATCTCAAAATTTGATCTTTGCTAAGGATTCGCGAGCGGGACAAAGCTCGCCCAGGCAAGCGCGACGGAAAGCCGCAATTATCTTTCTAATAGCTTTCATACCGAGAACGGCCGCTGCACGGCGGTTTCAGCACGACGCCCTGTGCACGCGCAGGCAAAGAAGGGGATCGAAGTGATGCGCGGAGCTGCCGACGAATTGTCAGAAAATATGCCAATTCATTCGAATTTCGACGTCGCTTTTATCCTGATTTTAATGTCATGACATGCCAATATTCAGACTTAAATAATCGGCTCATACGTCAATATTTTTCGACCACAGTTAATTGACTGAAATCAAATAATTGAATGTCAATTGATCCAATGTGCGCATTTGACGCATGTCATGGCACGCCGTGCGATCGACGTTTGCTCGGGCGCCCCGCCCCGAAGGTTTGTGCCCCCTTCAACCCCGCCGCTTGTTGGCGAAACCGATCGCTTGCGCTATCTTGATAGCCTCCCAAGCGCCGCAGCAAGATCGACCGCCACGCCCATGAATTCCGCTTCCAGTGCCTCGCCAAACCGCTCCGCCGACCAGCAGGAGATCCCCGAAAAGCCGGGCGACTCCTATGTGCAGTCGTTCGCGCGCGGGCTTTCGGTCATCCGCGCGTTCAACGCCGAGCATCCGGAGCAGACCTTGACCGACGTCGCCGCCGCCACGGGCCTCACGCGCGCCGGGGCGCGCCGAATTCTGCTCACGCTGCAGACGCTCGGCTACGTCGAAGCGGAGGGGCGGCTCTTTCGCCTCACCCCGCGCATTCTCGACCTCGGCTTCGCGTACCTCACGTCGATGCCGTTCTGGAATCTCGCCGAGCCGGTGATGGAGGCGCTTTCGCAGGAGGTGCACGAGAGCTGCTCGGCGGCTGTGCTCGACCGCACCGAGATCGTCTACGTGCTGCGCGTGCCCACGCACAAGATCATGACGATCAACCTCTCGATCGGCAGCCGCCTGCCTGCGTATTGCACCTCGATGGGGCGTGTGCTGCTCGCCTCGCTCGACGACGCCGCGCTCGACGAAACGCTCGGCTCCTCGCCGCTCTACGCGCATACGGCGCGCACGGTCACCGACGTTGGCGAACTCAAGAAGATCATCGCGCAGGTGCGCCAGCAGGGCTGGGCGATCGTCGATCAGGAACTGGAAGGCGGGCTCATCTCGATCTCCGCGCCCATTCGCAACCGGCAAGGCCGCGTGATCGCCGCGATGAACATCAGCGGCAACGCGCAGCGCACTTCCGCCAAGCAGATGGTGAAGACCTTCCTCGATCCGCTTCAGCAAGCCGCGGCGCGCGTGTCCGGCATGGTCGCGCGGCGCACCTGAAGGCGACTGTTCGCCGCTTCCCGCAACTTCTCGCAACTGAGCGCGCCACCCGGCGCGCTCGAAGCCATTTCAGGCGACCTCGGCAAACACCTGCACGAGCCAGTCCGCGAAAGCGCGCACGCGCAGCGACAGCTGGCGGTTCTGCGGATACAGCACCGAAACTGGCAACGGCGGCGGCGGGTGGTCAGGCAGCACCACGCAAAGCTCGCCGCTCGCGAGCAGTTCGCGCACGCGATAGCGCGGCACCTGCACGATGCCGAGCCCCGCCAGCGCGCCTGACGTGTAGAGTTCCGCGCCATTCACGGCCACTGGACCCGGCAGCGTCACGTTGAGGACACCTTCGGGCGTCGTGAATTCGAGCGGAAGTGCACGGCCCGTCGCCGGCGAAACATAGTTCACGGCCCGATGGCCTGCGCGGCCAGGATGTTCCGTGCGTGTGCCCGCGAGCGCCTCGATCGACTCCGGGTCGCCGTGCCGTTCGAGATACGCGGGGCTCGCACAGGTCACCTGCTCGAGCAGCGCCACGCGCCGCGCGATCATCGACGAGTCGGCCAGTTCGCCCGCGCGCAGCACGCAGTCCACGCCCTCGCGCACGAGATCGACGAAGTGGTCGCCCGAGCCGATAAAAAGCTCGATGCGCGGGTAGCGCGCGAGAAAGTCGGGCAGGCGCGGCATCACGAAATACTGCGTGAGCGTGCCCTGCATGTTCACGCGCAAACGCCCCTGCGGATCGGTGTCGCGAAACGCCTCCTCGGTTTCCTCGAGGTCGGCGAGCAGGCGCATGCAGCGCTGGTAATAGGCGTCGCCGTCGAGCGTCGGCTTCACCTGGCGCGTGGTGCGCTCGAGCAGGCGCACGCCCAGGCGCGCTTCGAGACGCTTGATCGAATTGGTGACCGTCGCGCGCGGCAGGTTCAGATCCTCGGCCGCCTGCGTGAAGCTGCGGCGGTCGACGATGCGCGTGAAAATCTGCATCTCCTGGAAACGGTCCAAGGGCATTCTCGTTGAGTTCTCGGGTCGCCTGAATCTTCTCACGGCAACCGCACCCAACCAAAAATCCCCCAGCCCGTTCGAGCCCTTAAGCGGCTGTTAAGCGCGGCGCTGGCTACCCCGCCGCCGCCTGCCGCACGAGTTCGACGAACGCCTCGCCCGCTTCCTCCAGATGCCCGGAGTTGTCGATACGCGCGAACGCCGCGCCCGCCGGCACCTCGAACGGCGCGCGCCGCGCGAGGCGCGCCGCAACCTGCTCGGGCGTTTCGCGCGCGCGGGAAGCGAGGCGCGCGGCCAGCACGTGCTGCGCGGCCTCGATATGCACGAGCGTCATGCGCGGGTAGCGCTCGAACGCCTCGCCGGCGTAGGCACGCGAGCCGTTCACCACGACGGTGCAGCCAAGCGTCATCCACTGGTCGATCTCGACGCCCACGCCATAGTGCAATGCATGGCTGCGCCATTGCAGCGCGAAGAGGCCGCGCTGCGAGCGCGCCTCGAACTCGGTTTCGGTGAGCGCGACGTGGTTCTCGCCGCCGCTGTCCTCGCGCGTGATGTAGCGATGCGCGAACACGACGTCCTGACCCGACAGGCGCTCGCGCGCGTACCGCAGCAGCGTGTCCTTACCCGCGCCCGAAGGCCCCATTACGTAGATCAGACCGCCCTTCATGCGCGCTCCCCCGCGAACGGCAGGCGGCGCCACAGCGCGAACGGCGCGCCCGGCTCGGGTTCGACGAAGAGCGCCGCGCCCTGCACCGGCAGCGGGCCGGCATCGCGCATCTGCGTGTTCCAGGCATCGACGAGTTGTGCGCACGTTTGCGCGTCGTTCAGCGAATCGGATAGCGTCATGTGAAAGCGGAATTCTTCGAACACGTACGGGTAGCCCCACTCTTCGACGTACGCGCACTGGCGCGACGTGAGCGGCGCGTCCAGGCGCTTCGCAAGTTCGGCGGGCGTTTGTGGAGCGCGCAGCGAACCGAGCGCGCGCAGTGCGTTGGCAGCCAGTTCGCGCAATGCGGTTTCGCCGGCATCGTCGGGGCGCAACGCCACGAAACGGCCGAGCAACGCCGCCTCGACGTTGGCTTCGAAGCGCGCCTGCTCCTGCGCCCACTGCTGCGCGGCGGCAAGGAGCGCCGTGGGCGTGACGCCTCGCGCGAGACGGAACGGCGGCACGAAGGTGCCGTGCCAGCCATAGCGGCGTGGCGCGACCGTGAGCGTTTCCAGCGGCTGCGGCAAGCCGGTGAGCCACGGCGGCGGCGCGAGGGTGTCGCCGGTTTCCGGATCGCGGCCAAGCCACGCGCAGCCCGCCTGCCACCACACCGACTCGCGCGGCGGCGCATAGTAAAGCGCGAAGCGCGCGGCGGAGCGGAAGGCTTCGTGCAGCACGCTCATAGGTCGTGCTCCACCATCAGCTGCACGCGGTCGGCGGCGAAGTGCGTGACGCCGTACTTGATCGGCACGCCGTCGAGATCGACGTCGACGTTCTCGACCCACAGCACCGGCTGCTGCCGGTTGATGTTCAGGCGGCGCGCCACTTCGGCATCGGGCAGCACGCTGCCAATACGGCTCCACTTGCGCAGATAGTCCGTCACGCCGTATTCGGCGAGGGCCTTCGACGTACTGTCGACACGCTCCATGACGACGGGCAGATCGGCGAAGCGCGCGGCGGGATACCAGCTGCGCGCGTACGTGAGCGGCACGCCATCCGACTCGTGCAGCGTTTCGAGCCGGTACACGAGCGCGCCCGCGCGCAGCCCGAGCGCCTTGGCGACCGTGGGGTCCGCCTTGCCGCGCGACGACGCGAGCAGCTTGCCCGCCGCCGCATGCTGATGACGCTTCAGATTCTCCGTAAAGCGCGTGCGCTTGCCGATGGTGTAATCGATTGCGCCGGGCTGCACGAAGGTGCCGCGCCCCTGCTCCACGCTCACGAGGCCCAGCGCCGCGAGGCCCAGCATCGCGCGCCGCACCGTGTGGCGGTTCACGTCGAAGCGGCGCGCAAGCTCGCCCTCGCTAGGCAGCCGGCCGTCTTCGCCAAAGCCCTTCGCAGCGATCTCAGCCGCGAGGATCTGTTCGATCTGCCGCCACACCGCCACCCCCGCGCCGCGCTCAAGCAGGCTGGACGGCGCCTCGTCGTTCGATGTCATGGTGCTGTCATTCCTCTCGGTTCCAATAGCGTTTTGTGCATTGTAGTGCGCAGGGCGTGATGGAAATATGAAAACCTCCGTTGCGCTCGCGTTGGACGACTGTACCACTAAACGTCTAGACGTTTAGATGAATAGATGGTTCAATCGATGTGCAGACCCGTGCTGTTCGCCAGGCGCAGTTGCCATGTTCGTTCTCACCCGTTCACGACACAGGAACTCCGATGAACGCTTCCTCCACCCCATCCTCCGCGGCGGCCACCCGGCGCGCATGGATGGCCGTTCTCGCGCACACCCCGCGCGCCGAGCTTGAAGCGGCGCTCAGCGACGCGCTCGCCGGCGCACCCGAGCCCGCTTTCGACTGGCTGCGTCCGCCACAAACCGGACTTGCCATGGTGCGCGGGCGCATTGGCGGCACCGGCGACGCCTTCAATCTGGGCGAAGCCACCGTCACGCGCGCCACGCTGCGCCTGCGCGACTCAAACGCCAATGGCATTGAAGGCGCCGATGCCAATGCGCCCGGCCCGGTCGGCGTGGCCTGCCATCTGGGCCGCGATAAACGCCGCGCCGAGCTGGCCGCGCTCGCCGACGCGCTGCTGCAATTGCCCGCACGCCACGACCAGTTACGCGTGCAGCTGATCGAACCGCTCGCGGCGCGCCTCGCCGCACGACGCGACGCACGCCGCGCCGACGCCGCCAGCACGCGGGTCGAGTTCTTCACGATGGTTCGAGGTGATGCATGAGCAACGAACGCAATGCCATGACGCCCGATTTGCTCGCGGCGCTCGCGCCCGGCTTCGGCGATCCCGTTCACGACACGCAGACCGTGTTCCGCACACTGCTCGACGCGCTCGCGCGCCCCGGCACGATCGGCGTCATCGAAACGCCGCTGCCCGCGGCCACGGCGGCGAATGCCTCGCCCGCGCGCGCCGGCCTCGCCGCCTTCGCCTCGCTGCTCGCACTCGCGGATTACGCCACGCCGGTCTGGCTCGCCCAGCCCGACGCCGCGCTCGCGGCCGCGCTGCGCTTTCACGCAGGCGCGCCGTTTGCGCAGGAAGCGCGCGAAGCCGCGTTCGCCTACGTTCATAACGCGGCCGCGCTGCCGCCGCTCGAAGCCTTCGCGTGCGGCACGCCCGAATCGCCGGAGCAGTCGGCCACCGTGTTCGTGCGCGTCGATTCGCTCACGGGCGGCGCGCCGCTCACGCTGCGCGGCCCTGGCATCGAAACGACCTGCAGCATCGCGCCCGCCGGCCTGCCCGAGCGCTTCTGGCGCGAACGCGCCGCCCTCGCGCCGCACTTCCCGTGCGGCATCGACTTCTATCTCGTGTGTGGCGACCGTCTGATGGGCCTGCCGCGCACCACTCTCGTGGAGATGCACTGATGTACGTCGCCGTCAAAGGAGGGGAACGCGCGATCGAAGCGTCGTGGCGTCTGCTCGACGAAGCACGCCGCGGCGACACGCGCGTGCCCGAGCTGAGCGTTGCGCAGATCCGCGAACAGATGCGCCTCGCCGTGGCGCGCGTGATGGCCGAAGGTTCGGTCTACGACGAAGAACTCGCCGCGCTCGCGATCAAGCAGGCAGCAGGCGATCTCGTCGAAGCGATCTTCTTGCTGCGCGCCTATCGCACCACGCTGCCGCGCTTTGGCTATACGCAACCGGTCGAAACGGAAAACATGGTGGTGGAGCGCCGCATTTCCGCGACCTTCAAGGATGTGCCCGGCGGCCAGGTGCTCGGCGCGACCTACGACTACACGCAGCGCCTGCTCGACTTCGCACTGCTGGCCGAAGGCGACAGCGTGGAGACCGCCACGCCCGAGGCGCCGCGTGCCACGCCGCCCGAAGAAGCCATGCCGCGCGTGGTCTCGCTGCTCGACAAGGAAGGCCTGATCGAACAGGAAACGCGCTCGCCGCAAGCGCGCGAACCCGGCGACCTCTCGCGCGAACCGCTGGCGTTCCCCGCCGACCGCACGGTGCGCCTGCAGAATCTCGCCCGCGGCGACGAGGGCTTCCTGCTCGCGATGGGCTATGCCACGCAGCGCGGCTACGCGCATTCGCACCCGTTCGCGGGTGAAATCCGTTTTGGTTCGGTCTGCGTAGAAATGATGCTGGACGAACTCGATGAACCCGTCGAAATTGGCGAGATCGACCTGACCGAGTGCCAGATGATCAACCAGTTCGCGGGCGCGAAAGACGTGCCGCCGCAATTCACGCAAGGCTATGGCCTCGCGTTCGGGCACGCGGAACGCAAGGCCATGGCGATGGCGCTCGTCGACCGCGCGCTGCGCGCCGAGGAGCTGGGCGAGACGATCGCCTCGCCGACTCAGGACATCGAATTCATGCTCTCGCACAGCGACAACGTGGAAGCCTCGGGCTTCGTTCAACACCTGAAGCTGCCGCACTACGTAGATTTTCAGGCGGAGCTGGAACTCGTGCGCAAGCTGCGCGCGCAGCACGAAAGCGGCGCCGATGTCGACGCCGAAGCGCAAAACAAGGAGGCCGCATGAACGCGCCCGATACCTTGCAATCTCCCGCAGCCGAACTCGCGTCGCACGAAACACAGGCCGTCTCGGGCTATAACTTCGCGTACCTCGACGAGCAGACCAAGCGCATGCTGCGCCGCGCGCTGCTCAAGGCCGTGGCCGTGCCGGGCTACCAGGTGCCGTTCGCCTCGCGCGAAATGCCGCTGCCGTATGGCTGGGGCACGGGCGGCATTCAGGTGACGGCGGCCATCATCGGCGCGAAGGACACGCTCAAGGTCATCGACCAGGGCTCGGACGATACCACGAACGCCGTGAACATCCGCCGCTTTTTCGCGCGCACCACGGGCGTGGCCACCACGCGCCGCACGAGCGAGGCGTCGATCGTCCAGACGCGGCACCGCATTCCGGAAACGCCGCTCACCGACAAGCAAATCCTCGTGTACCAGGTGCCGATGCCCGAGCCGCTGTTCCGGCTGGAACCGCGCGTGGCCGAATGCAAGAAACTGCACGCGCTCGCCGACTATGGCCTCATCAGCGTGAAGCTTTATGAGGACATCGTGCAGCACGGCAGCATCGCCACGACTTACGACTACCCGGTGACGGTGAACGGCCGCTATCTCACGTCGCCCTCGCCGATTCCGAAGTTCGACAACCCCAAGCTCCATATGAACGCCGCGCTGCAGTTGTTCGGCGCGGGCCGCGAGCGCCGCATCTACGCGATTCCGCCTTACACGCCGGTGAAGAGCCTCGACTTCGACGACCATCCGTTCGAAGTGCAGCGCTGGGAGCATGCATGCGCGTTGTGCGGCTCGCGCGAAAGCTTCCTCGACGAGATGATCGTCGACGACGCGGGCAAGCGCATGTTCGTGTGCTCGGACAGCGACTACTGCCATGATCGTCGCGACCATATCGATGCGCACGCAACGAACGAAGCAGGAGAAAACGCATGACGCCGCTGTTAAGCGCAAGATCGCTCACGAAGCAGTACGGCGGCCGCAACGGCTGCCGCGACGTGAGCTTCGACCTGTATCCCGGCGAGGTGCTATGCATCGTCGGCGAGTCGGGCTCGGGCAAGACTACGCTGCTCAACGCGCTCGCGCTGCGCACGGAGTCCGACTCGGGCACGCTGCACTACACGAACGCGAATGGCGAAACGCTCGACCTGCGCACGCTTTCCGAGCCGCGCAGGCGCCTGCTTGCACGCACCGAATGGGGTTTCGTGCAGCAGAATCCGCGCGACGGCCTGCGTGCCGGCGTTTCCGCGGGCGCCAAT
This sequence comes from Paraburkholderia sp. J7, assembly GCF_905220155.1. NCBI lineage: Bacteria > Pseudomonadati > Pseudomonadota > Betaproteobacteria > Burkholderiales > Burkholderiaceae > Paraburkholderia > Paraburkholderia sp. J7. Next base: position 182,300 of record NZ_CAJMYZ010000007.1, on the reverse strand, counting down.
ATCGGCGAGCCGTTGATGGCCGTGGGCGCGCGCCACTATGGGCAGATCCGCCACACGGCGCAGCAATGGATGCAGCGCGTGGAGCTGGACGCCCAGCGCATCGACGAATTGCCCTCGGCGTTTTCGGGCGGCATGCAGCAGCGCCTGCAAATCGCACGCAACCTCGTCACGGGGCCGCGCCTCGTGTTCATGGATGAGCCCACGGCGGGCCTCGACGTGTCCGTGCAGGCGCGCCTGCTCGACCTGCTGCGCACGCTCACGGGCACACTGCATCTTTCAGTGCTGATCGTCACGCACGACATTGGCGTGGCGCGCCTGCTCGCGCATCGCCTGATGGTGATGCAAGGCGGCACGGTGGTCGAATCGGGCCTGACCGACCAGGTGCTGGACGACCCGCAACATCCCTATACGCAGACGCTGGTGGCCTCCGTGCTGCCGGTCTAGGATGATCGACATGACTTTCACTTCATCATCGGCTGAATCGTCGGCGGCGCGCGAATCCCGTGGCACGCGCGCGTTCATCGAACGCCCCGCGCTCATGCTGCGCGCCGAAGACGTGCGCAAGACCTTCACGCTGCACGGCCAGGGCGGCATCGGCATCGAAGCGCTCGCAGGCGTTTCGCTCGACGTGGAGCGCGGCGAATGCGTCGTCCTGGTCGGGCCGTCGGGCGCGGGCAAGAGCACGTTTTTGCGCTGCCTGTACGGCAACTATCTCGCGAGCGGCGGCTCGATCGCGATCCGCGACGAGGGCGCGCCACTCGAGCATCTGGAGATCACGGGCGCGGCGCCTCACGACATCCTGCGCCTGCGCCGCAACGTGGTGGGCTACGTGAGCCAGTTTTTGCGCGTGATTCCGCGTGTGAGTGCGCTCGACATCGTGGCCGCGCCGCTCGTTTCGCGCGGTGTGGAGGAAGACGAAGCGCGCGAGCGCGCGCAAACTCTGCTTGCACGCCTGAACGTGCCGCAGCGCCTCTGGCCGCTCGCGCCCGCCACGTTCTCGGGCGGCGAGCAGCAGCGCGTGAACATCGCGCGGGGCCTGATCGCGCAGCACCGCGTGCTGCTGCTCGACGAACCCACGGCCTCGCTCGACGCGGAAAACCGCGAAGTCGTCGCGAGCCTGATTGGCGAGGCGCGCGAGCGCGGCGCGGCGATCGTCGGCGTGTTCCACGACGAGGACACGCGCGAGCGGGTCGCCACGCGCGTGCTCGAACTCACCGCGCCGCGAGCGAGCGCAAACGATGCGCCGCTCACCGCTGCAGCCTGAATACCGCCTGAACGGCACAACCCGATATCTGATACGGAGCCTGACGATGTTGATCAAAAACGCTCGCATCGTGACGCGAGACGAAGTTTTCACCGGCACGCTTAGCGTGGAAGACGGCAAAATCCGCGACATCTCGCGCGGCTCGACCGCCGCGAGCGAAGCCGAAGACTGGGAAGGCGACTTCCTGCTGCCCGGCCTCGTCGAACTGCACACCGACAACCTCGAAAAGCACCTCGCGCCGCGCCCCGGCGTGCACTGGAACACCGACGCCGCATTCGTCATTCACGACGCGCAGATCGCTGCCGCCGGCATCACCACGGTCTTCGACGCGCTCGCCATCGGCACGCGCCTCGCCGTGGGCGTGCGCGGCCGCGACGTGCAGCTTGCGAGCGCCAACGCCCTCAAGCGCTTTTCCGAGCGCAACCTGCTGCGCGCGGAGCACTTCCTGCATCTGCGCTGCGAAATCGCCACCGAAGACGTGATCGAGCTATTCGACACGCTCAGCGACCACCCGCTGCTGCGCCTCGCCTCGGTGATGGACCACACGCCGGGCCAGCGCCAGTGGCACGACCGCGAGCAGTGGCGCAAATTTCAGGAGCGCCACGGCAAGTGGACCGACGAGCAGACGAACACCATGCTCGCCGAAATGGCCACTGAGCAGGAGCGCTACGCCGACGCACACCGCCTCGAAATCGTGCAGCGCTGCCGCGTGCGCGGCATCCCACTTGCGAGCCACGACGACACGCTCGTCGAACACGTCGAGCAGGCCGCCGCCGAAGGCATCGTGCTCGCCGAGTTCCCGACCACGCGCGTCGCCGCCGAGGAAGCGAAAAAGCGCAGCATCGCGACGATCATGGGCGCGCCGAATGTCGTGCGCGGCGGCTCACACTCGGGCAACGTCTCGGCGCTGGAACTGGCGCAGGCCGACCTGCTCGACATCCTCTCGTCCGACTACGTGCCGTCGAGCCTCCTGACCGCCGCGTTCGACCTCGTGACCAAGGCAGACTGGACACTGCCGCGCGCGCTCGCCACGGTCTCGTGGGAACCCGCGAGCAAGTCGGGCCTGCACGACCGCGGCGCGATCGAGCCTGGCCTGCGCGCGGACTTCGTGCGCGTGACGATGCTCGACACGCTGCCCGTGCCGCGCGCGACGTGGCGCGCAGGTGTGCGCGTGGTCTGACGCAGTCCTCGCGGTGCAACCGCTCATTCTGCTGCACCGCGACAAAAACGGCGCGCCGGTTGGCTTCATCCAGACCGAAAGCCGACGGCGCGCCATCGATTCGATTTCAATCTCCCTTCATATCGTTGACGACGCCGCGCTCACGCCGCCTCGCATTCCTCCGACTGTTGCGGCCGAGCATCGTGCAACCCCTCTAAAGCGCCTCGCAACGGCCCGCCCGTACTGGCTCGTACGCCTTATCCCACAAGGCTTTGCGTTAAATCGTACAAGCGCACGGGCGTACACTTAGCGGGTCACTTTCCCGCTATCCGGTATTACACTAGCGACGCAGCAATTTTGACCTGGTAAGCTTGCCGCGCTTTGCTGGCTGCAGGCTGGCGGGTCCAACAATAATCCAGCGCGAGCCGCGCCGGAAAATGCGCCTTGGCGGCACGACCGCACGCGGCGCGCCCTGAACCATCTCGAGGAGTACCCATAGTGAAGAAACTGCTTGCCACCCTCTCGGTTGCCCTGCTCGCCGTCTCGGCCGGCGTCGCCCACGCGAAGGACTGGTCCACCGTGCGTTTCGGCGTCGACGCCAGCTACGCACCGTTCGAATCCAAAGCACCCGATGGCAAGCTGGTCGGCTTCGACATCGACCTCGGCAACGAAATCTGCAAGCGCCTGAACGCCAAGTGCGTGTGGGTCGAGCAAGACTTCGACGGCATGATCCCGGGCCTGAAGGCCAAGAAGTTCGACGGCGTGCTCTCGTCGATGACGATCACCCCGCAGCGCGAGCAGCAGATCGCCTTCTCGGCGAAGCTGTTCAACACGCCGACGCGCCTCGTCGCCAAGAAGGGCTCGAGCCTCGCGCCGAGCGCTGACTCGCTCAAGGGCAAGTCGGTTGGCGTCGAACAAGGCACGATCCAGGAAACCTATGCCAAGGAAAACTGGGCACCGAAGGGCGTGAACGTCGTTCCTTACCAGAACCAGGACCAGGTCTACGCCGACCTGATCTCGGGCCGTCTGGACGCAGCGCTGCAGGATGAAGTGCAAGCGGATCTGGGCTTCCTGAAGACCCCGCGCGGCGCTGGCTTCCAGTTCGCCGGCAAGGAAATCCCGACGGGCGCCGCCGCTATCGGCCTGCGCAAGGAAGACGCCGACCTGAAGACGAAGATCGACAAGGCGATCGCCGACATGATCAAGGACGGCACGTACAAGAAGATCGAAGCCAAGTACTTCGACTTCGACGTGTACGGCGGCTAAGCACCCTAAGCACCGCATCGCGCCGGCGCTGCATCACGGCGCACGAAGCCCGGACTAGCGTCCGGGTTTTTTCTTTTGCGGATTTTTATTTCGGATTCCGTATTTTATGGGCGATGCCGGACATGCGCTCGGGCGGGCTGGTTCCGGCGCTGCGCTGAATCGGCTAAGATCGGTCTACGGCCCCTGCGTGTTCCTGCGGGGCCACATTCACTCCAACACCTTTTGCGGGCCGACGCGCCTCGCGCATTCATCATGCAAACCCGAAACCACCCGTTGATCGCGCCCGCCCTCGGTACCGCGCGGGAACTTGTCAGTTTCCACTACGGCAAAGCCGGCGCTAACCAGAAGGTCTACATCCAGTCCTCGCTGCACGCCGACGAGCTGCCGGGCATGCTCGTCTCGTGGGCGCTGCGCCGCAAGCTCGCGGAGCTGGAAGCCGCGGGCCGCGTGCGCGGCGAAATCGTGATCGTGCCGGTGCCCAACCCCGTGGGCCTGAATCAGCACTGGCTCGGGCACATGATCGGCCGCTTCGAATCGAACACGGCGCAGAACTTCAACCGCAATTTCCATGAGCTCACCGCGCTCGTTATGCCCAATATCGAGGCGCGTCTCGGCTCCGACGAAGCGGCGAACCGTACGGCCATCCGCGCGGCCATGGGTGAAGCGCTGGCCACGCAGCAGCCGAAGACCGAACTCGATTCGATGCGCCTCGCGCTCCAACGCCTTTCGTACGACGCCGACGTCGTGCTGGACCTGCATTGCGACTGGGAAGCCGCCATGCACATCTACACGAACCCCGAGCTGTGGCCCGATGTTGAACCGCTCGCGCGCTATCTCGACGCGAAGGCGTCGCTCCTCGCGCTCAACTCGATCGGCAATCCGTTCGACGAGATTCACAGCTTCTGCTGGTCGGAGCTGCGCGAACATTTCGGCAAGCGCTATCCCATTCCGTACGGCTCGATTTCGGTCACGGTCGAGCTGCGTGGCCAGCGCGACGTTTCGCACGAGCTCGCCGAACACGACGCCCAGGCCATCGTCGACTATCTGATCGGGCGCGGCGTGATCGAAGGCACGGCGGCGCCGCTGCCGCCGCTCGCCCATGTGGCCACGCCGCTCGCGGGCACGGAGCCGATCGTCGCGCCTGCCAGCGGCGTGCTCGTGTTCCGCGTGGATTGCGGCACGTGGGTGGAGCGGGGCGCGGCAATTGCCGATGTCATCGACCCGCTCGCCGACACTGTGACAACGCTGCACGCGGGCGTGAGCGGCGTGATGTACGCACGCCACAGCGCGCGCTTCGCGACGGCCGGCATGGAAGTCGCACGCATTGCCGGTGAAAAGCCCATTCGCAGCGGCTCGCTCCTCTCGCTGTAACGGCAACGCCTTACCGTAAAAGGGCTCGCACCACCGGTGCGAGCCCTTTTTTCATGAGCTTTCCCCGTCATTTCAATTATTTCGGATAGCTAATTTCAAACTTCCATGAATCGATGGCAATCAGCCATGTAAAGCGCGCATTGATCGGCCGTTAATGCGTTCTTGAGATTAATCAATTCCAACTTGAAGCCAGATTCAAAAGATCGATTAACCCGGCAAATAGAAGAAAGCTTAGAAAAAAATTTTATATGGCCGAATGCCGCAATTCGGCCTTTCAAATTGACAGCAAAATCGGCCGCAAACCCTGTATCGGCGGGCTTCATGCGCCGTTCTCCCCGTGCGCAAGCCGTGTGTCGCATCCACACAACAGAACGACGACAATTTCCCTACAAAGCCTTACTGTCACATTCCTTTCGTTGTCGACCCTTAAATTGCAGCCCGTCGCATTGACCGGCCCATAAGAGGCTGGAGTAGTCATCTTTCCTTTACCCGGAGAAACAGTTGAAAAAGAAAATTCTGACCACCGCTATTCTTGCCTCGATTGCAGGCGTTGCCCACGCACAAAGCAGCGTGACGCTGTACGGCGTGATCGACGCGGGTGTGAACTACATCAGCAACGTGAAGAATGCGACGAACGGCAGCTCGCATCAGTTCTCGTATGGTGACGGCGTAGCTCAAGGCAGCCGTTGGGGCCTGCGCGGCACGGAAGACCTGGGCGGCGGCCTGAAGGCGATCTTCGTGCTCGAAAACGGCTTCAACAGCGGTAACGGCACGGCTGGCCAGGGCGGCGCGATGTTCGGCCGTCAAGCGTTCGTCGGTCTGACGCAATCGAACATCGGTTCGCTGACGTTCGGCCGTCAATACTCGTTCAACACGGACATTCTCGGCTCGCAGTACTCGACGGGTGGCAACACGGTTTCGGGTAACTGGGCCTACCACTTCAACGATATCGACCAGCTGACCTCGAGCCGCATCAACAATGCGGTCAAGTTCCAGAGCGTGAACTTCTCGGGCTTCACGTTCGGCGGTCTGTATGGCTTCTCGAACTCGACCTCGTTCGCCGGCGCACCGGCAACGGGCACGACGGCCAACCCGGTCGCCGGCTCGTCGCGCGCATACAGCTTCGGCGCGAACTACGGCTACGGCCCGTTCAGCCTCGGCGCTGCGTACACGAACATCACGTACCCGGGCCAGACCACGCCGTCGACGACGACGACGATCGCCAACGTGCCGCAGGGCACGCTGCGCGACCTGCGCTCGTTCGGCGTGGGTGGCCGCTACATCGTCGGCCCGGCAACGCTGTGGGCCCTGTGGACCAACACGCTGCTCTCGCCGATCGCCGGTTCGTCGACGCTCTACAACGCGTACGAAGCAGGCGGCAAGTACGCCTTCACGCCGGCTCTGTCGGCAGGCCTTGGCTACACGTACTCGCGCACCTCGGGCAGCCAGACGGCTCACTGGAACCAGGTCAACGCATCGCTTGACTACGCGCTCAGCAAGCGCACCGACGTGTACGGCCTCGTGTCGTACCAGGACGCGTCGGGCACGCTCGCGAACGGCCAGAAGGTTCAGGCGCAGATCGGCGACTCGGGCTCGAACATTTTCCAGCCGTCGGGCACGGGTTCGCAGGATCAAGTCGCGGTTCGCGTCGGTATCCGCCACAAGTTCTAAGCAACAGCGGCAGCCGGCGGCTCATCCCGCCGGCTCTGCTCGGCGCGCCGCAGCGCACGCTGCACGCCGCGCCTTACCGGACGGGGCATCCCTTGGGATGCCCCGCTTTTTTTGGTTCATCGCAGTTCTGCCGCGGCGCAAGGGCAAAACCGGCGGACGCTGGACGCCCTTCGTCACGCCTTCTTGACGAACTCCGACTTGAGGCTCATCGCGCCAAAGCCGTCTATCTTGCAATCGATATCGTGGTCGCTGTCCACCAGGCGGATATTCTTCACTTTGGTGCCCATCTTGATCACGCCACCGGAACCCTTGAGTTTCAGGTCCTTGATGACCGTGACGGTATCGCCGTCCTGAAGGACATTGCCCGCCGAATCGCGATACACCCTGCCCGCCGTTTCGGCCGGCGCGGCGGCTTGCCGCGACCATTCGTGCGCACACTCCGGGCAGATGTAGACGTCTCCATCTTCGTAGGTGAACTCGGAATTGCATTTCGGACAGCGTGGCAATGCGCTCATGGTGAATCCCTGGTGCCGACGGGGGCAATAAAAGCGCGCAAGTATAGCGGCTGGCCATGCGCGCGGCCTGCGACGTTATGCCCGCCACGGCCCCACCCTGGCCCCGCTTCTGGTACGCTGCGCTCTCTCACCTCGCAGCTATCGAACCGATGGAACTCCCTTTCAACGAAGCCGCCGTCTCGGTCACGCGCAACGCGCTCTCCGCAGCCGGTCAGGTCTTCCCCATGCGCGACATCGAAGACGTGCGCATCGTCATCGGGCGGCGCAGCCGCGCCGTGCCCATCGCGATCAGCCTCGTCGGCGCCGCCGGCGCTGTCGTGGGCGGCGTGCTCGGCTCGGCGGCCGGTCTCGCGTGCGGCGTGATGGTGATCGTGGTGGGCTGGCTCGCGTGGCTCTGGCAAGAGGCCATCCATCGGCTCTATGTCGTGACGGGCGGAGAATCGCGCGAGGCAGTCACGAGCCTCGACCCGGCATTCCTCGAACGCGTGGTCGAGGCAGTACGCATCGCCAAGGCCGCGCAAGCGGCCCAGGCCGAAGGCGGCACGACGCGGCCAACGGCGCCCTGATTCTGCCGGTGGCGCGGCAGACCTGCCCCTCACTCCATCTCGATCGATTTCACGTGCCAGATATCGCGGGCGTACTCCGCGATCGCACGGTCCGATGAGAATTTCCCCATTCCCGCCACGTTTTCGATCGCGCTCGCGGTCCACGCCGGCACGTCCATGAAGCGCTGGTCGGCGGCTTCCTGGGCCTCGATGAACGCCGAGTAGTCGGCCAGCACGAGGTAGTGGTCGCCCCAGTCCACGAGCGTGTGGAAAATATCCGTGTAGCGCGCAGTATCTTGCGGCGAAAAGAAGCCCGTGCGGATCTGGTCGAGCGCGCGGCGCAACTCGGCGTTTTCCTCGTAGACCTGGCGCGGCCGGTAGCCCGCGCAACGCAACTGGTCCACCTGATCGGACGTGTGCCCGAAGATGAAGATGTTGTCCTGCCCCACGGCCTCGCCGATCTCGATGTTCGCACCGTCCAGCGTGCCCATGGTGAGCGCGCCGTTGAGCGCGAGCTTCATGTTGCCGGTGCCCGACGCTTCGGTGCCCGCCGTCGAGATCTGCTCCGAAAGGTCCGCTGCGGGTATCAGCATTTCGGCCACGCTCACACCGTAGTTCGGCACGAACACCACCTTGAGGCGATCGCCCACCACGGGATCGTTGTTGATCTTCGCGGCCACGTCGTTGATGAGGTGAATGATCATCTTCGCCATGCGGTAGGCCGAGGCGGCCTTGCCCGCGAACAGCACGACGCGCGGCACCCAGTCGCGCTCCGGCGCTTCCAGAATGCGGTTGTAGCGCGTGATCACGTGCAGCACGTTGAGCAACTGACGCTTGTACTCGTGAATGCGCTTGACCTGCATGTCGAACAGCGCGTCGGGATTGAAGACAATGCCCGTGCGCTGCAACGCGCGGTGTGCGAGGCGCACCTTGTTGCTGCGCTTGGCCGCGCGGAACGCGGCTTCGAACGCGGCATCGCCACGCAGCTTGCGCAGCGCGCCCAATTCGAAGAGATCGCTGCGCCAACGCGGCCCGATCGCTTCGTCCACGAGGTGCGCGAGTGGCGGGTTCGCCTGCGCGAGCCAGCGGCGCGGCGTGATGCCGTTGGTCACATTCGTGAAGCGGTCGGGAAAAAGGCGCGCGAAGTCGGCGAAGATATCGCGCGTCATCAGTTGCGAGTGCAACTTCGAGACGCCATTCACCTTTTGGCTCGCCACGATCGCGAGATAGGCCATGCGCACGCGGCGCTGGCCGTATTCGTCCACGAGCGAGATGCGGCGGATCTGGTCGAGATCGTGCGCGCCGCGGTCGCTCGCTTCGCGCAGGAACGCCGCGTTGATGTCGAAGATGATTTCGAGGTGGCGCGGCAGCAAACGCGCCAATAGTTCGACGTCCCAGGTTTCCAGCGCTTCGGGCATCAGCGTGTGGTTGGTGTACGAGAACACGCGGCGCACGTGGGCCATCGCATCGTCCCACGGCAGATGATGCACATCCACGAGCAGGCGGATCAATTCAGGAATCGCCAGCACCGGGTGCGTGTCGTTCAGGTGCACCGCGACCTTTTCGGAGAAACGCCCGAAGGTGCTGTGCGTGCGCAGATAGCGGCGAATCAGATCCTGCATCGTCGCCGAGACGAAGAAGTACTCCTGGCGCAGGCGCAATTCGCGCCCGGCCATCGTCGAGTCGTCGGGATAGAGCAGCCGCGAGACGTTTTCGGAGATGTTGCGCGATTCCACCGCGCGCTGATAGTCGCCCTGGTTGAACGCCGAAAGATCGAGTTCTTCATCCGCGCGCGCGGACCACAGCCGCAGCGTGTTGGTCGCGCTCGTGGCGTAGCCCGGAATCACCGTGTCGTACGCCATGGCGTTCACATGCTGCGTGTCGACCCATTCCACATGCCCGTTGCGCTGCAAGGTGCGGCCGCCAAAATGCACGGGGTACTGGACCTCGGGCCGCGGAAACTCCCAAGGGTTGCCGTAGCGCAGCCAGTAGTCGGGCGCTTCGACCTGCTCGCCGTTCACGATCTGCTGGCGGAACATGCCGTAGTCGTAGCGAATGCCATAGCCAAAGCCCGGAATGCCGAGCGTCGCCATCGAATCGAGAAAGCACGCCGCCAGCCGGCCGAGGCCGCCGTTGCCGAGCGCGGCGTCGGGCTCGTAATCGAGCACGGTCTCCATGTCGACGCCCACGCTCGCGAGTGCCTCTTTCATCTGCTCGTGAATGCCGAGCGCGATCAGCGCGTTCGAGAACGTGCGGCCGATGAGAAACTCCATCGACAGGTAATAGACGCGTTTGACGTCCTGATCGTACTGGCGGCGCGTGGTGATCATCCAGCGCTCGACGAGGCGGTCGCGCACGGCGAGCGCCGCGGCGTGCAGCCAGTCTTGCGGACGCGCCGTCACGGCGTCCTTGCCGACACCGTACATCAGGCGATTGGAGAGAGAACGGCGCAGCGCTTCGACGCTGCTTTGCAACTGATCGAACTCGAGACCGATGGCTGTCATCGACGACTCCTGTCGAAGAAGCAGAGCGTCCCAAAATGGTGCAGGACGCGCGGTTGTTCCGGGCCTGCGCCGCGCGGGGCGGAACGGGACGATGACGCATCGGCGTCGCGGCGCAAAAGGCCGGCACCGCTCGCCAGCGAGCGCAGATCAATTTGCAGAGTAGTGCATTTTCAAATCGTGTGCGGCGGCGCGCAAATCGCTCGCGGACCCTGGCCGCCCGGCAGGCGGAACCCGCCGACCGCCTCGATCCCTTGCCATGCGGACGGCTCCGCGCGCGCAGCGCGGCGGCACGCGTGCGCGTGACGGGACTGGCAGTTAGTTGCGATATGACGGCGCTCGATGGCATTCGACGACGATTGCGCGCGGCCCAAAGCCTTACAGTCACCCCACGCTCTGAAGCGTCTCCTGCAAAACCAGCCGGGCTCTGTAACAATCGCAAAGTTCGTCCGTGCGGCCCGCGCCGCAGCCTTCATCGTCCCACCCGCCCGAGACTGTCTTGTCCGAAACCCTTTCCGCGGCGCGCGAATCCCGCAATACCGGCCATACCGAGCCCCCCGACGCGCCCATGTCCGCGAAGACCCGCCGCGCCATGGGCGCGGTGATGCTCGCCGTCGCGCTCGCCACGCTCGACACCGCCATCGCCAACACGGCGCTGCCTGCCATCGCCACCGATCTGCACGCGGCCCCCGCCGCCTCGGTGTGGATCATCAACGCGTACCAGCTCGCGATGGTCGCCACGTTGCTGCCGCTCGCGGCGCTCGGCGACATCATCGGCCACCGGCGCATCTATATCAGCGGCCTCGCGATCTTCACGGTCGCTTCGCTCGCCTGCGCGCTCGCGCCGACGCTCACCGCGCTCGCCGGCGCGCGCGTGCTGCAGGGGCTCGGTGCGAGCGCCATCATGAGCGTGAACACAGCGCTGATCCGGTTTCTTTACCCGCCGCACCGGCTGGGGCGCGGGCTCGGCATGAACGCGCTGGTCGTGGGCGTTTCATTCGCCGTGGGCCCGACCATGGCCTCGCTGATCCTCTCCGCGGGCACCTGGCCTTGGCTCTTCGCGATCAACGTGCCTCTCGGCGTGCTCGCGCTCGTGTTCGCGCTGCCCGCGCTGCCGCAAACGGCGCGCGGGAAGCACGCGTTCGATCCCGTCGCGGCGGTGCTCAACGTGATTACCTTCGCGGCGCTGATCTTCGCGCTCGGCGAAGCCGCGCAGCGCGCGCCCGGCGTCGAAGTGGCCATTGCCGCCGTCGTGGCGCTGGTGTTCGGCGCGCTGCTGATCCGACGTGAAGCCGGACATCCCGCACCCATGCTGCCCGTGGATCTGTTCCGCCGGCCGGTATTCGCGCTTTCGTCGGTCACCGCGATCTGCTCGTTCGCGGCGCAGGGCCTCGCGTTCGTTTCGCTGCCGTTCTATTTCGAAACCGTGCTGATGCGCAGCCAGGTGGAGACCGGCTTCCTGATGACACCCTGGCCCGTGGTCGTGGCCGCCGCGGCGCCCATTGCGGGACGTCTCTCCGACCGCTATCCGCCGGGCCTGCTCGGCGCAATCGGTCTCGCGATCCTCTCGGCCGGCATGGCGTCGCTCGCTTTGCTGCCTGCGCACCCCTCGGTGACGGACATCGTCGTGCGCATGGCGATCTGCGGCGCGGGCTTCGGCTTTTTCCAGTCGCCCAACCTGCGGGCGATCATGGCGAGCGCACCGCCCGAACGTAGCGGCGGCGCGAGCGGCACCATCGCCGTCTCGCGTCTGCTCGGGCAAACCACGGGCGCGGCGTTGGTCGCGCTGTGCTTCGGGATCGTGGGCCGGCACGGCCCGACGCTCGCGTTGGGCCTTGGCTGCGCCTTTGCGGGCGCGGCGGCCATTGCGAGCGGGCTGCGGCTCTTCGCGCCGTCGCACCGGTCGGTGCAGGGCGGGTAATACAGGTAATGCGGGCGATGCGGCCCGCTAAGGCCTGAGGCAAAGACGCGCTGGAGAAGCGCGCCTTTGCGAGCCGATCTATCGGCTCAGCGCGCGAAGTAACCCTTCACCGCCGCCACGAACGTATCGATATCGGCGGCCGTTACGTCGAGGTGCGTCACGAAGCGCGACGCGTACAGCATCTGCGTGAGGATGCCGCGCTCCTTGAGATACGCCTCCAGCGGCGTGCAGTGTTCCTGCGGGAACTGCACGAACACCATGTTCGTGGCCTGCGACATCACCTTGACCTGATCGATCTGCGCGAGACCGGCGGCAAGACGCGCGGCATTCGCATGGTCGTCGGCCAGACGCGCAACGTTGTGATCGAGCGCGTAAAGGCACGCGGCCGCTAGCACGCCCGCCTGGCGCATCCCGCCGCCCAGCACCTTGCGCCAGCGATGCGCGGCGTCGATGAGCGCGCGGCTGCCCACCAGCACCGACCCCACTGGCGTGCCCAGGCCCTTCGAAAAGCAGATCGACACCGAGTCGAAGCCCGCCGTGAGCGCCTCGAGCGGCTGGCCGGAAGCGACCGCCGCGTTGTACACGCGCGCGCCGTCGAGGTGCGTCGCGAGCCCGCGGTCATGCGCGAGCTGGGTGGCCTTCGCGACGTAATCCGCCGGCAGCACCTTGCCGCCGATGGTGTTTTCTAGCGCGAGCAGGCGCGTGCGCGCGAAGTGGTCGTCGAGCGGCTTGATCGCGGCGGCGATACGCTCGAGCGGGATCGAACCGTCTTCGGCGTTGTCGAGCGGCTGCGGCTGGATGCTGCCCAGCACGGCCGCGCCGCCGCCCTCGTACTTATAGGTGTGCGCCGCCTGTCCGACGATGTACTCGTCGCCGCGCGCGCAATGCGCCATCAGCGCGGCGAGGTTGCTTTGCGTGCCGCTCGGGAAAAATAGCCCCGCCTCCTTGCCCGCCTCCTGCGCCATGCGCGCCTGCAGGCGCAGCACGGTCGGGTCGTCGCCCCACACGTCGTCGCCGGTTTCGGCGCGGGTCATGGCGGCGAGCATGGCTTCGCTCGGACGGGTGACGGTGTCGCTGCGCAGGTCGATCATTGCGATGAAATCCTCGTGGTTGAAGCACGCGCGCGGCAAACGTGCGCGCGCCTTGTCGGGCGCGCGCTCTCGCGGCGTGAGAACCATCGAGTGTATTTTCAAACGGCGGCCCAGCGCAATGCCGGGGCGCTCGCGCCGCGGCTAGTGCGCGAGCAGCGGCAGCGGATCGACGGGCTTGCCGTCGCTGCGGACTTCGAACTGAACGCCGCCGGAGCCCATTTCCGCGATCGGCTGGCCTTGCGAGACGGCGTCGTCTTCCTTCACGAGCAGCTTGCCGTTGCGGCCATAGGCCGTGACGACCTGGTCGTTGTGCTTGATGATCACGAGCGGTCCGTAGGCCTCGATACCCGTGCCCGCGTAGACCACCCGGCCAGCGGCAGCGGCCTTGACCTCCTCGCCGGGCGTACCGCCGATCACGATGCCGGTGGACTTGCCCGGCACGAAGCGCTGCAGGATCGGGCCGCGTGCGGGCCACGCGAGCGCGATGGCGGGCGCGACAGGCGCGGGCATGGCGACGCCGGCTGCGGCGGGCGCGCTGGGCGTCTGCGCCTGCCCCGGTGGCGTGGGCGCCGGGTAGTTGGGTGGGGGGGCGACGCGCAGCACCTGGCCGGGCAGGATCTGCACGTTGGCTGAAGGCAGCTGGTTCCAGATCGCGATGTCCTGCGGACGCTGGCCGAAGGCCCCGGCGACGCGCGCGAGCGTGTCGCCCGGATTGACGCGGTAGTAGCCCGCCGGTACGCCGCTCGTGGACACAGGAGGCGCGCTCGGGGACTCCGCCCACGGCGTGAAGGTGCTGCTACAGGCGCTGCAGACGAGCGTAAGGGCGGCCAGCGCCGCATACGCGCCCGGGTTTCGCCGTTGTCGATTCATCTTGCTGTTCCTCGCTTGGTCCTCGCGTATGAAGAAAAATACGCGTAGGGGATGCGCGGCGGGCCGCAGGCGTTCGCTTGCGCGCCACATTCCGCGCGAATTGCATCGATGCCAGGCCGGAAATGGCGAACGTCCCCCATTATATCGTTCATGCCCGAACCGCCTTTTTTAGCCGGCATGCGCGCCCCGCCTGCGTTTGCGCGGGTCAACGCCTATACTGGTTCACGCGTCACCCGATAATCAGATGAAAGGCCTCTCGCTGCAGTCCCAATGGCCCTGAGGGATCCGAGAATGAACAAAGCCACCTTTCTTTCGCTGCAGCTCAACGTCGAAGATGTCACGTCGTCGCCGGGCCTCGTCGAATTGTTGAACAACCATCTCATCTTCGCAGCCGACGTGGCCGAGGCCGCCGACGAACTGGTGCAGCACGCCAGCATTGCGCGGCTTTCCGGCGCCACCCAGGCGTGCGTGGAAATTCCCGCCGTAGTCATCGAGCGCCTGCGCGATGCGCTCGACACCCTGAGCGGCTATGACGAAACGTGGCTTTTCGCGCTCGAACCCGGCCGTGCGCTCTTCGACGATATTGCACGCCGGCCGCGCCTGCTTCACTAGTACACGAACCCGGAGCGGACGGCGCCCTACCCGCATCGCCCGCCCCATTTGCCTGCGCGCTGGCGCCTGTGTGCCATGCTGCCGCGCGCGGAGCGCCTCGTTTTTGGCGCGCCAAACTGGGGGAACCGCCGTGAAATCCATTTTGAACCGCCGTAACACCGCGCTCTCTGGCGCGCCATCGCGCATCCTTGCCGTGGCCCATGATGCCGCCACGCAACGCGCCGTCGCAAGTGAAGCTGCCAGCCGCGCGCCGCAATCCGCAGCCAATCCCGCCGATTCCGCAGTGACGCCAACCGAGACCACCGTCGAGATCGAGTCGCGCGCGGAGCCGACCGTGGGATCCGAGGGCGCCGGCGGAACGCGAACGGTGTCCACACTCCATCCGGTGCCGGTCATGCCCGCACACCTGAACGGCCGCCCGGTGCAGATCGCCGACGGCGCCGCGTTCGAAGCGCTCCACGCCGCCGACGAGTTGATGACGTTCCGCGTGTATCGCTGCTTCGCCTATACGGTCAGCCTCTTCTTCCATGCGCCCACGCTCGGCTACTTCGTCGCGCTACATCAGGAAAGCGTACTGTGGCGCGCGCTGAAAGCCAACGATCTCGACGCGGCCGGCTCGGCGTTTCACTTGATGCAGGAGCAAGCCACGCGCCTCGCCGACGGCGAAACGCGCCGCGTGCAGCTCGTTGCGCAAAACGCGGAACTCTCGCGGCAAATCGAGGAGTCGGAAGCCCAGGCCGAACGCCTGCGCGTGGACCTGCAGCGCCACGCGGAACAGGAGGTGACAGTGACGGGCCGCCAGAGTCAGGTGCGCAAGGAAGTCGCGCAGCTGGAGGCGCAGCGCATTGCCGCGCAGGCACAGCTGAACAAGGCACACCGGGCGCTGCATCAGCTCAAGGTCGCGACGAGCGAGGGCGTGCCGCATCTGCATGCGCGGTGATCACGCAAGCGGGCCCAGTTGCCGCGCGAATCGCCGGGCGGCTTCGAGGCCAAAGCGGCTCGGCGCCAGCTTGACGTCGCGCTCATACTCGACGTCGATGCCCATGCGCCACGCCGCAATGCGCTTGCCGTAGCCAATCAGCGTATCGAGCGACTGCATGACGAAGACGATGGCGGGCAGCACCTGCTGGTACAGGGTCTGCGCGCGCTCGATATCGCCTGAGCGGAACGCCGCGTAAATCTGCTGCTGCCAGTCGAAGCAGTCGGGCGCGACGATCATGCCCGCGCAGCCGGCGCGCAGGTTGTCGAGCAATTCCATGCCGCCGCGGCCGTTGAGCACGGGCATCAGGTCGCCGATCTGCGCGATCGTTTCGGCAATCGTCACCGCAGGGCCTTCACCTTTGAGCACCCGGAAGTTCGGACATTGCGCCGCCAGCGCGCGCAAACTGGCCGGCGAAAGGCCGGCGCCCAGGTACTCCGGCGCGTTCTGAATGCCGACCCTCACGTCCAGCCCCGCCATCACGCCAGCGAAGAAGTCGAAATAGAACGATTCGGGCTGTGCGCTCTCGCCTTGCGCGCGCGCCGGCGGCTGGAGGATCAGCCACGCCGCGCCGCGCTCGATGGCGAATTGCGCGAATTCGCGCTGCGCCGCCACCGTGGAACCGCTCACCGTGACGGCAAGCGGCAGCGCGCCGCCGCTGTCCTCCTGCGCCCAGTCGATCACCTGCTCGCGTTCGGCGCGCGAAAGCTTGTTGACCTCGGTCGCGAGCCCGAGCACCGCCATGCCCGGCGCCCCGCCGCGCACGGCCGCTTCGACCTGGCGGCGCATGGCCGCGCGGTCGAGGCGGTTATCGCGATCGAAGAACGCATAGAGGATCGGATAGATGCCGGCAATGTCGCCGACGGATGTGGCAGGCGCTGCCATCGCTTCCTCCGGCACGATCAGTGCGAATCGCGCGGCACGGCCGCACCGCTCGCGCCGACCAGAAAGTCCAGGTCGGCGCCCTTGTCGGCCTGCAGCACGTGTTCGACGTAAAGCCGGTAATAGCCGCGCTCGGGCAACTCGGGCGCCTTCCATTCAGCCTTGCGGCGTGCGAGTTCCTCGTCGGAGACTTCCAGATGCAGGCGCCGCGCCGCGACGTCCAGCTCGATCATGTCGCCCGTGCGCACGAGCGCGAGCGGACCGCCCGCCGCCGCTTCGGGCGACACGTGCAGCACGACCGCGCCATACGCCGTGCCGCTCATGCGGCCATCCGAGATGCGCACCATGTCGGTAATGCCCTTTTGCAGCACTTTCTTCGGCAGCGGCATGTTGCCGACCTCGGCGAAACCAGGGTAGCCCTTGGGCCCGGCGCCCTTGAGGACCATGACGCAATGCTCGTCGATATCGAGCGAAGCGTCGTCGACCTTTGCGTGCAGTTCCTCGACGTTCTCGAACACCACCGCACGGCCGCGATGACGCAACAGCGCCGGCGTGGCGGCAGAAGGCTTGATGACCGCGCCGTCGGGCGCGAGGTTGCCCTTGAGCACGGCGATACCCGCTTTGGGCTTGAATGGCTGCGCAAACGAGGTGATGACTTCGGCGTTGTAGTTCGGCGCCTCGGCCACGTTTTCCCAGATGGTTTTACCGTTGACGGTCAACGCGTCCCGATGCAGCAGCCCTTGTTCGCCGAGTTGGCGCAGCACCGCAGGCAAGCCGCCCGCGTAATAGAAGTCCTCCATCAGATAGTGGCCTGAAGGCTGCAGATTCACGAGGCACGGTATGTCCGAGCCGAGTTCCCAGTCGTCGAGCGAAAGCGGCACGCCTATGCGCCGCGCGAGCGCGAGCAGATGCACGACGGCATTGGTCGAGCCGCCAATGGCCGCGTTGGTGCGGATCGCGTTTTCGAATGCCGCGCGGGTGAGAATCTTCGACATCGTGAGATCTTCGCGCACCATCTCGACGATGCGCCGCCCGGCGAGTTGCGCGAGCACCTGGCGGCGCGCATCGACAGCGGGTATCGCCGCGTTGTGCGGCAGCCCCATGCCCAGCGATTCGACCATCGAGGCCATCGTGGACGCGGTGCCCATGGTCATGCAGTGGCCGCGCGAGCGGTTCATGCACGACTCCGCCTCGACGAATTCGGCCTGCGACATCGTCCCCGCGCGCACTTCCTCGGACATTTGCCACACGCCCGTGCCCGAGCCGATTTCGTGGCCGCGAAAGCGTCCGTTGAGCATCGGGCCGCCCGACACGGCGAGCGCGGGCAAGTCGCACGACGCTGCGCCCATCAGCAACGCCGGCGTGGTCTTGTCGCAGCCGACGAGCAAAATCGTGCCGTCGATCGGATTGCCGCGAATCGACTCCTCGACGTCCATCGAAGCGAGGTTGCGAAACAGCATCGCGGTGGGCCGCAGGTTCGACTCGCCAAGCGACATCACGGGAAATTCGAGCGGCAGGCCACCGGCTTCGTACACGCCCTTCTTCACGTACTGCGCGAGCTCGCGAAAATGCGCGTTGCACGGCGTGAGTTCCGACCACGTATTGCAGATGCCGATGACGGGGCGGCCGTCGAATGCGTCGTGAGGGATGCCCTGATTTTTCATCCACGAGCGGTGGATGAAGCCGTCCTTGTCGGCTTTGCCGAACCAGGCCTGGCTGCGCAAGGGCTTGCGGGTGGGGTGGGTCATGGCGGGGCGTCTCCTGTCGCTGGGCAACTGTTATGGAAACTGCCGACCGATCATAGGAGTGGCGTCCGGACCCGTCAATGTTTGCTACGGCGTCCTTAGATATGGAAAAACGCGCCACAAAAAAGTACGGGCCGGTGGAGAACCGGCCCGCGCTGGACTGCCTTTTGCAACAACGTACTGCGTACTGCCTGCTACACATCATGCGTACTGCTACTGCACGGCTGCACCTCTCACTGCGCCAGCCAACTTCAACTACCTTCTGCTCTCTCTGCGTACTGCAACTGCTTCACTGCAACGACTGACCTGCGTACTGCCTGCTGCGTATTGCAACTGCACACTGCGAACTGCCACTTCTACTGCAACCGCTCTCTACGTACTGCGACTGCAACTTCTACCGCAACAACTCACTGCGTACTGCAACGACTCAAACTACGACTTCTGCTGCAACTACCAACTACGTACAGCGACAACTCACTACAGGGGGTAGCTTGCCGGAACCGCCTGGAGCGGTTCCGTTCGGTCAGGGCTTAGTGGCCGAAGTAAATGCGTTGGTTCGGTGCGACTTGCGCCGGTTGCACCGCTGCGCCCGACTGCGACGTGCCGACTGCCGGTGCGCCGTAGCCGCTGGTGTCGCCGGCGGCGAGCTTTTCCTCGGTCACGCGGGCTTGAGCGGCCTGCAGGTTTTCCGGGTAGTTCACATGGTCAGCCGACGGGTTGTAGCCAGCCTTCTCGAGTTGAACCAGTTCTGCGCGCACTTGAGCGCGGGTCAGGCCTTGTTCGCTCGACTGGGCGAACGAGATTGCCGGAACGGCAAGCGCGGCGGCAACAACGGCTGCGGAAATAAGCTTGTTCATGATCGGACCTCCATCTGTTTTATGTCGGCTTCTGAACACCGTGTTCGTCAGCCGTTGAATACAGTGTAGGCCTCCGGACTTGCTAGGGAAAACCCTAATTCATCAAAACACCGTTGCAATTTTCGCAATAAAAAAAGGTGAGTCCCTCGGACTCACCTTTCGATTCCAACAAAGACCGCAACGACATTGCGGTCTTTTGTCTTTCTATTTCCTTACGACCAGTCGGCGTGGAAGCTGCCCGGCTTGTCGATGCGCTCGAACGTGTGCGCGCCGAAGAAGTCGCGCTGCGCCTGCACGAGGTTTGCGGGCACGCGCTCCGAGCGGTAGCCGTCGAAGTACGCAACCGCCGACGAGAACGCCGGCACCGGCACGCCCGCGCTCACTGCCTGGATCACCACGTCGCGCAGCGCCGACTGATAGTTGGCCGCGATGTCACGGAAATAGGGGTCGAGCAGCAGGTTATCGAGTTGCGGGTTCTTCGCGTAGGCGTCCATGATCTTCTGCAGGAAGCGCGCGCGGATGATGCAGCCCGCGCGGAAAATCTTGGCGATCGTGCCGTACTGGAGGTCCCACTTGTACTCGTCGGAGGCGGCGCGCAGTTGCGCGAAGCCTTGCGCGTACGAAATGACCTTCGAGAAGTACAGCGCGCGGCGCACCGACTCGATGAACGCCTTGCGGTCGCCCGAGAACGGCTTCGTGTCCGGGCCCGAGAGCACCTTGCTCGCCGCCACGCGCTGCGTCTTGAGCGACGAGAGCACGCGCGCGAACACGGCTTCGGTGATGAGCGGCAGCGGCGCGCCGAGATCGAGCGCGTTCTGGCTGGTCCACTTGCCGGTGCCCTTTTGCGCAGCGCGGTCAAGAATCACGTCGACGAGATCCTTGCCCGTTTCCTCGTCTTTCTTGGTGAAGATCTTCGAGGTGATTTCGATCAGGTAGCTGTCGAGTTCGCCCTCGTTCCATTCGGTGTAGACCTTGGCCAGTTCCTCATTCGAGAGGCCGACCACCTGCTTGAGCACCGCGTAGCTTTCGGCGATCAGCTGCATGTCGCCGTACTCGATGCCGTTGTGCACCATCTTCACGAAATGGCCTGCGCCGTCCGGACCCATGTAGGCCACGCACGGCTCGCCGTCCGGGGCTTTCGCGGAGATTTCGGTCAGGATCGGCGCAACGAGATCGTAAGCATCGCGCTGGCCGCCTGGCATGATCGACGGGCCTTTGAGCGCGCCTTCCTCGCCGCCCGACACGCCCGTGCCGATGAAGTGCAGGCCCGACTTCGCGAGTTCCTGATTGCGGCGGATGGTATCGGTGAAGTGCGTATTGCCGCCGTCGATCAGGATGTCGCCCTTCTCGAGCAGCGGCTTGAGCGCGGCAATGGTGTCGTCGGTGGGCGCGCCAGCCTTCACCATCATCAGAATGCGGCGCGGCTTTTCGAGCGAATCCACGAACTCTTCGAGCGTGTACGCCGGCACGAGCTTGCGATCCGGATACTCAGCGATCAGCTCGTCGGTTCTGGCGCGGCTGCGGTTGAACACCGAGACCGCATGGCCGCGGCTTTCGATGTTGAGCGCCAGATTGCTACCCATCACGGCCAGACCCACAACGCCGATTGGCTGTTTGCTCATGTTGTTTCTCCACTTCATTCATAGACGGCGCCGCAACGGGGCGCCAACCGTGCAAGCATAAGGGAAACGCCCTGGAGCCGCGCGCACGCGCGCAATGCGGCTCATGTTTCCCTACCTGCTTAGCGTTTTCGGAACACCAGGCTGAAATTGTTCGCCGGCATCGCCACGCGCGCCTCGCAGTCGAAGCCTTGCGCCTGCGCCAGCGCCTCCACGGCCTCCATGTCGCGCACGCCCCAGGACGGGTCGCGCGCGCGCAAGTCGGCGTCGAAGGCCTCGTTGCTCGGCGCCGTGTGCGCGCCTTCGCGTCGGTACGGCCCGTACAGCACGAGCGCGCCCCCAGAAGCCAGGCGCGCGCCCGCCCCTTTCATCAACGCTTGCGCCGCTTCCCACGGCGCGATGTGAATCATGTTGATGCAAACGACGGCGTCCACCGCGTCGATCGGCCAGGGCTCGCGGCGCACGTCGAGATCGAGCGGCGCGCGCAGGTTAGCCAGGCCCGTGTGCTCGCGCCAGGCGTCGATCGAGGCGCGGGCGCGCGCGTCGGCATCGCTCGGCTGCCACACGAGGTCGGCAAACGCGCCCGCGAAATGGACCGCATGCTGGCCGGTGCCGCTCGCGATTTCGAGCACCGTGCCCCGCGCGGGCAGCGCGCCGCGCAGCACCTCCAGGATCGGCGCAGCGTTGCGCTCGGCGGCGGGGGCGGAAAGACGTTGCGCGGCTTGCGGGTCGTTCATCGTGTTGCGTTCTCTTCAGCGTTGAAATCGGCGTTGAACCGGCGTTCACTCAGTACAGCGTGGTCTTGATGCGTTCGGCGAGACCGGCTTCGTAGGTCTCGGCGTCGAACGTCTCGCCATATTGCTCCTCGTTCACGCGGCGCAGCATCTCGCCGGCGCTCGGCAGATGCGAGCGTTCGACGTGGTGCGACGGGTCCCAGAGCTTCGAGCGCACGATGGCCTTGGAGCAATGGAAGTACACGCTTTGCACGTCGATCACGAGCACCGAGCGCGGCGGCTTGCCATCCACGGCAAAGCTCGCGACGAGTTCGGGGTCTGTGCTCACGCGGCCGCGTCCGTTCACGCGCAGCATCTCGCCCACGCCCGGCACCATGAAAAGCAGTCCCACCTGCGACGACGCGACCACGTTGCGCAGGCTGTCCACCCGGTTGTTGCCGGGGCGGTCGGGCAACGCGAGCGTGCGCTCATCGAGAATGTGCACGAAACCGGGGGCGTCGCCGCGCGGCGAGCAGTCGAGACCTTCCGGGCCGCCCGTGGCGAGCACGACGAACGGCGAGCTTTCGATGAAGCGCCGATAGTCCGCGTTGACGTGATCGATTTCCTTGCGCAACGCGCGTTCGTGCGGCGTGCCGTAGTGGGCTTCGAGGTCGGCTAGCGTGGTCAGCATGGCGTCGGTTCCGTGGAAGTCGTGGAATGTCAGGGGGCGAGGCGCGCGCCCAGCGCGTCGAGCACGGCGGCGCAGGGCGCTTCGAGCTTCAGCGCGAGGAGCGGGTCGGCGCGCGTCTTGCCCATGTTGATCGCGGCCACGGGCTTGCCGCGCTGCTGCGCCCAGGCGCAGAAGCGGTAGCCGGAATACACCATGAGCGAGGAGCCGACCACGAGCACGGCGTCGGCCTCGTCGAGCGCGTTCGAGGCGCTGGCCACGCGCTCGCGCGGCACGTTCTCGCCGAAGAACACCACCGAAGGCTTGAGCATGCCGCCGCACGCCGCGCATGCGGGCACGTGGAAGGCGTTGGCGCCGTCGAAGTCGAGATGGGCGTCGCCGTCGGCGGCGGGTTCCGCGATCGCGCCCGCAATGTCCGGATTGCACGCCTCGAGTTCCGGCTGGATCGAAGCGCGCGAATACTGCGCGCCGCAGTCGAGGCAATGCACGTGCGCGATGCTGCCGTGCAGTTCGATCACGTCGCGGCTGCCCGCGCGCTGATGCAGCCCATCCACGTTCTGCGTGACGAGCGTGCGCGCGTAGCCCGCCGCACCGAGGCGCGCGAGCGCGCGGTGCGCGCCGTTGGGCTGCGCGAGACCCACCGTGGGCCAGCCGATCAGGCTGCGCGCCCAGTAGCGCCGGCGCATGCTCTCGGAGCCGAGGAATTCCTGCAGCGTGATGGGCGGCGAGCGCTTCCAGGCGCCGTTCTCGTCGCGGTAGCCCGGAATGCCCGAATCCGTGCTGATGCCCGCGCCGGTCAGCACGAACAGGCGCGGATGACGCTCGACGAATGCCTGCAGCGCGTCGAGCGTGGCGGCATCGAGAACGGGAGCGCTGGGAGCGATGATGGGGTCGGTCATGGCGGCGGGTAGCAATGCAGTTCAGTGCGAGGGCTTGCCGCGCGATTCGGTGGATTTCGCGGCTGGCTTGCGCGGGGCTTTCGCCTGCGCCACGCGTTCGGCTTCGCGCGCTTCCCACGCAGCCAGCGCGGCGCGATACCGGCCGAATTCCTCGTCGTATAGATCGAAGATGCAGGGGTCGCAGCCGCTATGGCAGCAGTCGTCGTTATCGGGACATGCGGGCGGCTGGGGACGCGGATCGTCGTCCGGACGCGGGGGCAAAGACATGGGCGCTCAGGCGGCGTGGTGGTTCAGCGGCCAGTATACGGGACTGCGCGCGAGCGCGTGCGGACGCGCCTGCCCCCGCTTACATCCGTTTGCGCCCGTCTGTCGCGCTCAGCCACGCCCTACGAACGGCATCTTCGTCGCCATGATCGTCATGAACTGCACATTCGCTTCGAGCGGCAGTTGCGCCATGTGCAGCAGCGCGTCGGCCACGCGTTCCACGTCCATCAGCGGCTCGACGGCAATCTCGCCGTTCGCCTGCGGCACGCCGCGCGCCATGCGCTCGGCCATGTCCGTCGCCGCGTTGCCGATGTCGATTTGCCCGCACGCGATGTCGTAGCGCCGGCCGTCGAGCGAAACGGTTTTGGTGAGGCCGGTGATGGCGTGCTTGGTGGCCGTGTAGGCGATGCTGAACGGCCGCGGCGCGTGCGCGGAAATCGAGCCGTTGTTGATGATGCGCCCGCCGCGTGGCGTCTGCCGCTTCATGAGCCCGAACGCCGCGCGCGTGCACAGGAACACGCCGGTGAGGTTCGTATCGACCACGGCGCGCCAGTCATCCACCGAAAGCTCGTCGATGTCCACGGCCGGCGCGTTGCGGCCCGCGTTGTTGAAGAGCAGATCGAGCCGGCCGTAGCGCGCGCGGATCGTCTCGAAGAGCGCCTCGACGGCCGCCGCGTCGGTCACGTCGCAGGGCGCCGCCAGCGCATCTTCGCCACGCGCGCGCGCCTCCCCGGCGAGCGCTTCAAGCGGCTCGGCCCGCCTGCCCGCCAGCACGACGGCGAAGCCGTTGGCCAGCAGCCTGCGCGCGCACGCGCGGCCTATGCCGCTGCCCGCGCCCGTCACCAGTGCGATTTTGCGTTGTTGCGTATCACTCATCGTTGCCTCTTGCTTTCGGTTGAGCCTTCAGTCGAGCGGCTGGTCGTTGGGATTCGCGAAGAGCGCTTTCATCGGCTCCGACATCGGATAGTCCAGATTCACGCCCGCAGGCGGAATGGGCGACTCGAACCAGCGCCGGTAAAGCGCGAGCGCTTCGCCCGAGCGCTCCATCTTCGCGATGGTGTCGTCGGCAATGCGCTTGAATGCGGTGTCGCCGCGCCGGAACATGCAGCCGTAGACCTCCGACCTGGCCGGGGTGCCAACGATTGCGTAAGCGTGTGCGTCGCTCATGGCGTTCGCGCTTTGCGCCACGGGCGCACCCGGCGTTTCGCTCGCCATGTAGCCGGTTGCGAGCGCGGCGTGCAGCAACGGCTCGTCCATCACGAAGGCAACGGCGCGTCCGGAGCGCACGGCTTCGACCGAATCGCCATGAGTCTTCGCGACGACGATGTGCATGTTCATCGCGCGCTCCAGGTTCCAGCGGCGCAACAGGCGCTCTTCCGAAGTGCCCACGGTCGTGACCACGGTGCGGCCCGCGAGATCGCCGAAGTCCTTGACTGGCGAGCCGCGCTTCACGAGCATGCGCACGCCGTACTCGAAAAAGCTGTTCGAGAATGCGACGTCGTTCTCGCGCTCGCGTGTATGGGTCGTGGTGCTGCACTCGAGATCGATCGTGCCGTTCTGCACGAGCGTGATGCGGTTTTGCGGCGTGACGATCACTTCGCGCACGCGCAGCGCCGGAAGCTTCAGTGTTTCGCGCACGCTTTCCACAATGCGCTCGGTAATCTCGTACGAGTAGCCCGTTGCGTGCCCGCCGCCGGCCATATAGGAGAACGGCACGGTCGCATCGCGCACGCCGATGGCGATCGTGCCGGTGTCGCGAATCTTGCGCAGCGTGGGGCTTTCCAGTTCATCGGCATGCACCGCGCCCGCAGACGCGCAGGCGCACGCGAGCGCCGCGCAGCGCATGGCCAGGAGCGCGCGCGCCATGCTGCCGCGCCGCATGGAGCCACGCGGTGTTCCGGCGATGCCCAGCGGCTTTGACTCGCGCTTCAACCGTCTCTCCTGTGGATCGCTCATTCGTTCGCTTGAAGCGCGCACTGCGCCGCTTCCCCCTGCGCGCAATTGTACCGGTGGCCCGTGGCGGCTCGCGCCTTCACACCGCGCAAGAATGGGCGAGGCTTGCGCGCAGGACATCCACGAACGCGTTGCCCGCCTGCGAGTCCATGCCGCCTTCGCGCCACATGGCGAACACGCCGACCGTGAGCGCCGGTTCGACACGCCGGATCGCCACGGGCTCGCCCGCCCCGCGCGCGCTGAGTTCGTCGAGCAGCACGCGGCCGACGCCGCGTGCCGCAAGTGCGCGCGCGACGTGCCACGTTTGGGCCTCCACGGCCGCGAGCCGGTCGTCCACGCCTTCGGCTTCGAGCAGGTTGCCAATCGCCTCGCCGAGCGGGTCGACGTTGCCGATGCTGATCCACTCGCCGTCGACCAGATCGCGCAACGCGAGCGGCGCATGTTCCGGCGTGGGGTCGTCGGGCGGCGCGACGCAGACCACGGCCGTGCGCGCAAGTTCGACGGCGGCAATGCCCGGCCGCGCGGGCGGATTGAGCGCGACGCCCAGATCGAGTTCGCGCGTGAGCAGCGCGTTGAGCAGTTCGGCCGTGTGGCGCGTCTGGATCTTGAGCGACACATCGGGATAGCCCGCGCGAAACGTCTGCACGGCTGCCGGAATCAGGCTCATGCCAAGGCTGGGCAGACAGCCGATGCGCAACAGCCCTTGCGGACGCAGCGCGAGATTGCGCGCGAGATCGCGAATGCTGTCGAGACTCGATTACAGCTTCTGCGTCTCGGCGAACAGCAATTCCGCCTCGCGCGTGGGCTGCAGGCGGCCGTGCGCGCGGCTGAAGAGCTTGAGACCCGCGCTGCGCTCCGCATGCGCGAGCACCTTGCTGACCGCGGGCTGGGACACGCACAGCAGCTCCGCCGCTTTGGAGAGCGAGCCGGTGCGCATGATCGCGTGAAAGACTTCGATATGACGTAGACGCATGGGGCGCATGCCGCGCATGCGTATCAGGCTCGTGCGCGGCGTGACGAAAGAAAACCGCAAGGATAGCGCGTTCGGGCCTGGAGCCAAATGCGGCTCAATTGCGGCTCAAACGTGGTTCAAACGCGGAAATCGGACGCCATATCCTCTTCGCTGCGCGCGACGATCTCGCCGCTGCGCGCGGCTTTGACGAACACGTCGTAATCGCGCTCCACCTGGTCGGCATAGCTGAACGCGTAGGTCGTGAGCGCCTCGGCGAACAGGTCGCTGCGGCCAATGTACGAAGAGATTTCGATAGCCGAGCTGCCCGACTTCGCATGCGCGCGAGCGAGCGCCCAGCCGCACAGCCGCGCATAGCCGCACAGCAGCGTGCTGTCGAGCAGCTGGAGATCGATCGAGAGCTTCATGTCGCGCAACTGGCGCACATAAAAATGGCGCCCCGCAGGTCCCGTGGTCCAGCCAAGAAAGATGTCGCTCGCCGCCTGCAGAAGACGCTGGCCGTGCACGACACGCGCGCCGTCGTGCTTGATCGAAGGCGACTTGAAGTACTGCGAAACAACCGAGCGCCGTGCCTCTTTCACCTGCAGAAAGAGCGGCTTCTCGTGATGATCGACGAGCAGCATCACGAGGCAGCGCGTGCCCACGCTGCCCACGCCCACGACCTTGAACACCAGATCCTGGATCGCGAAGTGATCGAGGAGTTCGCGCCGGTCGGGCGCGAGCGTTTTCGTGTATTCCTCGTACATCGGCTCGATCAGCGTGCGCCAGTCGCCGAGCGTGAACCAGTCGTCTTCCGGGTCGAACAGCGTGTTCACGCCGTGCACGTGAAAGAGCGCGGGCGGCACGTCGTGAATCGTCCAGTGATCACCGTCGCGCTCCGCTAGCTTTTCGAGCAGGTTCTCGTGCGTGCGGTTCGCGGCCTTCTCCATGCCGCGCCGGATCAGGCGTCGGCCTTCGGGCGTGAGCGCGGTTTCGACCATGCGATCGAAGGTGATTTTGTCGTACCAGAGATCGAGCGCGCCGTACTCGGCATATTGGCGCAGGCGGTCGCGATAGCTGGTCACGGCCGCCATCACCAGTTCCTCGGCCACGCCGCGCGAGTAGCGCATGTGCCGCGCCGCCACGACGAAGCTCGCCACGAGGCGCTTCACGTCCCACTCCCACGGGCCGGGCGCCACCTCGTCGAAGTCGTTGAGATCGAACACGAGCTGGCGCTCGGGCGTCGCAAAGCCGCCGAAGTTCAGCAGATGCGCGTCGCCGCAAATTTCCATTGCCATGCCGGTGTTGGGCACGCCGGCGAGATCGTGCGCCTGGAGAATCGCACTGCCGCGAAAGAACGTGAACGGCGAGACGATCATGCGTCCGTAGCGCAGTTGCACGAGGTTCGACACGCGGCCTTCGCTGCTTGCGCGCAGGAGGGCTAGCGGATCGCGCTTGAAGGTGCCGGTTTCCTTGTGGCTCGAACGTTTCGAGCGCTCGCGCACGGCACGCCCGGCCGCCTCGCGTTCAGCAACGGTGCTCCCATTCATGACCTTCTCCGGTTCTTGTACGGTCTCGCGCCGCCCTCGCAGACGGCCAGACTCGGGGGATATTCGTCCTGCATGAGCGGCGGCCTCGCGCGCGGTGGCCGCGGCGGACGCGCTGGCGTTCCGCTTGCGTATTTAAGCGTGGGGCCCCGTTTCGTGCAAGCAACGTGGCCGGAACCGGCGCGCGCCTGTACACCTCTGCGCACCATGCGCGCAACGCGCGAGCGCGTGGTGTACCGTGCGCGAAAGATGCGCCGCACGCCTCGCGCCCTCACCGCCCCGCCGGACACCCGCCATGAACGTCACAGTCTACGGAACGCTCGTCGTCGCATCGCTCGTGCTGCTGGCCGGCCAGTGGCTCGTCGCCGCCGTGCCAATCTTGCGCAAATGGACGATACCGGAACCCGTGGCGGGCGGCATCGTCGCCGCGCTGATCGTGTTCGGGCTGCACAGCTTCGCGCACATGGACGTGGTCTTCGACACCTCGCTGCAAGCGCCGCTCATGCAAGCGTTCTTCGCCACCATCGGCCTCAATGCGAACCTGGCCAACCTGAAACACGGCGGCCCTGTGCTCGTGCGCTTTCTCGCCGTGGTGGTCGCGCTACTCGTGCTGCAAAACGTGCTGGGCATTGTGCTCGCCATGGCGTTCGGCGTCGATCCGCTGTACGGGCTGCTGGGCGGCTCGGTGTCGCTTGCGGGCGGGCATGGCACGGGCGCCGCGTGGGGCGCGGTGTTCACCGAGCATCACGGGCTGCAGTCCGCCACCGAAGCGGCCATTGCGTGCGCCACGTTCGGGCTGATCATGGGCGGCATTCTGGGCGGCCCGGTGGCGCAGCATCTGATGAAGCGCATCGGCACGCCGGCTGACGACGCGGCGCCCAGCGCAAGCGGCGCGGCAACGCCCGACCCGTACGCATTCGAAGAACCGAAAGCCGAGCAGCCCACCACGCCGGGCGCGTTCATCAACACGCTCACGCTCATCGCCATCAGCCTCGCTGTGGGCGACGCGCTCTCCGGGCTCATCGCGGGCACCGCGTTCGAATTGCCCACCTTCGTGTGCGTGCTGTTCGTAGGCGTGCTGCTCGCCAATGGGCTCGCGCTCCTCGGGCGCCCCGTGGCCGAGCATGCCGTCGCGCTGATCGGCAACGTGAGCCTCGCGCTCTTTCTCGCCATGGCGCTCATGACACTGCGCCTGTGGGACCTCGCCGCGCTCGCGCTGCCGGTGTTCACGATCCTCGCCGCGCAAACGCTGCTCATGGTGATCTACGCGATCTTCGTGACGTTCCGCGTGATGGGCGCCGACTACGACGCCGTCGTGCTTGCGGCCGGCCACTGCGGCTTCGGCCTCGGTGCAACACCCACGGCGATCGCGAACATGCAGGCGGTCACGGCCCGCTTTGGCCATTCCCATCTGGCGTTTCTCGTGGTGCCGATGGTGGCCGCGTTCTTTATCGACATTGCCAACGCCATCACCATCAAGCTCTTTCTCTTGCTGCCGATTTTCCATTGAGCGGCAGGGCACCTCACGCCAACCGCGCTAGAATGGTGCGATTCACGGCGCGCCGCGCACGGCGCCAACGTTCGAGCGTCACTATGTCCCTCACTGCCTGGCTCTTTTTTCTGCCCGCCTGTTTCGCGCTGAACATGGCGCCGGGGCCGAACAATCTTCTCTCCATCAACGTCGCCGCGCGGCACGGCTTCCTGCGCGCGTTCCTTGGCGGCGCCGGGCGGCTCGTGTCGTTCGCCGCCATGATCGCGCTCGCGGCCACCGGGCTTGCCGTCGTGCTGCGCGCCTCCGAGGCGGTCTTTTTCGTCATCAAACTGGCGGGCGCCGCTTACCTCGTGTGGCTCGCCGTGCAGCTTTGGCGCAGCGACGCCAACCCGATCGGCGAGAGCACGGACAGCGACGCCTCGCTCGCGCGCCTCGCGTGGCGCGAGTGTCTCGTGGCGGCGGGCAACCCCAAGGCGATTCTCGTTTTCACGGCCTTCCTGCCGCAATTCGTCGATGTCGCGAAGCCCATCGCGCCGCAGTTCGGCGTGCTCGGCGCGAGCTTTCTCGTGCTCGAATGCGTGGCCATCGCGCTCTATTCGCTTGCCGGCATGTACCTCGGCCGCTGGCTCACGCGCACCACCGTGCGCCGCTGGTTCAATCGCACCTGCGGCGCGTTTCTCGGCCTGATCGGCGTGAGTTTTCTGCTTGTGCGGCGCGCCTGAAGGCCTCGTTGCGCACCGCCTCATCCATAAGTTTCTCTTGATGATTTTCGCGAGAAACTTTAACTGTCGTTAATCGACAGCACCCCCTATGCTCAAACCATCGTCCGGGGTCGCGGCGAGCGCCTGGCTTTTCCCCAACGCTCTCTGAAACGCCCACGGACAAGCGGTTTTCAACGTCATTGGGGTTTCAACATGAAGATCTGCATCTTTGGAGCGGGCGCCATTGGAGGCATGATGGGCGTGCAACTCGCACGCGCAGGCGCCGACGTGAGCTTCGTTGCCCGCGGCCCGCATCTGGCCGCCATGCGCGAAAACGGCGCTCGCCTGCTGATGGACGGTGAGGAGTACGTGGCGAAGGTGCGCTGCACGTCCGACCCGCGCGAACTCGGTGTGCAGGACGTCGTCATCATCACGCTCAAGGCGCATTCCGTGGCGGGCGTGATCGACTCGATGCAGCCGCTCCTCGGCAAGCATACGGCCATCGTCACGGGCACCAACGGCATTCCCTACTGGTACTTCTACCAGCACGGCGGCAAGTTCGCGGGCACGCGGCTCGAAAGCGTCGACCCGGACGGCTCGCAATGGAACCGCCTCACACCCGAGCGCGCGATTGGCTGCGTCCTCTACCCGGCCGCCGAAATCGACGCGCCCGGCGTGATCCGCCATGTGTACGGCAAGAAGTTTCCGATTGGCGAGCCTTCGGGCGAGCGCACCCCGCGCATCGTCCAGCTCCATGAAGCCATGCAGGCCGCCGGATTCGATGCGCCGATCCGCGAGAACATCCGCGACGAGATCTGGCTCAAGCTGTGGGGCAATCTCTGCTTCAACCCGATCAGCGCGCTCACGCATGCCACGCTCGACGTCATCACGAGCGACCCGGCCACGCGCGCCGTGGCGCGCACGATGATGCTCGAAGGCAAGCGTATTGCCGAGCAGTTCGGCGTGAATTTTCGCGTGGACGTGGAGCGGCGCATCGACGGCGCGGGCGCGGTGGGCGCGCACAAGACCTCGATGCTCGTCGACCTCGAAACCGGGCGGCCGATGGAGATCGATCCGCTGATCACCGTCGTGCAGGAAATGGGCAAGCTGGTTGGCGAGCCGACGCCGGCCATCGACACGGTGCTCGCATTGATCAAGCAGCGTGAGCGCATGGCCATGCAGGCGGCTTAAGTCACGGCGAAGGGGCGGCGCGTGCGCCGCCTTTTTTTGCGGTATTGCGGAGCCTGGAAAAGCAAAACGGATCGCATCGAGCGATCCGTTTTGCTTTGCAGCAGAAGGAAACACGCGCTATTCGATGCGCGCGTGTGTGCGGGTCACTTGCAGCGGCGGCGGCGCATCGGCACTGCGCAGCGCGACGCGCATCGGCGCGCCGTTCGAGCCGCGCATCGGCGAGCCGTCGATGGAGGTTTCCGGCAGCGCTTCGTTGTCCTGCGACGAAGCCTCCGCGTCCGAACCGTCTGGCGCCGCGCTGTCCGCCATAAACTGCGACCACGCCGCCTGAGCGCAAGGCCGCAGCGAACGATGGCGGCGGCGCACGAGCATCGTCGTCACGTTGACGACAGGATGCAGCAGGCGCGTAACGAGCGGCCCCGCGGGCGCAGGCCAGTGACACGTTGCGTGCGCAACTTCCCCTGAGCGATGCGCATGCCCTGCGCGCGCGCCCTCCACGCACACCGGCAGCACGCCGACGCCCATGCCGAGCTGCGCCATGCGCGCCACGCCCGCCACGTGCGCGAACTCCTGCAGCGGCCTCCCCTCGGGCCGCAGACCGTCCAGCGCGCGCATCACCGCACCGCGGCAGCCCGCGTCGCGATTGAGCGTGACGAGCGGCTCGCGCGCGAGATCGTCCCATCGCAGCGCCCCCTGTAGCGCAAGCGGATGGTGCGCGGGCAAGAGCGCGCAAAGCGGTGTGGCGGAAAGCGGCTGCACGTCGAGATTGCCGCTCGCGAACGGCACGCTTTCGGCGATCACGCCGAAATCGGCCTCGCCCTGCTCGACCGCCTGCAGCACGGCCGCCTGCGGCAAGTCCTGCAATTGCAGCGTGAGCGAAGGAAAGGCCGCGGCGCAGCGCGCGAGCGCGGCGGGCACCCAGGTCGACGAGAGCACCGGGTTGCTCGCCACGAGCACCACGCCGCTATGCGACTGGTGCGCGTCGCGGCCCTCGCTGAGCGCCATCTCGATCTCGTCGAGCAGGCGGCCGATGCGCCGCTCGAAGCCGCTGCCCGCGAGCGTGAGCTCGACCTGGCGCGTGGTGCGGTCGAAGAGCTTGAGTTCGACCGCTTCTTCCAGTTCGCGCACGCAGCGGCTCACCGCCGACTGCGTGAGCCCGAACTCGCGCGCGGCGCGTGTGAAGCTGCGCGCCCGCGCCACCGCGACGAACACCTTGAGTTGCTGGAGCGATACGTTCATCGACATGGCGGGCCCGCGCGCTTCATTCGCCGTTTTGGTTGGACCAGTGCGGCAACCCTGCGCCCGTATTCGTGGCCAGCGTGACATTGGGCTCGTTGCCTGCTTCGTTGCTTGCTTCGCTGCTTTGTTCGATCAGGCGCTTGCGCATCGGTGCGAGGAAGAACTTGGCGCTCACGCCCGCCGCGATCGTGATGACCGCAGCCGCGATGAACACGGCGCTCCAGCCGCCCGTGGCAGACAGCACCGAGGCTACCGGCACGAGCAGCGCGGCGGTGCCCTTCGCGGTGTACAGCGTGCCGGCATTGGAGGCGGCGTACTTGCTGCCGAACGTGTCCGCGCAGATGGCCGGGAAGATCGAGAAGATCTCACCCCAGAACAGGAAGATCAGCGCAGCGAAGACCATGAACGCATACGGGTTCGTGCCGAACTGCATCATGCCGAGCAGCGCGAGCCCTTCGCCCACGAAGATCAGGAACATCGCGTTCTCACGGCCGATCTTGTCGGAGATGAAACCGCACAGCGGACGCGTAAAGCCGTTGCAGATGTTGTCGATCGAGAGCGTGAGCGTGAGCAGCGGCAGCGTCATGCCGAACACCGTCATCGGAATGCGGGCAAGACCCCAGTCCTTGGCGATCGGTCCGATCTGCGCCGTTGCCATCAGGCCGCCAGCGGCCACCGCGACGAAGCAGATGTAGATCACCCAGAACACCGGCTGCTTGACCATCTGCCCCGGCGTGTAATCGACGCGCGAGACGAGACTGCGGCCAGCCACGACGAAGGAGCGCGGCGGCACCGGCTTTACGAGCAGGAACGAGAGCACGAGGATCGACACGCCCTGCAACACGCCGAAGAAGAAGAACGTGTGCTCGTAGCCTGAGCGCGTGATCATGTTCGCAATCGGAATTACCGTCACGGCAGCGCCGGCGCCGAAGCCCGCGGCCGTGAGACCGGCGGCGAGACCGCGGCGGTCCGGGAACCACTTGAGCGCGTTGCCCACGCAGGTGCCATACACGCCGCCCGCGCCGATACCCGCGATCACGGCAGAAACGTAGAGCATCGGCAGCGTCGTGACGTAGGAGTTGATCACCCAGGCGAGGCCTGCGCAAACCGCGCCGCCTGCCACGACCGGACGCGGGCCGAACTTGTCGACAAGCCAGCCTTCCACCGGCACGAGCCAGGTCTCGGTCAGAATAAAGATCGAGAACGCCAGTTGAATCTCCGCCTGGCCCCAGTGGTGACGCGAGTTCATCGGTGCGACGAACAGCGTCCATGCGTATTGCAGGTTGGCAACGAGCGCCATGCATAGCATGCCCACCACCAGTTGAAACCAGCGGTTCGTCCAGAACGGACCGCTCTCGCTCCTCTGACCGATTGCATTCATATCGCTTGTCTCCGCTATCTATTCATTGCAGCCGCGCAATTGCGGGTCTGCATAAATTCAGGCTTATGGTTTTATCTTTTTCACTTCCAGATGCTGTTTTTTATTGGCCAGATGAATCAGATATTCGAATTAAAATTCGTCAATCCTCATTCACCCTGACCGTACAGCAAACCCCTTAAAACATCGTTAAACAAGGGCTTTTCTACGTGTTGTCCCTTATGAAATCGTATTTCCGAGCGTTAACCCGAACATAGATTCGAGCACGTCGCACGGCATTCGGATGCCTTTCAACTATGCTAGGGTGATTGCTGAATTACTCACAATTAAAGTTTGTTATTATGTGGATTCAGTATCCTTTATGGTTCGGCCATGACGATGCGAAACGCCACGCTGCGCCAGCTCAAGGTCTTCGAGACCGTGGCGCGCCACCTCAGTTTTTCGCGTGCTGCGGAAGAGCTGCATCTCACCCAGCCGGCCGTTTCTACGCAGGTTCGGCAGCTCGAAGATCACGCAGGCCTGCCGCTCTTCGAGCAGCTCGGCAAGAAGATCTATCTCACGCCCGCGGGCACGGAGATGCTCCACTACAGCCGCGCGATCATGCAGCAGTTCCACGAAGTCGACGAGGCGATGAGCCAGCTAAAGGGCGTCTCGGGCGGCAAGCTCAACGTGGCCGTCATTAGCGCGGGCGATTACTTCTTTCCGCGCCTGCTGGCTGAGTTCACGCGCCGCTACAAGGGCGTCGCGCTCAATCTCTCCGTGCACAACCGCGAGCAGCTGCTCCAGCAGCTCGCCACCAACCAGACCGATCTCGCCGTGATGGTGCGGCCGCCCCACGCAACCGACGCCATCAACGAGCCGTTTGCGCCACACCCGTACGTGATCGTCGCGGCGCCCTCGCATCCGCTTGCGCACAAGCGCGCCATCAAGCTCAGCACGCTCGCCAACGAGGCGTTCATCGTGCGCGAGCGCGGCTCGGACACATGGAATTCGATGGAAGAAGGCTTCGCCGGGAAGATCACGAACCTCAAGATCGCCATGGAGATTCAAAGCACCGAAACGATCAAGCAGGCCGTGATCGCGGGCATGGGCATCGCCTTTCTCTCGGCGCACACCATCAGCCTCGAATTGCAGGTCGGCCACCTCACAGTGCTCGACGTCGAAGGCTTCCCGGTCATGCTCAACTGGTATGTCGTGCACCGGAAAAACAAGCGCCTGCCGCCCGTCGCGCTCGCGTTCAAGCGCTTCCTCATGGAGGAAGGCGCAGCACTCATCGAGAACATTACAAAAGTGTCAGAGGCGAGTTTGCATAAGTAAGGTTTTATACTTACGCAGCAGACTATCAGGCATGACTAATCATTCGCGTCGTGTTGCGCGTTCTGTCGTGCTCCCCTGATCCCGTGGATGCTCTTGTGGTGCCTTCGGCGGGCTGTCTCAGTGCGGCCCCTGCCGCTGCCGCAACGCGCCGCCCCGGCTGCGCCGCCGCCGTGGCAAGTCCTGCGACGCGTGATGACCCGCGCGCCCCGGGCCGCCATGCGGCGCGTCGTTCGCGGCCAGCCACGCCGGTTCGAAGGCGCCGCTGCCGCAGGCCGCCACCAGCAGTTCGTCCGGCACACCCGCGAAGCTCGCGTTGAATATCGCACTGAAGGGCTCGCCTGATAGTGACGTCTCGACCGCGCCCGTACGCGCGAGCCGCGGCCGCCGCGCGCCACTCATGAGCCGCGCGCCCAGCGCCGCACACAGCACGCTCGCCGCGACCAGTATGGAGATTTCGACGTCGAGACAAGCACGCACGCTCAGGAACCCATAGCCGAGCGCCGCTGCGAGCAACAGCGCCAGGACATGAATGAAGCGGTCGCCACGGCCGAACGGCACGCGCCTTCGAGCCGCGCCACTCGCTCGTGCGCCACGGCTGAACAGACTCAGCGCGCCGCCGACCAGCAACGCGCCGGTCGCCACGGCGACGAACAGCGCCACGCGCTCGATCGGACTACGCTCAGGCTGCAACACGTAGCCAATGAAAGCGCCGATCAACACACTCGCGCCCAAAACACCGCCGAGCAGCGCGGCCGTCCGCGCACGTCGCGTCAGGTCGCGCCGGCCCGCGAGGCACAGACCGCCCAGCACACCCGCTTCGACAGCGACCGTCGCAACGGGCGACTGCATCCAGCCCGCGGCGATCACGCCGGGCGGCACGGTCAACAGCAATGCGAACGAAATGGCGAAGGCGAGCCGATGCTGGTGCGGCGCAGCAGCACGCTTTGCACAGCGCAGCGCGGCACGGGAACGTGACGACGACCATGCACGGACCGGCGCGAGCGCCGCTAATTGTGCAAATGCACAGACGAGCCATGCGAATAGCGCACCCACACCCAGCCACGCCAGGTCGCCAGCCAGTTGCTCCGGCATCTCTCCTCCTCGCGCGGCATGTCTGCCGCGCGTCCTTGGTTTTACGCCATCAGGCCCCGCTCTCTACGGCAGCAAGCGACTCGCTCTGCGCGCATGCGGTGCCCAACATATTGCTCAACGTGCCAATCCCTTCGATGGTGACCTCGACAGTTGCGCCATCAACGATCGAGCCTACGCCGAGTGAAGTCCCGCACGCAATCACGTCACCCGGTTCGAGCGTCAGATCCTGCGAAATGAGGCTCACCTGCTGCGCCGGCGAAAACACCATGTCGTCGAGCGGATAATTCTGGCGCTCCACACCATCGAGCTTCGTGACAACGCGTGCACGCTGCCAGTCGAACCCGGAAACGATCGCCGGGCCCAGACAACAGAACGTATCGAAACCTTTGGCTCTGCACCATTGCGGGAAGTGCGGATTCTCGGTGATCAGCCCCGCAGCCGTGACGTCGTTGACGATCGTGTAGCCGAAGATCGCCGACTCGGCTTCCTCGACACTCGCGTCGCGGCAGCGCTTGCCGATCACGATGCCGAGTTCGCCTTCGAACACGATTTTTCCCGCATAGTGGGCAGGACGCCGAATCAATTCCGCAGAGCCGATGACCGAAGCCGCCGGCTTGATGAGGAAAAGCGGGTGCGAAGGCACCGGCTTTTCCAGCTTCGCGGCGAGCGCGTGAAAATTGTTCCAGAGCGCGACCACCTTGCCGGGCGCACAAGGCGCAAGCGGCGTGAGCGCGCGCAGCGACAGCACCGCGCCAGTGGGCACCGGCTGATCGAGCCCTTCGTATTCGTGCAGGTAACCGTTCTCGACGCGGCCAAACACAATGCTCCCGTCGCTCGCCATCAAACGCATCCACGTTTCCATGTTTTCGCTCCCTGGTTTCAAACGGCGCCAGACACGCGCAGCGAGTGAATCTCGTCCTTCGTGTAGCCGAATTCAGCGAGCACCTCGTCGGTGTGTTCGCCGAGCAGCGGAGAACGCGTGACTTCGGTCGGGCTGTCCGAGAGCTTGATCGGGTTGCCCACCGTGAGGTACTTGCCCCGCACCGGGTGATCCACCTCGACGATCGTTCCGCTCGCGCGCAGCGATTCGTCGCCCGCGATCTCCTTCATCGAAAGAATCGGGCCGCATGGAATGTCGTAGCGGTTGAGCAAGGCCATCGCGTCGAACTTCGTGCGGTGCATGGTCCAGTGCTCGATTTCGTCGAAGATCGCCTTCAGGCGCGGCAGACGCGCATTCGGCGTGGCGTAGTCCGGGTCGTCGATCCACTCCTCGCGTCCGATCAGCTTGCAGATGCGGTCCCACACCGGCGCCTGCGCGATGAAGTAGATATAAGCGTTCGGGTCGGTCTCCCACCCCTTGCACTTGAGAATCCAGCCCGGCTGCCCGCCGCCCGACGCATTGCCGGCGCGCGGCACCGCTTCACCGAAACTGTCGTTGGGGTATTGCGGGTACTCCTTCATGACGCCGGTGCGTTCGAGCCGCTGCTGGTCGCGCAGCTTCACGCGGCACAGGTTGAGCACGCCGTCCTGCATGGCTGCGAGCACCTTTTGGCCGCGCCCCGTGTGCGTGCGCTGATAGAGCGCCGTGACGATGCCGAGTGCGAGATGCAGGCCGGTGCCGCTGTCGCCGATCTGCGCGCCCGAAACGACCGGCGGACCGTCGTCGAAGCCGGTCGTCGAAGCCGCACCGCCCACGCACTGCGCAACGTTCTCGTAGACCTTGCAGTCCTCATAGGGCCCAGGACCGAAGCCCTTCACCGAAGCGACAATCATGCGCGGGTTCAGCGTCTGGATATGTTCCCAGCTGAAGCCCATGCGCTCGAGCGCACCCGGCGCGAAGTTCTCGACCAGCACGTCGCAGTCGCGAATGAGCCGCTCAAGCACCCGCTTGCCTTGCGGGTTCTTCGTGTCGAGCGTGAGCGAACGCTTGTTGCCGTTGAGCATCGTGAAGTAGAGGCTGTCCGCGTCCGGCAGGTCGCGCAGTTGTTCCCGCGTGATGTCGCCAGCGCCTGCACGCTCTACCTTGATCACGTCCGCGCCGAACCAGGCGAGCAGTTGCGTGCAGGTGGGTCCCGACTGCACATGCGTGAAATCGAGGATGCGCACGCCGTTCAATGCCTTGCCCATGTCATATCTCCTTATCTAATCGTGGCCGGGCGAGTTTTCGAAAATCGGTGGGGTTGCGTGGGCAGAGGCGTTTCGCGCCATGGCGCGACATCTGCGTCCTTGAGCAATACGGTATGTGATATATCAGAACGAGGCAAGAGGGGAATTGCTCATCGGGAATGCCATTAGAATCGCGTCAAAGCCTTACCCAGTCTGGTTTTCACGCTAGTTCGACGTCGTTGACGCGGTGCACACGAGGGAAAACCCCGAGAATCGATCGCGCCTGATATGCCAGATTCCGTGTGAAGGATGGCTGTAAGGGTCCGCGATTTGGTCAGGGATGCCAGGGGTTGATGCGCATAAAGTCGGCCGGTGGAGGCCTTTGAGCCGCCGGGACGCGCTGGGACGTAACTGCATGCAAAACGGGAGACCCGAAGGTCTCCCGTTTTGCACTAACCGCGGCGCTAGTTGCGCACGTCAGTCAAGGAAATCGCAGTTCTTCTCGACGTAAACTGCGAGATCGAGCGAATGCTGGCGCACGAGCTTTTCCGCCAGTTCGGTGTCGCGCTTCTCGAGCGCCTCGATAATGCGCAGATGGTCGACGATCGAGCGCGAGGCCCGGTCGCTCTGCGAGATCGTCATGCGGCGAATGGCGCGCACGTGCACGAAGATGTTCTTGATGGTGTCGAGAATGATCTGCGACTTGGAAAGCTCGACAATCGCCTGGTGGAACGCGATGTTGGCGTCCGAGTACTCGGCGATATGCTCGGCCGGCGTGCTGTCGCGGAAGTCGTCGAACATGTGGCGCAGCCGCGCGATTTCCTCGTCGGTGGCGTGGACCGTGGCGAGGCGTGCGGCCATGCTTTCGAGCGCCGCCCACATCTGGATCATCTCCACGATCTCGCGCTTGCTCTTGCGCACGATATAGATGCCGCGGCGGGGCACCATGCGCAGGAAGCCTTCTTGCTCGAGCAGCGTCATGGCCTCGCGCACCGGCGTGCGGCTCACGCCGAGCGACTCGCTCAGCACGCGCTCGTCGAGCCGAATTTCTTCGCGTGTCTGGTAGATGTCGGCGTCGGCAATGGCCTGGCGCAGCATGGCGTAAGCCTGATCGCGCAGGCTCAGTGTTGCGTTGATGGGCTGCAGCGCCAGCTTGAGCGGCGCCGCATCCCGGCTTGCTACTACTTCAGTTTGTTCTGACGACATTGATTACCTCTTTTCCGACCTGCGGACGGATTCGCGGACCGAATTGTGCACGACGCACCGCCTTCGCGCGCGGCGCTTCGCCCAAACCGACGTACCGGCCATGCTGTGCAGCTTGCTCAATAGCAGACTGCGGCAGCCACCTGGCGATCATGACCGTAGCAGCCGCACCCAGACCCACAACCGCAGCACCGAAAAGTGCGAGAGAAACGAAATCCATTTGAAGCTCCGCATGATTGAGTAATCGAATAACTCAATCATATGCTGCGTTGCGGCAGAAAGCAATATTCTGTATGTGATATATCAGATGCAGTCGTTTCCGCACAACACTTCGATGCTTCCGGGGCTCAGCAGGGGGTGCGCTCCCACATTATGGGTACAGTCGACCGTATATCTATGAAAAACAACCCATGCTAGTGAGAAACCGGTACGGCCCGCAAGAGGATACGGCATCGAAGGGCACGATCGCGTCAGGCAAACGTGTGAACGAGACTCGCGCGCAACACACACTACGGCCGCCAAAGCTATTTAAGCATTTCAGGTTGACAGCGCGGCGAGCCACCCCGCACACTCGACCCATGCACACTTCCGTCACCCGCCTCGTCATCGCAAACACGATGAATCATCCGTGGACAACCCATATGGGTCGTCCACGGGGATGGTGTGCGTACTAGCAGTCTGTCGTCACGCAAATCACAAGCCCCGCCGGCATCGACGGGGCTTTTTGTTTTTCTGGGTGGCAGCGCTCCGTTCGTCGGCTCCAAAAAATGGAGAACACGATGGATGACGCATTTCAGGCAGCTTCACAGCCCGCTTCACAGCCCGCTTCACAACCCGCTTTACAGTCCACTTCACAGCCCACTTCGCAACCCGCTCAGCTGACCGTTGCAGACGCAACCGACCGCTTCGACGACCCGTTGCCTTCGCAGTCGGTCCACTTCGCCGTGCCGCCCATGCGCACGCTCACGTGGCGCGTGAATGCGTCAGCCACGCTGCGGGTTCAATCAGCCCAGGTGTGGGTCACGCGCGCCCGCTCGCCCTACGACCACTGGCTGCAGCCGGGCGAGACGCTGCGCCTCGAACGCGGCGAGCGCATCTGGCTCAGCACCGAGGCTGTTTTGCCGGCGCGCGTGAGCATCACGAGCGCATGGCAGCCGCCGTTTGCGGGCGTGCAGCGCTGTAGGGAACGGCTCGCCGCCTGGCTTGCGCTGCTCACGCTACGGCGCTCGCGCGAGGCGTGAAGCGCGAAGCACGCATCGCCGGATACGCTCTGAGCCGAAGCCACGGCCGCACACGCCAAAACGCCGGATGCGCCGCCCAACAGGCGCATCCGGCGTCGTAAGACAGGCGCTGACTCAGAACTTGTGCCGCAGCCCGAGGTTCACGATGGTTTGGTTCGACGTGCCCGCGTAGCCATACGAACCGATCGAAGCCTCGGCCGGCATCGAGCCGCCCGAGCCGTTGCCCGTATCGCCGCTCGCATGCTGCCACGCCGCCGTCATGTACAGGTCGGTGCGCTTCGAGAGGCTGTAGTCCGCGCCGAGCGAGACCTGGTTGTAGCTCGCCGTCGTATCGCCATTGGCATGCGTATAGCTGTAGCCGAGACCCAGGAGCAGCGCGGGGGTCAGCTGATAGTTCAGGAAGCCCTGGCCGGTGTTGTACTTCTGGGTGTTGAGGAACACCGAGCTGCCGTCCGGCGAGTAGCGCGCATTGCTGTAGCCGAGGCCGAAGGTGAACTGGCCGAGCTGGTACTGCGCCGCCGCGCGCGCGATGGTGAGCGAGTGCGCCGTGGCGTAGCCGGAGTTGATCGGGCCGTCGAAGGTACCGTCCGAGGTGCTCGTCCAGCCGTCGGTGCGAATGCCGTTCACCGCCTGGCTGTTCGTCGCGTAGAAGTAACCGCCTGCGAGCGCGAGCGGGCCGTTGGTGTAGTTGACCGCCGCCGAATATGACTGCTCGGCGCCCGTCGAGCCCGCCACGCCGCCAAACGAGTACATCGCCGCGACCTGCAGGCCGCTCCACACGGGCGTCGTGTACTTGACGGCATTGTTCACGCGGAAGCTGTTGTCGTAGTTGTCGACGTCGCCCGCCGTTGCGAACACGGAGCCGAAATAGTTGTCGGCCGTGATCCCCTGCACGAGATCGATGAGCGGGTCATACTGCCGCCCCAGCGTTAGCGAACCGTACTGCTCAGCCGTCAAGCCCACGTACGCCTGCCGCCCGAACAGCCTGCCGCCTTGCGCGAGCGAGCCTGTCGACGGGTTGAAGCCGTTTTCCAACTGAAAGATTGCCTTGAGGCCGCCGCCGAGGTCTTCGGCGCCCTTCAAACCCCATCGCGAGCCGGAGAGATTGCCATTGCTGCTGTTGCCGAGCGCCCAGAGGTTGTTGCTGCCTTCGGCGTGGTTGACGTACGTAATCGAGGTGTCGATGGTCCCGTACAGCGTCACGCTGGTCTGTGCCTGAGCCATGCCGGCCACCCCGAGCGCGGCAAGCGAAAGGGAAGTCAAGGCTAGTCTGTTCACGTCTTTCTCCCGGCGCAGTAAAACAACTCTTGACCAAAGCAGACTAACTCGCCCGTCGAGCAATGTAAAAGGATTAAACAAGCTGTCTCGAATTAGTGACAGCGGTTTCAGGAAGTGCCTGGATAACTGCCGAAACATTATCTCCCGCTGCGAAACAATGCACTGAGCGCCCTCCTGAAACGCCCGCCAGGCAAGGCTTGCGGAGAACCGGCCAAACCGGCGAGCGCTTCAATATGTGATACACAAGCCCGCATTACTCATAACTTAACGATTACCTTAGCGCTTCAACTTGTCTGTTAATTAGGCTTTGCAAACATTAATCGACACGAGATAATTCCCCAATTAAATCCGCTAGTTAGGACGCGGCATGGCACCCAATCGATCCGCACCCAAAAGCGGTTTCTTGTGCCGGGGCGTCAACCGGCGGGTAGTCCTATGCGTTTGCTGAGCTTAACTAGTCCTTTCCGAACGATTACGATTCGACTCGAATTTCCGGTTCGCGGCGCGAGGTGCGCGAGAACCGGCCTCGCAAGAACGTAAACGCAGAACGCGAATAAACGCGATGTCACCGCCGGGGAAGCTGTAACAGTCGATACGGCGACACCGCAGAGAGCCACCAGACCGATCCATGTCTCAATCGCATTCTTCACGCGCGGCGCGCGCCCTCGAGGCGCTGCGCCGCCGTGCCGGAGCCCTGCGCCTGCAGCGCTTTGTCGCGCCGGTGTTCGCGCTCGGCATCTGCGCGCTGCTGCTGGTCGTGTTCC
Organism: Paraburkholderia sp. J7; assembly: GCF_905220155.1. NCBI lineage: Bacteria > Pseudomonadati > Pseudomonadota > Betaproteobacteria > Burkholderiales > Burkholderiaceae > Paraburkholderia > Paraburkholderia sp. J7. The sequence goes on along the minus strand of NZ_CAJMYZ010000007.1, from coordinate 139,417 downwards.
AGCACCTCTCGCGCACGGTCGACTACCACTCGGTGATCCGCCAGCTCTGGACGCTCACGCCAGCGCAATGGGCCGGCGCGCTCGCCGCCACGGCCGTGAGCTTCGTCGCGCTGGTCGGACGCGACGCCGTGGGCCTGCGCTACCTCGGCGCGCGCGTCTCGCGCGGCGCGCTGTGGGCCGGCGCGATCGCCGGCTCGGCGCTTGGCAACGTCACCGGCTTCGGCGCGCTCACAGGCGGCGCCGTGCGCTGCCGCGTGTATGGTGGCGCCGGCGTCACGCCCGCGCAGATCGGCCGCATGACGGTGTTCACGAGCGTCACGCTCGCTCTCGCGCTCGTGCTCATGACCGCGCTCGGCATGGTGGGCGCTGCCGGCACGCTCTCGGGCCTGCTGCATCTCTCGCCCGACGAACTGCGCCTGATCGGCGGCGTGGTGCTCGGCTGCGGCGCGGTGATGGTGATCCTCTGCCCGGCCCACGCACGCGAAATCGAGCCGTTTGGCCGCGCATGGCTGCGCTTTTCGGTGCCGGCGCGGCGCGACCTCGTTGCGCAATTGCTGCTGGCCGCGCTCGACGTGGTCGGCGCCGGACTCGCGCTCTGGTCGGTCATGCCGCACGCCCTCCTCGGGTTCACCGACTTCCTCACCGTCTATTGCGCCGCCATGCTGCTCGGCCTGATCGGCCACACGCCCGGCGGCATCGGCGTGTTCGAAGCCGCGATGGTCTACGCGCTCGGCCCGAGCGTGCCCACCTCCAAGGTGCTGGCCGCGCTGCTCGCCTATCGCGCGATCTACTTCGGCGCGCCGCTCGCGCTCGCGGCAGGCGTGCTCGCGGTCTTCGAAGGCCGCGCGCTCAAAACCCCGCTCAGCGCCCGCTTTGCGAAGCGCGGCGCCGACGGCGTCTCGCAGCTCGCGCCGCTCTTTCTCGCCATCGTCACGTTCGTGACCGGCAGCATGCTCGTGATCTCCGGCGCCACGCCCGCGTTCTCCAAGCGCATCGCGCTGCTGCAAACCATCGTGCCGCTGTGGGTGCTCGAAAGCTCGCAATTGATGGGCAGCCTCTTCGGCGTGCTGCTCCTCTTCGTCGCGCGCGGCCTGCTGCGGCGTCTGGACGCCGCCTGGTGGCTCGCGCTCGTGATCGCCGTGGCCAACCTCGCGCTCTCGCTTGCCAAGGGCCTCGCCTTCGTCGAAGCGGGCGTGCTGTGCGTGCTGATCGTGCTGCTCCTCGCTACACGCAAGCGCTTTAACCGCCATTCGTCGATGTTCTCCGAGCGTTTCACGCCAGCGTGGCTCGCCTCGGTCGGCTGCGTGATCGCGCTTGCCGTATGGGTGCTGCTGTTCGCGTTCCGCGACGTGCAGTACTCGCAGAGTCTCTGGTGGCAATTCGCCTTCCACAGCCGCGCCCCGCGCGCACTGCGCGCCACGCTCGGCGCCGGCGTGTTCGCCGCCGCGCTCGCGCTGTGGCAACTGTTGCGCCCCGCCGCGGGCCGCTTCGTGATGCCGCCGAGCGAAGACCTCGAAGAGGCCGCGCGCATCGTGCGTGCGCAGGAGCGCAGCGACGCGGGCCTCGCGCTGATGGGCGACAAGAGCTTCCTCTTCTCCGCCTCGCGCAAGGCGTTCCTGATGTACGCTAAGCGCGGCCGCACGTGGGCGGCGCTGCACGACCCGGTCGGCCCGCGCGAAGAGTGGCCGGCGCTGATCCGCGAATTCGTCACGCTCGCGCACGCGCACAACGGCCGCGCCGCGTTCTACCAGGTGCGCGCCGACGCGCTGCCGCTCTATCTCGACGCCGGCCTCACGCTGATGAAGCTCGGCGAGGAAGCGCGCGTGATGCTGCAGGAATTCGACCTGAAGGGTCCGCAGCGCGCGCATTTGCGCTACGCGCTCAAGCGCGGCGAACGCGACGGCTTTTCGATCGAACACATCGAGCCCACGCAGATGGGCGCGAGCCTGCCGGTGCTGCGCGCGATCTCCGACGCCTGGCTGCAGGACCGCGAAGCGCGCGAAAAGAGCTTCTCGGTGGCCGCGTTCGACGACGACTATCTCGCCGCGCAGTCCGTGCTGCTGATCCGCCAGAACGGCGAGCCGCTCGCGTTCGTCACCTTCATGACGACCGATCTGAATACCGACGCGACGGTGGGCGTCATGCGCCATTTGCCCGGCGCCTCGCCCTACGCGATGGAGTATCTGTTCACGCAGCTCGCACTGCATCTGAAGGCCGCCGGCTACCAGTCGCTCTCGCTCGGCATGGCGCCGCTCTCGGGCATGGGTCCCACGCCGCTTGCTTCGTCGTGGCACCGGCTCGCGGGCTTCATCTGGCGCTTCGGCGGCCGCTTCTATAACTTCCGGGGGCTGCGCGGCTTCAAGAACAAGTTCGCGCCGCGCTGGGAACCGCGCTATCTGGCCGCTTCGGGCTCGATCAGCGTGTTCATCACCCTCGCCGATCTATCGCTGCTGGCAGGAGGCTGGCGCTCATGACATTCCGTATCACCAGGCTGCCGCGCCTTGCAGGCACGGCAGCGGGCGCCGTTGTGCTCGCGTTTTTCACCGCTCACGCAAACGCGGCTTCGATGCCCGCTTCGACTTCCGCTTCAGCGTCCGCTTCACCGTCCGCCTCGGCGCCAGCTTCCGTCGCTACGATGCACGTTTCCGGCGGCCGTTACGGCGATGTCGCAGTGACGAAACCGACCGGCACGATCCGCGGCTTCACCGTGCTGTTTTCCGCAGACAAGCACTGGAGCGCCGCCGACCAGCAACGCGCGGACGCGCTCGCGCAGCATGGCGCGCTCGTCGTGGGTGTGGATACGGAACGCTACGCGCAGAACCTCGCGGCCGTAAAGAACGAAACCTGCCACAAGCTCTACGGCGACGCCGAAGCGCTGAGCCATCAGCTCGAACGCCAGCTGGGCGCGAGCGAATACTACGCGCCGATCGCCATCGGCAGCGGCGAAGGCGCGCTCATCGCTCAGCGCATGCTCTCGCAGGCGCCCGCGAACACGATGGCGGGTGCCGTGTCGCTCGATCCCGCCGCGCAGCTCGACGCGCGCTTCTCGCCCTGCCCGGCCGACCCCAAGCTGTCGCGCGGCACCGGCCTGCCCGGTTTCTTCGAGCAGGGCGTGACGACGAAAGATGCGCACGCAACGAACGCTGGCGCGCCGCGCACCTTCGCCCCCGGTGTAGCCGACGCCGACAAGATCGTTGCGCTCACCTCGAATCATCTGCGCGTCTCGACGGAAAGCGAAGAGGACGTGTCGGATCTGCCGCTCGTCGAACTGCCCGCGGCGCACGCGACCGACATGCTCGCGGTGGTGATCTCGGGTGACGGCGGCTGGCGCGATCTCGACAAGACGATTGCGGAAGCGCTGCAAAAGCAGGGTATTTCGGTGATCGGCTGGGATGCGCTGCGTTACTTCTGGAGCGAAAAGACGCCGGCACAAACGAGCCACGATCTCGCACGCGTGCTGAAGACTTACGGCTCGCGCTGGCATGCGCAGCACATCGCGCTCGTGGGCTACTCGTTTGGCGCGGACGTCATGCCGTTCGCCTACAACCGTCTGCCCGACGCGCTGCGTGCGAAGGTGTCGTACATGTCGCTGCTCGGCTTCGCGCCGGACGCCGACTTCCAGATCCGCGTGACGGGCTGGCTCGGCATGCCCGCCAGCGACAAGGCGCTGCAGGTGCGCCCGGAACTCGCGAAGGTGCCGCCTTCGATCGTGCAATGCGTGTATGGCGCGGGCGAGAAAGACACGCTGTGCCCGGCGCTCGTGAACACCGGCATCGACGTCGTCAAGACGAGCGGCGACCATCACTTCGACGGCGACTACAACGCGCTTGCCGCGAAGATCATCGCGGGATGGAAGAAGGAAATTGCGGCGCGGGGGTGAAGTCGCGCCCCACGCTTACTTTCTCGCGACGAGATACTGCACGCCCTGCAGCCCGTAGCGCTCGGCGTGCGGCAGGTTGGCGGCGAGATGGAACACGTCGCCGGCCTTGTAGTGCCGCTCTTCGTCGCCCACGCGAATGTGCAGATCGCCTTCGATGACGAGCGCCTTCGCTTCGAACGGATGCGAATGGACCTCCATGACGCCGGCTTCGCGCGTCACGACAACGGGTTCGGGAAAGCCTTCATCGGCCAGGCTGCGGATGAATGTTTCGCGCTGCATGATTCGTCTCCTCGCTCGACGGTGTCGACGCGACATCGGCCAGTTTGGCACGCGCGCCAACGCGCTGCACGATTTGACCTCCCGCCGGACCGCCCACTCCCCTACAGGTATCCCGGCCAACCTTTCACTCAAATCGACGTGAAAGGCTTTTGAAAAATTCCCCCTTACATTACTAAAGGCTTTCGCCTATAACGACATCACATGTCGCGATTTCCGCTATCTCGCACATGCCTCAGCCCGCCTGGCCTAGCCGGCGGGCTTTTTTTTCCGGCGTGCGCGGCATCGGTCGAAAGCTTTCAAACGCCATACTCATCAATGCGCAGGGGTAGTGGAAGCCCTGAGATGCCTTCCGCTTGACTTCGTTGATATATTACATATTGTGTAAACGACTGTCAGGCAAACGACAGGATTCGCTGACCGCGATTCGGGCAGAAAGCGCTCTTCGCGCAAGGCCGTTCATTCGAAGAAACCGGAGACACACATGGAGCATCGGCAAGGAGGGGCGTCGCGATTCGCGTCGCCGTGGACGCAACTCGTGCTCGGCGTCATCTGCATGGCGATGATCGCCAACATGCAGTATGGCTGGACGCTGTTCGTCAATCCCATCAACGAAAAGTACCACTGGGGGCGCGCCGCGATTCAGGTCGCGTTCACGATCTTCGTCGTCACCGAAACCTGGCTTGTACCCGTGGAAGGCTGGCTCGTCGACAAGTACGGTCCGCGTCCCGTGGTCGTAGGCGGCGGGCTGTTGTGCGCCGTTGCCTGGGTGCTCAACTCGGTGGCCGCGTCGCTGCCGGTGCTCTATATCGCGGCGGCGATCGGCGGGCTCGGTGCGGGCGCCGTTTATGGCACCTGCGTCGGCAACGCGCTCAAGTGGTTTCCGACCCGGCGCGGGCTCGCGGCGGGCATTACCGCGGCGGGTTTCGGTGCGGGTTCGGCGGCGACCGTCGTGCCTATCGCCAACATGATCAAGAGCAGCGGATATGAGTCCACGTTCCTCTGGTTCGGTCTGGGGCAAGGGATCGTCGTGCTCGTGCTCGGTTTCGCGCTTAGCGCGCCCGCCTCGCACGGCGTCGCCGCAGCGAAGCGCGCCATCGGACAAGCGGCGAAGCAAGTTGCGCAAAGTGCGAGCGCCGTCTACAACGCGAGTCCGCGCGAGGTGATTGCGTCGCCCATCTTCTGGGTGATGTACGCCATGTTCGTGATGATGGCCGCCGGCGGCCTGATGGCAACCGCGCAGCTCGGCCCGATCGCGAAGGACTTCGGCCTGCACGACTCGCCCGTTTCGCTACTCGGCCTCACGCTGCCCGCGCTCACGTTCGCGCTGACCATCGACCGGGTGCTCAACGGTCTCACGCGGCCCTTCTTCGGCTGGGTCTCGGACCGCATTGGCCGCGAGAACACGATGTTCGTCGCGTTCGGCATCGAGGCGGTCGGCATCGTGCTGCTCTCGCAATACGGCCACACTCCGACGGCGTTCGTCGTGCTTACCGGCATCGTGTTCTTCGCGTGGGGTGAGATCTACAGCCTCTTTCCCGCCACCTGCGGCGACACTTACGGACCGAAGTTCGCCGCGACCAATGCGGGCCTGCTTTACACCGCGAAGGGCACCGCCGCACTGCTGGTGCCGTTCACGAGCGTGATCACCGCGGCAACCGGCAGCTGGCACGCGGTGTTCATGCTCGCCGCGGGCATGGCGGCGGTCTCCGCCCTGCTCGCCGTATTCGTGCTCAAGCCATTGCGCAACGCGCATCGCCAAAAGCATGCCGAACCGGCGGCCAGCTTCGCGTATGGCAGCCCGCTCGTGCAGGACTGAGCCCTCTCTGATCTCGCGAAGGCATAAAAAAACGCCGGCGTAAGCCGGCGTAAAGAGAGACTGCTTTAAATCTTCGATCAGGCGACGACTTAGGCCGCTACTCAGGCAACGACGGGCGCGGCCTTCGCGTCTTCTTCCTGCTCGACCGACGAGCGGATCAGGTAATCGAACGCGCCAAGCGATGCCTTCGCGCCTTCGCCCACGGCAATCACGATCTGCTTGAACGGCACGGTCGTCACGTCGCCCGCGGCGAACACGCCCGGCACCGACGTTTGGCCCTTCGCGTCCACTTCGATCTCGCCGTGTTTCGACAGCGCCACCGTGCCCTTGAGGAACTCGGTGTTCGGCACGAGGCCGATCTGCACGAACACGCCTTCGAGTTCGACATGACGCTTTTCGCCCGACGTGCGCTCGAGATACGCGAGACCCGTGACCTTCTGGCCGTCGCCGGAAATCTCGGTGGTTTGCGCGTTCACGTGCACCGTGACGTTCGGCAGGCTGCGCAGCTTGCGTTGCAACACTTCGTCCGCGCGCAGTTGCGTGCCGAATTCGAGCAGCGTGACATGGCTCACGATACCGGCCAGGTCGATCGCCGCTTCCACACCCGAGTTGCCGCCGCCGATCACCGCCACGCGCTTGCCCTTGAAGAGCGGGCCGTCGCAGTGCGGGCAGTAGGCCACACCCTTGTTCTTGTACTGCTGCTCGCCCGGCACATCCACGTTGCGCCAGCGCGCACCGGTTGCGAGCACCACGCTCTTCGCGCGCAGCGTCGCGCCGCTCTGCGTGCGCACTTCGAAGCCGTTGCCGGTGGGCACGAGCGCTTCGGCGCGCTGCAGATTCATGATGTCGACGTCGTAGGCGCGCACGTGCTGCTCCAGCGCCGTGGCGAACTTCGGCCCTTCCGTTTCCGTGACCGAGACGAAGTTCTCGATCGACATCGTGTCGAGCACCTGGCCGCCGAAGCGCTCGGCCAGCACGCCGGTGCGAATGCCCTTGCGCGCCGCGTAGATCGCAGCCGCCGCGCCAGCGGGACCGCCGCCGACGATCAGCATGTCGAAAATATCCTTCTGGTTCAGCTTCTCGGCCGCACGCGACGATGCGCCGGTGTCGAGCTTCGCGAGAATCTCTTCCACGCCCATGCGGCCCTGGCCGAACACTTCGCCGTTCAGGTAGATGGTCGGCACGGCCATGATCTGGCGCTTCTCGACTTCGTCCTGATACAGCGCGCCGTCGATGGTGACGATCTGCACGTTGGGGTTGAGCGTGGCCATCGCGTTGATCGACTGCACGACTTCCGGGCAGTTCTGGCACGACAGCGACATATAGACTTCGAACGAGAACACGCCGTCGAGCGCCTTCACCTGTTCGATCGTGTCGTTCTCGAGCTTGACCGGGTGGCCGCCCACCTGGAGCAGTGCAAGCACGAGCGACGTGAATTCGTGACCCATCGGAATGCCCGCGAACGTGACTTTCACGTCGGAGTTCGCGCGCTTGATGTCGAACGAAGGAGTACGCGCGTCGCCAGCAGCGGCGCCACGGCGTTCTTCGTAAGCGATGCGATTCGAGAGCGATGCGACGTCCTGCAGCAGTTGCTGCAGTTCTTGCGACTTCTCGCCGTCGTCCAGGTACGCAACGATCTCGATCGACTGCGTGACTTTTTCGAGGTAGCTTTTGAGTTGATCTTTGATGTTGGCGTCGAGCATGGCGTATTTTTCCGGCTAGAGAAGAAGCGGGGGAATTCTAAGTAATGCCTGGCAATTTCGCCGTTCCGCTTATGGCGTGACGAAGCGAGCAGGGTTCCCGGGCCGCAGCCGCGTGGGCGCGGCCCGGGAGTACAGCTAATGAGACTTGGGCGTCATGCGATCAGGGCGATCGCACGTGAACAGCGACGCTTAGATCTTGCCGACGAGGTCGAGCGACGGCTTGAGCGTTTCAGCGCCCGGCGTCCACTTGGCGGGGCAAACTTCACCCGGGTGCGATGCCACGTACTGAGCAGCTTGCACCTTGCGCAGCAGTTCCTTGGCGTCACGGCCGATGCCGTTGTCGTGGATTTCGCACAGCTTGATCTCGCCTTCCGGGTTGATCACGAACGTGCCGCGCAGTGCCAGGCCTTCTTCTTCGATCATGACGTCGAAGTTGCGCGTGATTGCGCCCGTCGGGTCGCCGACCAGCGGGTACTTGATCTTGGCGATCGTGTCCGACGTGTCGTGCCATGCCTTGTGCGTGAAGTGCGTGTCGGTCGACACGCCGTAGACTTCAACGCCCAGCTTCTGGAATTCTGCGTACTGGTCAGCCAGGTCGCCGAGTTCCGTCGGGCACACGAAAGTGAAGTCGGCCGGGTAGAACACGACAACCGACCACTTGCCCTTCAGGTTTTCTTCAGAGACCGGAACGAACTTACCGTTGTGGTATGCGGTTGCCTTGAACGGCTTGACTTGCGTGTTGATGAGAGACATGCGTTGTTTCCTCGCTCTGGGTTGGGAAAAGGTATGGACGAAGGTTACGGGAACCGTGCCCGTTTGAAAAATTGGTTGCTTTGATCGCGGGTATTAACCCTGCCTATCGGACCCCATAGCGGCCGTCAAAGCCCGTCTGCATGGGGTTCCGCGCCCGCATCGCGCGGCCCGAGCAACCCTCGGGGCGGTGAGCATACAACGAAACTGCGACAATGCGCCTCACATGCCCGCCCTTTCGTGGTGCATCCGCGAGACGCTACCCCTTAGATGCAGGCGCAACGGCCTTTCTGCAAGGGCTGCGCGCTTGCTGCGTGCATGCTGCGTCAGAGCGCCCCGCCGCGCGCGGTTGCTGCACGCGCCGCCAGCCGCTCGCGTAAATATTGCGTGAACGCGCGGATCGTCACGGAAGCTTCACGATGCTGCGGGTACAGCGCATGCAGCGCGTTGGGCGGCGGCATGAACGGCTCGAGCACCTCGACCAGCAGCCCCGCATCCACCGATCCCGCCACGATGAAGTCCGGCAGATAGCAGATGCCGAGCCCGGCAATGGCTGCATCGCGGATCACTTCGCCGTTGTTCGCGCGCAGCGGCCCGTGCACGTCGAACGGCGTGCGCACGCCATCGACGATGAACTCCCAAGGCGCGCGGCCCTGTTGCCCATAAGGCAGGCAGGCGTGCTGCGCGAGTTCGGCAGGCGTTTGCGGCGCGCGGCGGCGGCGTCGGTAGCCGGGGCTGCAGCAGGCGATCATGCGCACGTCGATGAGCTTTTGCACGACCAGCGTGGAATCCGCCAGCCGGCCAATGCGCAACGCCATATCGAAACCCTCGCCGATCACATCGACATTGCGGTCGCTTAAGTCCATGTCGAAACGGACATCCGGGTGCTCGCGCAGAAATTCGGCGACGAGCGGCGAAAGGTGCGCCATGCCGAACGACATCGGCGCGCTCACTTTCAGGAGGCCGCGCGGTTCGCTGCGGCGGTCCGACATGGCCTGCTCGGCCTCTGACACATCCGCAAGGATGCGCTTGGCGCGCTCGTAGAAGTCCTGGCCGAGGTCCGTGACCGCCAGCTTGCGCGTGTTGCGCACGAGCAGGCGCGCGCCCAGATCGGCCTCCAGCGCCGCCACGCGCCGGCTCACGAACTGCTTGGAAAGCCGCAGCCGGTGGGCCGCCGCCGTGAAATTGCCGGCATCCACGGTGTTCACGAAGATCCGCATGTCGTCGAGTTGCATGTCGATTGTCCACTTCAATGTGACAGTGAGTCGTATTTTACGGCGATTCCAGTCGATTTAATTGACCTAAAATTCTTTCCATCGCAACCAACACTGAATCGAAACGATTCACACGGAGAGACGAAAATGATCGAAGTTCGCAAGGCAGACCAACGCGGCCGCGGTGAACATGGCTGGCTCAGCTCGCGTCACACGTTTTCGTTTGCCAATTACTACGATCCGAAGCAAGTCGGCTTTTCGGACCTGCTTGTGATCAACGACGACCGCGTAGCCCCGGCGCGCGGCTTCGGCAAGCACCCGCACCGCGACATGGAAATCTTCTCGTACGTGCTGGAAGGCGCGCTCGAGCACAAGGACTCGATGGGCACGGGCTCGGTGATCGTCCCCGGCGACGTGCAACTGATGAGCGCCGGTACGGGCGTCGCGCACAGCGAGTTCAACCACTCGGCCGACGAAGGGGTGCACTTCCTGCAGATCTGGATTGCACCGAACGTGAAGGGCGCGCAACCGCGCTACCAGCAGAAGAACATCGCCGATGAGCAAAAGCGCGGCAAGTTCCGCGTGATCCTCTCGCCGGACGGCGCCGAAGACTCGCTGTTGCTGCGCCAGGACGCACGCGTGTATGCCGGACGCCTCGACGGCGCGGAAACGGCGAAGGTCGAAGTGGGCGCCGACCGCTACGCCTACGTTCATGTGGCGCGCGGCAGCGTGAAGCTGAACGGCGTGGAACTTGGCGAAGGCGACGGCGCGCGCATCCGCTCCGAGCGCGAGCTTGCCTTCAGCGACGGACACGATGCAGAGGTCCTGGTGTTCGATCTGCGTAATATCGAAGTGTCGGAGCTCTGGTCTTAACTTCGGCGCGGCGTCTGAGGTTATGCTGGCGCACACCGGCACGCGGCGGCCCGCTTACTGAAAGCGAAAGCGGGCCGCCGTCCGGCGAAGCGCGAACTGATACGTAGTGAACTGCTTAAAACTTCTTCGGAGAAAACCATGCGATACAACCTGTTCGGGCCGGGCAACGACGTCGTGCTACTGGTCTCGCGCGTTCTACTGACTTCCCTGTTCATCCTGTTCGGTTGGTCCAAGATCACCGGCTTTTCGGGCACCGTCGACTACATGGCGCACGTGGGCGCGCCCGTGCCGATGCTCTCAGCCGTCATCGCCGTGATCATGGAGTTCGCGGTTGGCATTCTGCTGCTCGTGGGGTTCTACACGCGGCCGCTCGCCGTGCTGCTCGCGATCTACACCGTCGCGACGGCGTTCATCGGCCATCACTTCTGGACCATGACTGGTGCAGACCAGATGATGAACATGATCAACTTCTACAAGAACATCAGCATTGCCGGCGGCTTGCTCGCACTCGCGGTAACGGGTCCGGGGCGGATCTCGATCGACAGGAAGTAACGTACTGTTTTCTCGGGCTGTAGAAAGGCGCGATGCTGCAAGGCATCGCGCTTTTTTTGCGTCGCCAGTAATTTGATCAAATTTACTTCCCCGTTTGCTCATGCGAAGATTTGATCAAATCACAAGGAGACACGCATGCAACCCCGTCAAGGCGTGAACTGGGACCGTGCGCAGCACGTCCTCGCCCGGGAACGCGAAGCCTTCGCCGCCGCGCGTCCGAAGTCGCGGGCATTGTCCGCGCAAGCCGCACACCATCTGCTGTTCGGGGTGCCGCTGCACTGGATGAATGATTGGTCCACGCCCTTCTCGCTGTACGTGGATGCCGCGCGCGGCGCGGCCTTCACCGACGTGGACGGCCACCGCTACACCGACTTCTGCCTCGGCGACACGGGCGCGATGTTCGGCCATGCGCCGCAGCCCGTGGCGCGCGCGCTCGCGGCTCAGGCACAGCGCGGCTTCACGACGATGCTGCCGGGCGAAGACGCCGTGGCCGTGGGCGAAGCACTCGCGCAGCGTTTCGGCCTGCCCTTCTGGCAGTTCGCCATGACCGCAAGCGACGCCAACCGCTTCGCCGTACGCTGGGCGCGCGCGGCCACAGGGCGACGCACGATACTCGTGTTCAACGGCTGCTATCACGGCACCATCGACGATGTGTTCGTCGATCTCGTCGATGGCCAGCCCACGCAGCGCGCGAGCCTGCTCGGGCAGGTTCACGACCTGCTGCCAACTACGCGCGTAGTCGAGTTCAACGATCTCGAAGCGCTCGCGCGCGCACTCGCCGGCAACGACGTCGCCTGCGTGCTCGCAGAGCCCGCCATGACGAACGTGGGCATGGTGCTGCCCGAGCCCGGCTTCTGGCGCGAGGCGCAGGCGCTCATGAAGCGGCACGGCACGCTGCTGTTGATCGACGAAACGCATACGATCAGCAGCGGGCCGCGCGGCTACGCGCGCGAGCATGGCATCGAGCCCGACCTCTTCGTGCTCGGCAAGCCGGTAGGCGGCGGCGTGCCGTGCGCGGTCTACGGCTTCTCCGCCGAATTCGCCGCGCGTGCACAGCAGGCCAAGCTCGACGCGCCGCCGGGCCATTCGGGCATCGGCACGACGCTCACGGCGAACGCGCTTTCGATGAGCGCAATGCGCGCAACGCTCAGCGAAGTCATGACCGACGCCGCCTACACGCACATGTTCGCGTTGGCCGAGCGGCTCGCCGACGGACTGACAGCGACGATCGCGCGCCATGCGCTGCCGTGGTGTGTGACGCGAGTGGGCGCACGCACCGAGTTCCAGTTCTGCGCCATACCGCCGCGCAACGGCAGCGAGGCGCGCGCCGCAATGGACGACGAACTCGAGCACCTTCTGCATCTGTACCTACTCAATCGCGGCGTGCTCATCACGCCGTTCCACAACATGATGCTCGTGTGCCCGGAAACGACCGAGGCAGACGTCGACCGCCTGCTCGCCGCATTCGAAGCCTGCTTGTGTGAAATAAGCGCACTGACCGAACGATGAAAACCCGCGCGCATCAATCGCTGCAGGACGAGACCTACGCCACGCTGCGCCGCTGGCTGAGCCTCGGGCGCTTCGTGCCGGGCGAGCGTTTGCGCATTCACGCGCTCGCTGAGCAACTGGGTGTGGGCGAGATGCCGGTGCGCGCGGCGCTCGTGCGCCTGGCAGGCGAGTCTGCACTCGTAAACCTGCCTAACCGCGGTGTCGTGGTGCCGCAACTCACGCGCGCGCAGTTCGACGACGTGCTCAACGTGCGCGTGATGCTCGAAGGCGAAGCGGCGTTTCTCGCCGCCACGCGCCTCACCGCCAGCGAAATCGCGCAGCTCGACGCCCTATGCGCACAGATGGCCGAGGCGCTGAAGCAGAACAAGCGGGCGCACTATCTCGACGCCAACGAAGACTTCCACCTCATGCTCTATCGCGCGAGCGGCTCGCCGCTGCTCGTGGATCTGATCGAAACGGTGTGGCTCCAGGTGGGACCGATCTCGAACCTGCTGTTCGACGAGCCCGGCTTTACGCGCACGCTCAACGATGCACACGAAGGCCTGATGCGGCGGCTCAAACGCCGCGACGCACCGGGCGCGCGGCGCGCCGTCGAGCGCGACCTGCGCCACGCGGCGAAGTCGCTGCGCCTGCATTGCCTGCCCGACGATCCGCACACGGCAGACACGGCTTGATATGCTTGGCAGCGCGCCCGCCAGGCCTCACGTTCTCCTTACGATCCATTACGCGCGATGCACGATCCACAAGACAACCTCTACGCGTACCTCACTTCGCTCCAGCAATCGGCGCTGAGCGCGCTCAAGCGCCTGCCACTCAAGAGCCGCGCCGTGCAAGGCACGCTCATGGCGCTGCGCGCCGTATGCGCGGCGGGGCTTGCGTACAGCATCGGCCGCGCGCTCCACACCGAACAGGCGTTCTGGGCCGCGATCACGGCGATCGCCGTCACCCAGCACGATTACGCCGATACGCTCGCCCAGTCGCGCGACCAGTTCATTGGCGCGATTGCGGGCGGCGTGGTGGGCTTCGCAACGGCGGCGTTCGGCCCGGAGAATCTCGCGGCCTATCTCGTAGCGGTGAGCGTGGTGATCATCGGCTGCTGGTGCCTGAGTGTGAGCACCGCCGCACGGCTGGGCGCGATCACCACCACCATCGTGCTCCTCGTACCCATGAACGGACCGGTATGGGACGTCGCGCTCTTTCGCGTGGCGCAGGTGGGCATCGGCATGGCCTGCGCGGTGCCGGTCAGCTGGCTGTTTTCGTATATCGAGCAACGCTGGCTGCATGCCTGAGCATCGTCTCTCAACGCACGCGAAATAATCCATCTCCGGGCGCTCAGGAATCTGGCCCGCGTTAGAGGCGATAATCCCTACCGCTGTGCGGCCCGGTTGCCGGGGGCGAAATCTGCGGCGCGTGCGCGCAGTCGCCGCGCAAATACCCCCGTCGACACGAAATCGTGCGAAACTCCCCCGCCGCGCTCTGCCGACGCCATGCAAAACATGGCGACATTACGGGGCGCAATCGCGAATGCAACCCGAGAACGCAACCCACGCCGCCGCAATATCACCCTATGAACACCACCACCCGTCCCGCCGCTTCGAACGCCAAGTCCAGCAAGTCCATCACGCTCCTGCAAATGCTCGCGCTGATCGCGGCTGGCGGCATCGCGGCCTCGCTGCTGTTCCGCTATTTCCTGTGAGCGCAGCGCGCGCGGGGCACCAAGCCAACCGTTTTCGCTTATGTACAAGAAAGGCGTCGCCCTCGAAATCCAGTTCTCTCCCGAACGCCTGAATGACGGCGCAGGCGACCCGTACTGGATCGACCTCACCGCCGACGAAGCCGCCGCGCTGCTCGCCACGCTGCAAGCAAAGCTCGCCGCGCGCGAAAGCACTGCGGCGCCGCTCGTCGTCGCGCTCGACACGCCGCGCGAAAGCGCCGCGCCCGAAGCCCCTGCAAGCGCCTCAACGGCTGCTGCGGGCGCCGACGACGGCCTCAAGCAATGGGTCTGCGTGATCTGCGGCTGGGTGTACGACGAAGCGGCAGGCGCCCCCGACGACGGCCTCGCCCCCGGCACCCGCTGGGCCGACGTGCCCGACGACTGGCGCTGCCCGCTTTGCGACGTGGGCAAGGAAGACTTCGCGCTCGTCGAGTTCTAACGCGCACCGCTAGCGGCGCGCGGCGCTCACACGCCCGCGCGTCCGAGCGGCTCGTAGAACAGCGCGAACAACTCCGACTGCGAGCTCACGCCGAGCTTCGCGTAAATATGCTTCTTGTGCGCGCGCACGGTCTCGAACGAGATTTCGAGCCGTTCCGCAATCGCGCGCGTGGAAAAGCCGCTCAGGCTCAACCGCACCACTTCGATCTCGCGCGCGGTGAGCGGCACGCGCCCGCTTTGCTGCGTGACCGTTTCGATGCGGCTGGCGAACCCCGCCTCGCTCAACTGCCCCTGCTGCGCCGCGCTTTCGGCTTCAACCGAATCCGAAGCGACCGCTTCGGCAACGCCCTCGGCAAACGTCTCATGCGCAAGCCGCTGCTTCATGAGCGCGACCACCCACGGCGCGAACATCGCGAACAACGCAATATCGCGCTCCGTGTAATGGTGCTTTGCGCCCAGCGAGAAAATCAGCGTGTGGGCTTCGTCCAGAGGCAAGTTGAACTGCACTTCGTCGCCGATGATGTTGCTCTTGAAGTAGCGCTGGTAATAGTCCGTCATGCGGAAATTATCGGGCGCGACTTCGGCGAGCGTGACGAGGCCCGCGCGAGGCTTTTCGCTTGCGTTCAGATAGAACGGATCGAGCAGGTACATCCCCTCCAGATACGCGCGGAACAAGAGATCCACGGTGCCGTCGGGCATGGGCGACTCGGCGCACACGAGCGGCGCGCGATCGCGCCGGAAGACGAGCGCAACCCAGTTGTCGAAAGCGACGAAGCGCTCGATTACGCGCGTCATGCGAGTCCAGAAGTCGGGGCCGTCGAGGGCGTCGATCAGCGTCGCGATATGGTGATGGAACGCGCGGTCCTGCCAGTCCAGTTCCATTAGGGGCTCCATGAGTCCTCCGATCAGGGTACCCCTGCAGGGTAATTTCTCGACAAAAATAACGTGGAGATAATAGCCGCTCCTGACGCCCACGCGGTGCTTTACGTAATACATAAGGAAGGAGACAGGCATGCAACTCGAACTCGCGCAGATCCCGGTCGTGGACGGCGCAGTCGCGCCCAACCTTGCCCGCGTGCTCGACACGATTGGCAAGCGCCGCGAAGGCAGCGATCTCATCGTCTTTCCCGAAGCCACGCTCACCGGCTTTCCCACGCGCGAAAACGTGCGCGACATTGCTGAAACGCTCGAAGGCCCCTCGCTCTCCAAAGTGCGCGACGCGGCGCGTGCCGCCAATATCGGTGTTGCCGTGGGCCTCGCCGAGCGCGAAGGCGATCGCTTCTACAACACCACCGTGCTGATCGACGAACGCGGCGACATCGCGCTGCGTTACCGCAAGACGCACCTGTGGGCCTCGGACGTGGGCGTGTTCACGCCGGGTGACCGTTACGAGGTCTGCGAATTCAAGGGCACGACCGTTGGCCTCCTGATCTGCTACGACATCGAGTTTCCCGAAACGGCGCGCGCCGTTGCTTCGCTCGGCGCGGAAATGCTCGTCGTCACGAACGGCAATATGGATCCGTTCGGCCCTGTGCATCGCCGTGCAATCGTCGCGCGCGCCATGGAGAACCAGATGTTCGCGGCGCTCGTGAACCGCACCGGCGACGGCGACGACAACCTCACGTTCCCCGGCGAAACGGCGCTCGTGAGCCCGTTCGGCGACGTGCTCTGCGAGTTGAAGGACGAAGACGCGGTGCTGCACGCGAAGGTCGATCGCGCGCTCCTCGCGCAAAGCCGCGAGCATTACAGCTATCTGCACGACGCACGCATTGCGCTCAATCTCGTGGACGAGAACGACGCGCAGGGCCGCCGCTCGCTCAATATCCGCCCGCGCACGCGCTAAAGACGTTAAGGGCGTTAAGCGCGCCAAGCAGCAAAACCCGGCAACACGCGATCCGGCAAGCCACTTCTCGTGGCTCGCCAGGCTCGCCCATGCCTGCCAGAACCGCAGCACCCTGGAGACAACTGCATCATGAATCCTGCCTCGCCATCGCATGAACGCGGCACTCACGTACCTCACCTGAAGCGCACGCTCGGCCTGCCGTCCGTGCTCCTGTTCGGCCTAGCCTACATGGCGCCGCTGATCGTCTACGGCACGTATGGCGTGCTCGCAGGCGCGAGCCAGGACACCGCCGCCCTCGCGTATCTCATCGCGCTCATCGCGATCGTGTTCACGGCGCTCAGCTACGGCAAGCTCGCGCGCCTTTTCCCCGTGGCAGGTTCGGCCTACACGTACACGCGCAAGAGCTTCAATGCGCACCTGGGCTTCATGATCGGCTGGGCCACGCTGCTCGATTACTTCTTCCTGCCGATGGTGATCTGGCTGATCGGCGCAGCCTATCTTGGCGCTGCGTTCCCGAGCGTGCCCACATGGATCTGGATTGTCGCGTTCATCGTGTTCACGAGCGCGCTGAACATCGTCGGCATCGAACTCGCCGCGCGCTTTAACATCGTGCTGATGATCGTGCAGCTCGGCATTACGGCAATGTTCGTAGTCCTGTGTGTGCACTACGCCTCTGCGGCCGCGGGCCCGGGCGGACTCATCGCGGCGCAGCCGTTCTTCCAGCCGCACGTGCCGCTTTCGGCCACGATGGCGGGCGCTGCGATTGCCGCATATTCGTACCTCGGCTTCGACGCCGTTTCCACGCTCACCGAGGAAACCATCGAGCCCGAAAAGACCATTCCGCGCGCCATCGTGCTGATCGCGCTGGTGGGCGGCGCGATCTTCGTGATCGCGGCGTACACGCTGCAACTCGCGCATCCGGGCGCCGTGTTCAAGGACCCCGATTCGGCCGCGTTCGAAATCGCGCGCAAGGTGGGCGGCGATATCTTCGTGACGATTTTCCTCGCAGGCCTGATTCTCGCGCAGTTCGCTTCTGGCATCTCGGCGCAGGCCAGCGTGGGGCGTTTGCTCTATGCAATGGGCCGCGATGAAGTGCTGCCCAAGTCGATTTTCGGCTACATCCACCCGCGTTTCCGCACGCCTGCGATCAACATTGCGATTGCCGGTGTCGTAGGTTTGATCGCGCTGAAGCTCGACGTGGCCACGTCCACCTCGTTCATCAACTTCGGTGCGTTCCTCGCGTTCACTTCGGTGAACCTGTGCGTGATCCGCCAGTACTTCAGCGGCGCGGCAGGCACGCGTGGCTTTGGGTTCCTCGGCGGTCTGGTATTCCCGCTGATCGGCGCCGTGACCGATATCTGGCTGCTGTGCAGCCTCGAGAAGACGGCAATCGTGCTCGGCATCATCTGGTTCGTGCTCGGCCTCGCGTACCTCGGCTGGATCACGCGCTGCTTCCGCCAGGCGCCGCCGGAAATGGCGGTGTAAGCGAAGCGCTTCACAGCCAGTTCCGCTTCAAACAAAACGGCGAGCGTCCCTTACAGGGCGCTCGCCGTTTTTGTATCCAATGCAGCGAAAAGAACCGCTCAGCTATCCAGCCCCGCCAGTCGCGCGGCGGCCATCACCTCGCGCTTGGTATCGAGAATATGCCGCTCGATCAGCGCCACTACTTCATCCACGGCGCGCCGCTTGCAAGCATCGACGATCGCGTAGTGATCGCTTTGCACCTCGTTCTTCTCCGTATCGAGCGACATGCGCAGGTGCGGATATCGATTCGTCGTGCTCAGGCAGTACTCCTCGATCATCTTGCGCAAACGCGTGTTGTTCGCGGGCGCGCACAGCGCGAGATGGAACTGGCGGTTGCATTCGGCCCACTCGGCGGGCGACGAAGCGGCGTCGTACGCCGCGAGAATGCGCTTCATCACGTCGATGTCGCCGGCCACCATGTTCGGCACCGCGAGCTTCGCCGCATAGGTCTCCAGTGCCGCGCGAATGTCGAGCAGCTCGCAGATCTCCTGCGTCGACATGGCGATCACCACCGCACCGCGATTGAGCTGGTAGCTCACAAGCCCTTCGGCCTCGAGCTGGCGCAGCGCCTCGCGCACGGGAATGCGGCTCGCGCCGAAGCGCTCCGCCAGGCTTTCCTGGCGTAGCTGCGCACCGGGCGGCAGCACGCCGCGCAGGATCTCGTCACGCAGCTGGTCTCGGATCGTCTGGGGCAGCGATCGCTGGTCTTCCTTGGCCTGCACTGTCGTCATGAGCTCGTGGGCGCCGGACAGACGAACGCCGTCCGACGAAAAAGTGTTGTCGTCAATATTTTTGCCTGCCAGAATTGGATACAATCCAATCGCTTCTGGATATTTAAGCTGGCAAGACGGATCCGCCAGCCGTTCCCACTGTGCCGTGTCCTTGTCGGGAGACTGTATAGGTTTCTGTAAGCATCTGAAAACCAAGCAATTTTAGCGTATCCACCGGGTCGGCCCGAGGCCGTTGCGTGCGCAACGGATTCGATTGGCAAACCGCCGTCTGGCGGCCGATTTCTTTTACTTCACCCCTGCGCAAAAAGGCACGCCGCGCGCTCCGAACGCGGTGCGGGCCCGCTTGCGCCCATGAAAAACGTAGACCGCTGAGGAGAGAACCAGGATGAACCCAAGCAACCGAAACACGCAAATGCGACTGCGCCTGCGCGCACCTATCGTTCTTGCCGCCGTGGCGGCCCTGTGGAGCGCCGGTGCGCTCGCCCAGACCACCGACGTCAAGATCGGCTTCGCCGCCCCGCTCACGGGCGGTCAGGCCCACTACGGCGCGGACTTCCGCAGTGGCGTGCAGATGGCGATCGACGACGAGAACGCCACGAACCCGACCATCGGCGGCAAGCCGGTGCGCTTCGTGCTCGACGCCTACGACGACCAGGCCGACCCGCGCACCGGCACGACCGTCGCGCAAAAGCTCGTGGACGACGGCGTTTCCGCCGTGATCGGCCACTTCAACTCGGGCACCAGCATTCCGGCCGCGCCGATCTATGCGAAGGCCGGCATTCCCGAAATCGCGACGGCCACTGCGCCCACCTATACGCGTCAGGGTCTGCCCACCACGTTCCGCCTCGTGACCTCCGACTCGCAGCAAGGCGGCGTGCTCGGCGAGTACGTCGTGAAGGACCTGAAGTTCAAGCGCTTCGCCGTGATCGACGACCGCACGGCTTACGGTCAGGGCGTGGCCGAAGAGTTCGCCAAGGCCGTGAAGGCGGCGGGCGGCACGGTGGTCGCGCAGGAGTTCACGAACGACAAGGCCGTGGACTTCCGCTCGATCCTCACGCACATCAAGTCGGCCGACGCCGACGCGATCTTCTACGGCGGCGCCGACACCCAGGCCGCGCCGATGCTCAAGCAGATGAAGTCGCTCGCGATCAAAGCCACGCTGATCGGCCCCGACATGATGCACTCGGACGAACTGATCAAGATCGCCGGTCCGGCGGCGGAAGGCGCGCTCGCTTCGTCGGGCGGCAGCCCGCTCGACCAGATGCCGGGCGGCAAGGCTTATGTCGAGAGCTACACGAAGCGCTTCAACAAGCCGGTCGAACTGTATTCGCCGTACGCGTATGACGGCACGCGCGCCGTGATCGCCGCCATGAAGAAGGCGAACTCGACCGATCCGCACATCTACCTCGCCTCGCTCAAGGCGACCAACATGAAGGGCGTGACCACGAACGAACTGGCATACGACCAGTACGGCGACCTCAAGTACGGCGGCGTGACGGTCTACAAGGTCGTGAACGGCAAGTGGCAGCCGCTCACGACGGTCGGCACGAAGTAAGCCGACTCGGTTGGCCGATGAAGTGAGCCCACACTAACGCCGCGTTGCGGGCGCGGCGGCAAGTGTGGCCCCACAATTTTGCGCATTGCGCACTGGAACAGCCGGCGGTACCCGGCTGCGGCGCACGCCAGCGAGTTCGCTTCTCCGCTCGCTGCCCCGGGCGCCGGGTTGACACGGGCTTTCGCGTTGGGCGGAAGCCCGTTTTTTTTCGCCATACGGAATGCAAGCTTCGAAACGCCTTCGTCCGGCTTTCGAAAAGCCTCGAAAAAACGAGCGTTCGGTCGTGCGCAGCGGAACCGAACTACAATCATGCCGTCCGATGCAATGCCGCATTGCTGCCCTGTTTGCCCCGAACATGTCCCGTTTTTCGAAAGTTTTCCCTCGTTTGCCCGTCCCGCTGCGCAGCGCCGCCCTCGCCGTCACCACGGTAGCGCTGGCCGCTGCGCTCGGCGCGTGCTCGTCGCCCAAGCCCAAGTTCCAGGAAGATCAGTTGCTGAGCACCGCGCCCAGCCAGTTCTCGCGCAGCTTCAACTACGCGAGCACGGACGCCTGTGAATCGTCGCGCCGCGCACTGCTGAGCCAGGGCTACATGACGACGATGACGCGCAACGACACCGTCGACGCCACCAAGAACTTCCAGCCGACGATGGATCAGCACATCGTCGTGGAGGTGCACGTGGTCTGCACACCCGGCGACGCGAGCAATACGAGCATGGTGTATGTGAACGCCGTGCAGAACGGCTATGCGCTCAAGAAGAGCGATACCTCGGCGAGCGTGGGGCTCTCGATTCTGGGGTCGGTTTCGCTGCCCATTCGCTCGAACAGCGACGAGATGGTGAAAATTTCGAGCGAGACGATCCAGTCGGGGCCGTTTTACTCGCGCTTCTTCGAGCTGGTGGGGCAGTATTTGAACGCTGCGGCGCGCAGCGAGGCCGTGCCGGCCACCGGCGCGATCAAGATTTCGCCGCTGCCGCCGCCCATCGAGCCGGTCGCGGCGAGCGCAGCGCCTGCCGCGACCACGGTGGGGTCGGCAGCGCCGGCTGCTGCGGCAGCCGCTGCGGCAACGGGTGCGGCGGTGCTGCATGGCAACACGCTGCCGGCCGCGCCGGTGGTGACGGCGCCTGCGGCGGCGTCTGCCCCTGCAACGGCTGCCCCCGCGCCCGCCGCTTCGGCGCCGGGCGCCTCCGCTCCGGTCGACCACGCCACGGCGGCTGCAGCCGCGATCATGGGCGTCCCCGTGACGGCTCCGGAAAGCCCGCAGGCTGCGGGGCTCGCGGCGAGTGTGACCACTCACAACGCGGCGTCTGCGCCCGTTGCGGCGTCGGCTAGCGCAGCGACGGCGCAAACGCTCGCGTCCACCTCGGCGAGCTCCGGCATCGCCAGCACGCCGGGCACGGCGGCTACGCCGACCGTATCGGCCACCAGCACTACGACCACGCCTTAAGCGGCGCGCCGAACCGGCGTCACGCCAACCGGCTCGCGCACAGCCGCGCGCGAGCTATCCGCCGCCTGCGCGCTCAGCGCAAGCCGGCCATCATTGCGCCCATTCCCACGAGCAGGCCGCCCATCAGGCGATTCACGGCGCGCATGCGCCTGGGTCGTTGCAGCACATGGCGCAGCCGGTGCGAGAACAGCGCCATCGAAGCCACGCCGCCCGCGAACAGCAGAGCGAACGTCGCCGCCAGCAGCAAATACTGGCGGTTGGCGCTCCAGGGCGCGTCGGCGCTCATGAACTGCGGGAAAAACGACGGGAAGAACAGCAAGGTCTTCGGATTGAGCCCCGAAGTCGCGAATCCGCGCCAGAACAAATCACGACGGCTTTCGCTATCGGCTGCCTCGGCAGGCGCATCCGTACCGGCCAGCGACCGGCTGCGCCACTGCTTGCAGCCCAGCCAGACGAGATAGGCCGCACCCAGCCAACGCAGAAACGTAAGTGAATGCTCACTAATGAGCAGCAGTGAATTGAGGCAAAGCGCCGTCAACGCGAGCTGGAGCAGCACCGCGAGCGTGCCGCCCCAGACGCAGGGCAGCGCGCGGCGCCAGCCGGCATGAAGCGCCTGACTCATGGTGAGCACGTTGACGGGACCGGGGGTGTAGACGAGTACGAGCGCGGCGGCGAGAAAAGATAGATACAGCTGGATCGACATTGCTGGGCGTGCGGGCTAAGACGTTGTGACGGACGGCGCTCGGTGTAATGAAAGGCATCGAAAACGGGCAACAAAAAACCGCGCAAAAGCGCGGTTTTCAAATGCCATCTGCCTGACCGGACATTGCTGGCTGCGTGGTGTACACGCGCAACGCCCGGTAGCCGCCGCAGGGTGCAACGGAAACCGGCCCTGACGGACCACCGCGGCTTGTGGCTGCGGCGGCGCTCCCCAACGCGGGGAGGTGGCCGCGTGGGTCGTGCCAGGCAAGAAGGCATGTGGAAAATATACCGGTGAATAGCCGGATTAGGCTTCCGGTTTTCAGGTGAAAACGGCCGATA
This sequence comes from Paraburkholderia sp. J7, assembly GCF_905220155.1. Classification (NCBI taxonomy): domain Bacteria; kingdom Pseudomonadati; phylum Pseudomonadota; class Betaproteobacteria; order Burkholderiales; family Burkholderiaceae; genus Paraburkholderia; species Paraburkholderia sp. J7. The sequence goes on along the minus strand of NZ_CAJMYZ010000007.1, from coordinate 116,551 downwards.
TCCGGAATCTTCTTCCGTTAGAATCCATCTAACCTGAACAAGATTCTTATTCCCCATGAGCCCTCGTGAACGCGCGCCCAAAGCGCTCGACAATCAGGACCGCAAGATCCTCAGCGCCCTGCAAAAGAACGCCCGTCTGTCGAATGCCGAACTGGCCGAGCAAGTGGGCATGTCCACCACCGCGTGCTGGAACCGCACGCGCCAGCTCGAAGCCGACGGCTACATCGACGGCTATGTCGCGCTCGTGAACCAGCAGAAGCTGGGCTACGCCGACATCGTGATTCTGGAAGTGACGCTCGACCGCCACGAAGACGACGCGCTCGCGCGCTTCGGTGCCGAACTCGCGGCGCTGCCCGAAGTGCTCGAGGCGTATCTCGTCTCCGGCGAGTACGACTACTGGATCAAGGTGGCGGTGGACGGCACCGCAGGCTACGAACGTTTCCTGCGCGAGAAGCTCTATCGCATCTCGAGCATTCGTCACAGCCGGTCGATGTTCGCCTTGCGCTGCATGAAGGATGTGCCGTCCATGCAGGTGTGACGGCGAGCAAGCGGCCGGCAGGCATCCAGCCGCTCGCGTCGACGCAGTTGCGCATTCACGCCGCGAGTTTTCCCGTCGCGCCGTTGCTCGCCGGCGCACTCACGCCTGCGCGCGCGAAGTGAAGCGCTTGCATCAGCGTTTCGTGTTCGCCGATGTGATTCGCGAGCAGCAGAATGAGTTGCGCGTTGGCCGATTGACTCTGCGCCTCGTCGAGATCGCGATGCATGTCGATGAGCGCTTCGTAAAAATCGTCCGGTCTTGCCAGGTTCGGTTGAGTGTTCAGCATGGTTGTCTCCTCGTCCTCTATGCCGTGCCTTGCACGCAAAGCGAGCGCTTGAGCGCGCTTTCCACGCGCGCCGCGTCGGCGCGCCGCCAGCGCGCGCTCACGTGCTGGTCCGGACGAATCAGATAGAACGCACCCTCCTGCGCGCCGTAGCGCTGCGCCGCCAACCCTTGCACGTCGCGCAACACCACCGTCGATGCAGGCAGGCCCGCGGGCACGGCCGCGTCGCCTTCGAGCATCACCACGAACTTGAGCGGCACCGGCGAATGCGAGAGCGCCTGCAGCGTGTCGAGCGTCGCGGTATCGAATGCCGAGCCCGCGCGGCTGAACACGAGACCCGCGAACTGGTCGCCCAGATGCGCAAGCAGCCAGCTCTCGTCACCCGCTGCGCTTAGCACCGGTGCATCTGCACACGAAGCACCCGGCTCCATCTTGCCGTCGAACGCATCTTCGTCGGGCGTGTTCAAGGTCGATTCGCGCAGCACCGCCGGAACGGAAAGCCGGCCGCTGTTCACCAACTGCCGCGCGAACGCATGCTCGCGAGCGAGCGTGAGCACGGCGTCGCGGAACACGCGGCTCACCGCGCTCTTCGGCGTGATGAAGTCGGTCGAACGCGTGGAGTTGCGGATGTTTTCGTCGGCCGCGTATTCGCGCTCGCTTGCATAGGTGTCGAGCAGCGCGTCGGGCGCGTGATTCTCCAGCACCATGGCGAGCTTCCATGCGAGGTTCTCGCCGTCCTGGAAGCCGCTATTCGCGCCGCGCGCGCCGAACGGCGAAACCAGATGCGCCGAGTCGCCCGCGAACAGCACGTTGCCCTGGCGGAAGCTGTCCATACGCAAGCACGAGAACGTGTAGATGCTCACCCACTCCAGCTCGAACTTCACATCGGGGCCGAGCAGTGCGCGCACACGCGGGATCACGCGCTCGGGCGTTTTCTCGAGCACCGGGTCGGCGTCCCAGCCGAGCTGGAAGTCGATGCGCCACACGTTATCGGGCTGGCGATGCAACAGCACCGACTGGTTCGGGTGGAACGGCGGATCGAACCAGAACCAGCGTTCGGTGGGGAAGTCGGCTTCCATCTTCACGTCGGCGATGAGAAAGCGGTCCTTGAACGTGCGGCCATGGCTGTCGAGGCCGAGCAGCTTGCGCAGCGGGCTGCGCGAACCGTCGGCGGCCACCACGTAGCGCGCGAGCAGCGTGTACGGACCGTCGGGCGTGTCGATTTCGAGCGCGACGTGCGCATCGCTTTCGCCCGGCGTGCCGCGCTGCGCGACGCCCGTCACCTTGTTCTTCCAGCGGATTTCGAGGTTGGGCAGTTCCTGCGCGCGTTCGAGCAGATAGCCTTCCACGTAGTACTGCTGAAGATTCACGAAGGCCGGCCGATGGTGACCGCTTTCAGGCAGCAGGTTGAACGTGTAGACGAGCTCGTCCTTGCGGAACACTTTGCCCACGTTCCAGCTCACGCCCTTTTCGACCATGCGCTCGCCGCAGCCGAGGCGGTCGAAGATGTCGAGCGAGCGCTTGGAAAAGCAGATGGCGCGCGAGCCCGTGGAAAGCGTGCAGTCGTCGTCCACGAGCACCACCTGCACACCTTGCCGCGCGAGGTCGATGGCCGTCGCAAGGCCCACCGGCCCCGCGCCGACCACCACGACCGGACGCACGCAGGCGGCGGCGTCCGGGGTTTGTTCGCTGCTTCGCGCGTAGTCGAAGGTCAGCGTTTGATAGTCGATCATCGTTTTGTCTCCACCATGCCCGGCTTTTTGCTTAGTCCTGCAACGCGTCCCACATCTCCTTGTCGCGCTGCGCCGTCCAGATGCGCGGATGCGTAATGCCGCTCGCTTCGTCATACGCGCGGGTCACGTCGAACGGCAGGCAATGCTCGTAGATGAACACATGGCCGAACTTCGGGTCCATCGCTTCACGCGTGAGCGACATCGCGCCCTTCAGGTCGAGCTTCTGCTCCACGGCGGCGCGGCCCTGTGCGAGCAGCGTGGTCACGAAGTCCTTCGTATAGTCGAGACCCTTGTTGACTTCGGCGGGGTTCAGCAGCGCGGGGCCACGGCCCGGCACGAGCTTTTCGGCGCCGAGCGAGCGCAGCGCTTCGAGCGTGGCGGGCCAGTCGGCGAGCTGGGCATCGCCGCAATAGCACGCAGCGTCGTATTCGACGAGGTCGCCCGAGAACAGCACCTTCTGCTGCGGCAGCCACACCACGGTGTCGCCCTTCGTGTGGCCCGAGCCGAGGTGCGCGATCTTCACTTCGAGCTTGCCGAGGAACAGCGTGATTTCCTTCTCGAACACGAGCGTGGGCCACGTGAGGCCCGGCACCGTTTCGACACCCGCAAAGAGGCGCGGGAAGCGCTCGATTTCCGACTTCATGTCGGCTTCGCCGCGCTCGACGATCATTTCATACGTGCCGCGGCTCGCGATGATCTGCTGCGCGCCTTCCTTGAAGTACGCCGAAGCGCCCAGCACGCGCACGGCGTGATAGTGCGAGAGCACGACGTACTTGATGGGCTTGTCCGTGACCGTGCGGATCTTCGCGATGAGGTCCTGCGCCATGGCGGGCGTAGCCGTGGTGTCGACGATCAGCACGCCGTCGTCGCCGATGATGACGCCCGAGTTGGGGTCGCCTTCCGTGGTGTACGCGTATGCGTTTTCCGAAAGCTGCGTGAACGTGACCTTCTTTTCTTCGAGGTCGGCCTGGGATGCGAACGCCTTTGCCATGTTGAGTCTCCGTATTGAGGGCGGGCGAAGCGCGGGCAGGCCTGGCGCACGCGCCAGCCTCGTTGTCTCGCCCCGTTTTGAATCTGACTGAACCACTGTTATGCCGAGGTTAGGGCATCATAGGCCTCACGCTTTTTATTTGTCAATAGCGAATCATATTGCCATACGCTAATTTCTTGCCGTGCCCGGCTGAATGGCATGACGGGATCGCGTCCGCTGACAATGCACGCCGCCGTTCAGTTAACATGGACCCTTTTTCAGCCAGAGAAAAGCGCCAATGAGACGTCGCAACGACAGTGCCGCGTCCGCGCCGGAAGGCAGCGCAGCGGCGGCACGCACGCAGCGCGGCATTCAGAGCGTCGAGGTGGGCGGACGCCTGCTGCGCGCCCTCGCCAACGCGCGCGCACCGCTTGGCGCCACCGATCTCGCGGCGATCGGCGACATTCCGTCGAGCCAGGCGCACGCCTATCTCGTGAGCTTGACGCGCCTCGGGCTCATCAAGCGCGACGCGCTTTCGGGACGCTATGAGCCCGGCCCGCTCGCGCTGCGCCTGGGCCTCCTGCATCTCGCGCAGCAGCCCGCACTGCGCGAGGCGGTGCCGCGCGCGGCCGCGCTCGCGCAGGCGCTGAACTGCAGCGTCGCGCTCTGTATTGCCGGGCCGCAGGGGCCGACGATCGTGCGTTACGAGCACGCGAGCCTGCCGCTGCACGTGAACCTGCACGTCGGCACGGTGATGTCGCTGCGGGCCACGGCCACCGGCCGCGCATTCTGTGCGTACCTCGGGACCGAGGCGCTCGAAGCCGTATGGGCCGCGCAAACCGAGCAGCCGGTGTGGCGCGGCACCAGCCACGCGGCGAGTGCCGCCAGCGCGCCGCCGGAAGGCACGCCCGACGCCAGCTTCCTCGCCTCGCTCGACGCCATCCGCGCGCGTGGCTACGAACTCGCCATCGACGCACCCAGCCCCGGCGTGAGCAGCGTGTGCGTGCCCGTGCTCGGGCCGCAGCGCGAACCGAGCCTCCTGCTCACCGCGATTGGCGCGAGCGGCACGCTCGACGTGCGCGCGGAAGGAGCGGTCGTGCGTGCGCTGCGCGACGCCGCTGCCGAAATCGCAGTCGCCGCCTTTCCATCGACACCGACATGCCCCGAGTAAGCTCCAAGCCCCCACGCGACGACACGAGCGCGGACGTCGCGGCCAACGTCACGCCCGAAGCCGACAAACCGCAGCGCGGCATCCAGTCGCTCGATATCACGGGTGAACTGCTCGCCGCGCTCGTCGCGGCCGGCACACCTTTGCCGCTGCGCGACCTGGCCGCTGCCGCCGGCATGGCGCCCGCCAAGGCCTTCCCGCACCTCGTGAGCCTCCAGAAGATCGGGCTGCTGGCGCGCGACGCGGCGGGCCGCTATGAAGCGGGGCCGCTCAGCCTCGAACTCGGCCTGATCGGTCTCGCGCGCCTTTCGCCGGTGCGCGAGGCCGACGCCGAACTGGTCGGCCTAGCGGCCGCCACCGCGATGAGCGTCGCGCTCGCGGTGCCGGGGCCGCTCGGCCCGACCGTCGTGCGTCTCGAAGAATCGGCGCTGCCGCTGCACGTGAGCCTGCGCCCCGGCACGGTAATGTCGCTCGTGAACACGTCGATCGGACGCGTGTTCGCCGCATGGTTCGACGACGACGTGCGCACAGCCCTCCTCGCTCAGGACGAGCTGCGGCTCGCGGGCGCGAAGCCGCGCGAGGGTGCCACGCCCGCCTACCTCGCGCGCCTGGCCGCCATTCGCGCCGAAGGCGTGGACACGGCGCTCGACAAGCCCATTCCCGGCATCAGCACCGTGACCGCGCCCGTGTTCGACCACACGGGCAGCGTGTGCCTCGTGCTCGCGGTGATGGGCCCTTCGGGCAGCCTCGACATCGCGTGCGAAGGCACGGCGGCGCAACTGCTGATCGCCGCCGCGCAGCGCCTCTCGCGCCGCTTCGGCTACATGGAAGGCGCGGCAGCCGCGCCGCTATGAGCGCCTTTCACGCGCAATCCCGAAACATCAAGCTTAACTAATGAAAATCGCCCCATGAGCACGGCATCGACCGAACAAACGTTGCGCCAGATCGCCGACCTGCCCTGCCCGCGCGGCCTGCCGCTGCTCGGCAATCTGCTGCAGCTTTCGCCGCCGCGTCTGCATTTGATCCTCGAACAATGGGCCGCCGAACTCGGTGCGCCCTACCGCTTCCAGGTGGGCGGCATCCCCATCACGATCTGGACCGACACCGAGCTGATCCAGCAGATCATGCGCGAGCGTCCGCACCGCTTCCGGCGCTATCAGCCGATCGAAGCCGTGTTCGAGGAGATGGGCTTCAACGGGCTTTTCTCGGCGGAAGGCGTAGCGTGGGAACCGCAGCGCAAGCTCGTGATGCAAGCGCTCTCGATCCCCAACATCAAGGCGTTCTACCCGACGCTCGCCGAGATCACGCAGCGGCTTCACACCCGCTGGCAACGTGCGGCCGAACGCGGCGAGACCGTCGAGATGACCGACGACCTCAAACGCTACACGGTGGACGTGACGAGCGCGCTCGCGTTCGGCGAGGACCCGCGCACGCTGGAGCGCGACCACGGCGTGATCCAGGAGCATCTGGAGCGCATCCTGCCGGGCGTGATGAGGCGCACCAATGCGCTCTTTCCATACTGGCGATACGTCAAGCTGCCATCGGACCGCAAACTCGAGCGCTCGCTAGAGGAAGTGCACCGCTACGTCAACGCGATGATGGCGCGCGCTCGCGAGCGCATGCGCGACGAGCCCTCCGAAACGCCGCGCAATCTGCTCGAAGCGATGCTCGCGCAGCAGCAGGCGCCGGGCGGCGCCGCGTCGATTAGCGACGCGCAGATCCGCGCCAACGTGCTCACGCTCCTGATCGCGGGCGAAGACACGACCGCCGACTCCATCGCGTGGACGCTGCCCTATCTCGCCGCCGATACAGCGTTGCAGCAGCATCTCGGCGACGACGCTTCACGTGTGCTCGGCCAGTCGACGGTCTGCCCCGACTATGCGACGTTGAAAGACCTCGATATTTTCGAGGCGATCTGTATCGAGGCGACGCGATTGCGCCCGGTGGCGTCCGTGCATTCGTTCGAGCCGCTGGAAGATGTGGTGGTGGACAACGTGGCGCTGCCCAAGGGCACGCGCATGTTCTTCGTCGCGCGCCCAGCGATGATTGATGCGAGAAATTTCGCCGATCCGCAGCGCTACGATCCGTGGCGCTGGATGAAGCGCTCAGAACGCGAATCCGATGATGGAAAAGCCCATGACGTGCGCGCGTATCTGCAATTCGGCGCGGGGCCGCGCGTGTGCCCGGGCCGCCACCTCGCGACCGTGGAAATGCGTCTCGCGCTCTCGATGCTGATGAAGTCGTTCACGATCGAGCTGGCGATCGATCCCGCGAAGATTCAGGAGGTGCAGGCGTTCACGATGGTGCCTGACACGATGCCGGTACGGCTCAAACCGCGCGAAAAGGGCGAACCGAGCGCGTGAATCTGCCGATTTGACAGTGCGCAACAAAACTTAAGACACCGAATTCAAGACGCACGCCACCGACTATCGTGATCGCCTTTCAAACGACCGTCAGGCACCGTGTCCATGCTCAAGCATGCCAATCTCCCAAACTTGAAACGTGCAAGCGCCAGTCTCGCGCTCTGCACGCTGCTCCTCGGCTGTCACAGCAAGCAAGACGCGCAAACCGCGCCTGCTGCAACCGCCGCCAGCACTCCGGTACTTTCCATCCCGCTCCAGCGTAACGGGCACTGGGTCGTCAAGGCGCAAGGCAAGGACGATCAATCTTTGCCAGTGCTTCTCGATACCGGCGCAACCTTGAACGCGTTGCAGGAGCAAGGACCGCTGGCCGCAACGCCGATCACCCCGGAAGCCGAAGCCGCGCTCCTCAAGCAAGGGGCGCTGAACAGCCCGACCGGCGACGGAACGATGTCGATCGGAACGCTCAGTGATCCCAGGCAATTCAGGTTGGGCCTTTCCCCCGCGCTGCGCATCCAGAGCTGGTCCATGCCCGCGGGCACGCCGGCCCTCCTGGGAGATCTGGGCCGCATAGCATCGGCGGACGATGCACCCTTCAAGGGCATCATCGGAAGCGAAACCATGCGCAACCTGACGTGGCGCGCAGACTACGTCGATGGCCACCTCACGGCCTACAGCAATGAAGCCCCTGCCCACGAGTGGCAGCAATGCACGTTCATGACGCTGGATCCGCACCTGCGCACGCCGATCATCAGCCTCTCGCTCGACGGCGAGTCCAGGTTTTTCATCCTGGACACCGGCTACGACGCCGACGTGGCGATACCGGCAGACATGTTCGACGTCCTCGCGCAAGCGAAGCGGTTCCCCAACGTCAGCACGGCGCCCGGCATCGACGCGACGAATCGCGTCGTCAACAGCCGGCAGGGCCTGCTTGCCGGCCTCACCATCGGCCAGAAGACGTTGCCGAAGCTCGTGGTGAGCGACGCTTCGCAAGATCCGCGCATTGGGCTTGGCACGCTGGAAAAAATGGACCGCTTCGAACTGGATTTCCGCCGCAACCGGTTCTGCTTCGATCTTCCCGCCACGCCGCGCGACAGCGCGATTGAGCCTACAGGTTCCGTCCTGCTGCGCGCGGGCGAGCGCTATGAAATCGTCTCGCTCGCGCCGGACGGCAGGCTGGCCCGCAGCGGCGCCAAGGTCGGCGACCTGATCACTCAGGTGGGCCAGACATCCGTTGCGAAGCTGGACCTTGGCCACACGATCGAGCTGCTGTCCAACCCCGCTACCGACCAGGTGAGCGTTCAGCGCGACAATCGCACGCTGGTGATCAAGCTGATGAAGTCCAACTGACAAGCCATACCGTTGGCGGCGAAGCTCAGGCTGCGCCCGGCGGCGATCCAAGGTCCTCTGTACCGGGGCTTTCGCCTTCGCTGCGCGCCTGCGCGTCGCGCATCTTCTCGAGCGCCTTGGGCCCGAGTCCGAGCGACACGCCCAGCGCCAGCGCATCGAGCACCGCGAGATGCGCGATGCGCACCACGGCGGGCGCGTGTGCATCCGCCGCCGCGGGCACACGCAGCAAAAGCGGAATGTCCACCACCCACGCGAGGCGCGAGCCCGCGCTCGTGAGCGCGATAGTGGTCGCCCCACGCTCCTTCGCGATCTGGATGCTCTCGTTCACCTCCACGCTGCGCCCCGATTGCGAGATCGCGAACGCCACGTCGCCCGGTTCGAGCAGCGCCGCGTAAAGGCGCTGCAAATGCGCATCCGTGAACGCGCTCGCGGCGATGTCGAGCCGCAGCATGCGCAGCGCCGCGTCTTGCGCAACGAGCCCCGAACCCGCACCCACGCCGAAAAAGTACACGCGCCGCGCGCTCGCGAGCGCCGCCACCGCAGCCTCGAACACGGCTGTATCGAGCGAAGCGCGCGCATGCGTCACGCCCTGGACGACCGATTCCGTCACCTTGTCGAGCAAGGTGCCGACCTCGCCGGCCCACTGCGCGCCGCCCGCCTCGTCACCCGTCATCTCCGTGGCGAGCGCGAAGGGCACGTTGCCCGCCGCACTCTGCGCGAGCCGCATCTTGAAGTCGCGCAGGCCGTGCGCACCCACCGCGCGGCAAAAGCGCGTGACGGACGGCTCGGACACGTCCGCGCGCAACGCGAGCTCGGTGATGCTCGCGCGCATGGCGAAGTCGATGTCGGCAAGCACCATCTCCGCGACCTTGCGCTCGGCGGGACGCAGCGACTCCGCGACGTTGCGGATGTGATGGATCAGGTTGGAGACCGGCAAGCTGTTTTTCCCGTCAAAGGTACGAGGCGCCCGCTATCCGTGTTTCGATGCGTGCTTCCGCTTCAATCGAGCCGCTTGCCGCTTTCAGTATCGAACAGATGCAGGTGCGCCAAAGGCAAACCTAGCGTCATGCGCTGGCCCGGATTGACGTCCGGGCGCGCGCGCGTGGTGACGCACCATGTGGTGTCGCCTATTTTCCCGTACATGTGGGTCTCCGCGCCAGTCGGCTCGATCACGTCGACGGTGAACGGCACGTCGCCGCCCGCTTCGATGTGCTCGGGCCGCACGCCGAGCGTCACGCGCGCGCCCGCTTGCGCTTTGCCTTCCGGCAGCGGGATGCGCACGCCGTCTTCGAGCACGAGCGCCGTGCCGCGCGCGTCGCTCATCACCGTGCCTTGCGCGAAGTTCATCGAGGGCGAGCCGAGGAAGCTCGCCACGAACAGGTTGCCCGGCCTGTCGTAAAGGTCGAGCGGCCGGCCGATCTGTTCGATACGCCCGGAGTTCATCACGACGATGCGGTCGGCCATCGTCATCGCCTCGATCTGGTCGTGGGTGACGTAGATCACCGTGTTGCGCAGGCGCTGGTGCAACGCCTTGATCTCGGTGCGCATCTGCACGCGCAGCTTGGCGTCGAGGTTCGACAGCGGCTCGTCGAAGAGAAAGAGCGCAGGCTCGCGCACCACGGCGCGGCCCATGGCGACGCGCTGGCGCTGACCGCCCGAAAGCGCGCGCGGCAGCCGCTCCAGGTAGCTCGACAGGTTGAGCATCTTCGCGGCGGCCTCGATGCGCGGCTTGAACCCGTCCTCGCGCTCCTTGCGAATGCGCGGACCGAACGCGATGTTCTCGTACACCGAGAGATGCGGGTAGAGCGCGTAGCTCTGGAACACCATCGAGATGTTGCGCTGCTGCGGCGGCAGCGCATTCGCACGCGTGCCGCCGATGGTCAGGTCGCCGCCGGAGATGTCTTCGAGACCGGCGATCATGCGCATCACCGTGGTCTTGCCGCAACCCGAGGGGCCGACGAGCACAACGAATTCGCCGTCTTCGATGTCGAGATCGACGCCGTGCACGACCTGGGTGTCGCCATAGCGCTTGTAGATGCCGTTCAGTTGTACCGCTGCCATGCTGTCCTCGTTTGCGTGAAGTCTTTTCAGGTCTTACCAGGTCAAAGCGTCGCGTGCGCGCCTCAGAACGGGTCGAGCGTCAGCTCGTTCGCCATGAGCCGGTTACCGGCCATGAGGCCCGCGTCCACGGGCAGCGCCACGCCCGTGATGACGCGCGCTTGCGGCGAGGCGAGAAACTGCACGGCGTCGGCGATATCCTCGGGCGTGGCCACGTCGCCGAGCGGATACCATTTGCTTAGTTCTTCGAAGATCTTCGGATGCTGCTCGACACGCGCGCGCCACGCGGGCGTTTTCACCGTGCCGGGGCAGACGATGTTCGCGCGTATGCCGTGCGGCCCCAACTCCATCGCGAGCGCCTTCGTGTAGCTCACGAGGCCCGCCTTCGCCGCGCTGTACGCGGGGTGGCCGAGCGCCGAAAGGCCGTTGACCGAACCAATCAGCACGAGCGCGCCGCGCCGGCGTTCGATCATCGAGGCGCGCACGGCTTCGACCGTGTAGTAGGTCCCGTTCAGGTTCAGGTCGATGTCGCGCCGCCAGCTCGCGGCGTCGGTGTGCGCGAGCGTCGTGCCGAGCGCGCCACCCGCGTTCGCCACCGCCACGTCCACCGGGCCGCGCGCCGCCACGCCGCGCGCCACGGCTTGGGCCACGGCGGCCTGATCGCTCACGTCGGCGGCAAGCGGCTCGAGGCGCGCCGCGCCCGGTCCGGCGAATTCCGCCGCCAGTTGCTCCACGAGCGCCGCGTCGCGGTCGAGCGCGAGCACCGTGTCGCCCGCTTCCAGAAACCGTTTGCACAGCGCGCGGCCTATGCCGCCGCTCGCCCCCGTCACCAGCACCACCCGGCTCATGTCGACTCTCCATGAGGCCCGCCAGTCTTGCCGGCAAGCCTGAAAATTTCCTACATACGAATGGCGCGCGGTTGCCCATATACGGGTTTATACCAACCACACCGCGCTGCTGCGGCGCATGAATTTCCCCTGTTTTACAGCATGTTATGCAATTTCCGGCACCCGAAACAATATCGCGATTACCAGGTGACAACGCTTTTTTCATCCTGTAGGATTTTTTCAAACAACGCAACCCAGCAGCCGGGTCGAGGCGGCGGCATAAGCAGGAAAAACCACCAGCAACAACAACCCCGCATGGGATGGGACCAAGCGCTAAAGCGCCAACTCCCATCGATAAGGAGAGAGAGAATGTCGTTTCAGGCACGTGCAACCACCATGCTCGGCAAGCTCGCCGTCGCGCTAGCGTTCGCCGGCATCACCGCCGCGGCGCACGCCGACACGGTCCGCGTGACCGTCGCCCACTACAGCGACGCCACCGCCCCGTACTTCGAGAAAATGGCCAAGCAGTTCGAGGCCGCCAACCCCGGCATCACGATCAAGATCGAAGACGTGAACTGGGACTCGCTGCAACAGAAGCTGCAAACGGACATCTCCGGCGGCGCCAACGCCGACCTTGCGATCATCGGCACGCGCTGGCTGCTCGACTTCGTGAAGGACGACATCGCCGAGCCGCTCGACCCGTACATGGACGCGAACTTCAAGGGCCGCTTCATCGGTCCGTTCCTCGCTCCGGGTCAGATCAACGGCAAGACCTACGGCCTGCCGATCGCCGCTTCGGCGCGCGCGCTGTATTACAACAAGGACATGCTGGCTTCGGTTGGCTATCCGGACGGCCCGAAGACCTGGAACGACGTGGTCGACGCCTCGAAGAAGCTCAAGGCGAAGGGGATTGCGGGCTTCGGTCTGCAGGGCAAGGAAATCGAAACCGACGTGTACTACTACTACGCACTGTGGACTCACGGCGGCGAAGTGGTGGGCAAGGACGGCAAGGCGGCGTTCAACTCGCCCGCTGGCGTGAAGGCCGCGACGCTCTACAAGACCATGATCGACGAAGGTCTTACGCAGCCGGGCGTGACGGGCTACAGCCGTGAAGACGTGCAGAACCTCTTCAAGCAGGGCCGCGTGGCAATGATGATCTCGGCGCCGTTCCTCGCCAAGCAGCTGAAGAAGGAAGCCCCGAACATCAAGTACGGCATCGACCCGATCCCGGTTGCAACGACGCCGGCCACCTATGCGGTGACCGACTCGATCATGATGTTCAAGAACTCCAAGGTTAAGCAGAGCGCCTGGAAGTTCCTGGACTTCCTGTTCACGAAGGAGCCGCGCGTGCAGTTCACGAGCACGGAAGGCTTCCTGCCGACCACCAAGGCTGAAGCGACCGACCCGGTCTTCCAGGATCCCGACACGAAGGCCTTTATCGCACTGCTGCCGCATGCGAAGTTCGCGCCGACCGTGACGGGCTGGGAAGACACCGCGAAGGCCGTGACCAACGCCATGCAGTCGGTGTACCTCGGCAAGGCCAAGCCTGCCGATGCGCTGAACCAGGCAGCCACCGAAGCGAACAAGTCGCTCGGCAAGTAAGTCTGGCAAACCAGCCTGCAAGCAAGCCTTAACGGCAAAACCGGCGCGCGCCCGAAGTTCCCGGCGCGCGCCGGAACGCCTGAGAACCGACGTTTCGAAGCACTGACGATTCGACATGACTACGGGTCCCCTGAAGCCCTCGCCCGCCACAGCAGCGGCTGGCGATGCCCCCGACCGATCACGCGCACGAAATCGCATGAGCCGACAACCCCGCGCCGTTTCCGCGCCCCGCGCGCCTTGGCTCCTGATCGTGCCGAGTCTCGTGCTCGCGCTCTTCATCATCAGCTATCCGATCTTCAACATCGTGTATCAGTCGCTGCACGATGTATCGCGCTTCGGACAGATCCGCGGCTTCAGCGGCCTGCAGAACTTCTATAACGTGTTCGGCGATCCGGTGTTCATGAGTGCCCTCAGGAACACGCTGATCTGGACATTCTTCGTCGTGGTGGGCACGGTGGGGATTTCCGTGCCGGTCGCGCTCGTGCTCAACCAGGACTTCTACGGCCGCGGCATTGCGCGCACGATCGTCATGCTGCCGTGGTCCGTGTCGCTCACGATGACGGCCGTGGTCTGGCGCTGGGCGTTCAACGACGACTACGGCATGGTCAACGTCACGCTGCAGCGGCTCGGGCTCGTTTCCGGGCCGATCCACTGGCTCGCGACGCCCGAATATGCATTCCCGGTCGAGATCTGCGTGGGCATACTCGTGTCGATACCGTTCACGACCACGATCCTGCTGGGCGGCCTTTCCTCGGTGCCGGGCGATATTTACGAAGCCGCGCGCATCGACGGCGCGAGTGCCTGGCAGCAGTTCCGCCAGCTCACGCTGCCGCTGCTCAAGCCGTTCATCAACATGGCGATCCTGCTGAACGTGATCTACGTGTTCAACTCGTTCCCGATCATCTGGGTCATGACGCAAGGCGGCCCCGACGACAGCACGCACATCCTCGTCACCTACCTTTACGAACTCGGCTTCCGGTTAGGACGACCAGGCGAAGCCGCCGCCGTCTCGCTCATCATGCTCGTGATCCTGTTCGCGTTCTCGGTGGTCTACCTGCGCCTGCAGGCCAAACGCGGCGGCGCCGAAGGAGACCTCGCATGAACCGCAAGCTCAAACGCTCGATCTGGTGCTGGCTCGCGCTCTCGCCGCTCGTCGTGGCCGTGCTGTTTCCGTTCGCGGTGATGTTCTTCACTTCGTTCAAGCCGGCCTCGGAAGTGTTCGTGTATCCGGCGCGCTGGCTGCCCATGCAGTGGCGCTGGCAGAACTATGTCGACATGTGGCAGGCCGCGAACTTCGGCGTCGCGCTGCGCAACAGCATTGTGGTGAGCTGTCTTTCCACAGCGCTCGCGCTCGCTGTGAGCCTGCCGGCCGCCTACGCGCTCGCACGCTTCCCGTTCCGCGGGCGCGGCCTTTACCGCCAGTTCCTGCTCGTCACGCAGATGCTCTCGCCCATCTTGCTCGTGGTCGGCCTGTTCCGGCTCGCTGCGATGATTCCCTATGGCGACGGCAATCTCGTCGACTCGAAGATCGGCGTGATCGTCTCGTACGCCGCATTCAACATTGCGTTTGCCGTGTGGATGCTCTCGTCGTATTTCCAGACCGTGCCGCGCGATCTGGAAGAATCGGCATGGCTCGAAGGCTGCAGCCGTACGGGCGCCGTGTTCCGCGTGTTCCTGCCGCTCGCGGTGCCGGCCGTGGTGGTCACGGCGATCTTCACGTTCATCAGCGCGTGGAACGAATTCGCCGTGGTCTATACGCTGATCCGCTCGCCCGAGAACAAGACGCTCACGGTGCAGGTCACCGATATGGTGGCCGGCAAATACACCGTGGAATGGCAGCTCGTCATGGCAGCGACGCTCGCGGCGACGCTGCCGGTTTCGGTTGTGTTCGCGTGGCTGCAGCGCTACATGGTGAAGGGGCTCGCGCTTGGCGCGGTGAAGTAATTGGACTGCGAATTACTTCGCGAGATAGTCGTACACGACTTCACCGAGACCCAGGGTCAAGTCCGCGACCAGATGACGGGCTTCGATGATTTCGAGTACGGGCAGTTCCGCGACGGGCGCGAGCGCGTGCGGCGTGAGATGGAGCGCGGCAGGCCCTGTCCATGCGCCTTTGAGCTTGATGTCCTTCAAGTAGTAGCGCACGAGTTCGCAAACGCGCGGCGAACCGTCCACATGCGGCACGATCTTGAGCAGATAGTTGGGCGCGGCAAGGCGCTTTGCCTGCTCGGCCAGGTCGAGTTCGCGGTGCTTGTAGCCCATCGTGCTGGTGGCGACACGAACGGGACCGTAGTCGAGTGTGCCGACCAGCGTGTCGGAGTGCACTGCAAGCGTGGGCGAAGCCAGCTTCTTCGGAAAACCCCAAAGCTCCCGGCCGCCGGCAATGGGCGGATGGTCATCGAGGTACATCGCATGAGTATAGGTGCCCGGCTGGCCCTGATACCTGACGGGGATAACCTGGCCACTTTCCGTGTAGTTGCCAAAACCGGTCGAGTCGGGCATGCGGATGAATTCGTAGCTAACGATCGGGTCGGTGACCTCGAGCGGCTCGGGCACGACCTTACGCAGACGTTCGAGGTCGGTGCGATAGGTGATGATCAGGAACTCCCGGTCCACAAACTTGTACGGGCCTATCGGATACGCCGGGCTGGTGATCGGCATTGCGAAAGCCTTGGATCTTACGTCTTGCATGAGTATCCTTTGTGAGCTGGCGTCGAAGTGACGGGTTGAAACGAGACGCACATAGACTAGCCAAATCTATTGAACAAATAGCCACCTGATTAAACAGAAATCTGTCAGTGCGCGCGAAACCATTAATCAGAAAAATATTTTAAATTCGCAAAGAAAAATGCGGTTTGATGACGATTAAGGATCGTCAAATAAGCACACCCGTTCTTCGACAGGAAGCTTCATGGCGCTGCGCACCGCAGGCGCGTCCCACGCCCGTGTCATGCCGGATGCAGGCCCTCTGGTCACCAGCCAGATCGGCGGAGTCCAGCAATTTGTCGTGCTTGATATTGGCCAGGCACAGCCATTTCACAACGGGATTGGGTTAATTCAGAACGACTGCAAATTTCAATTCATCTTCATTCAGATAACTCAAATTCTTATTTCATCGGCTAGACGAAAAACTCCCGTTTGCATTTTTCGCAATTTGAATTGCGTGGAATTTCGATCGATTAATTGAATCACCTGTCTCGCTGCAGACAGACGCGCGGCGCCCCCCCGCACGCACGTGGGGGCGCAACATCTCGACATGCGCGAGACTTCGCCTACTTGCTCAGTTCATGTCCGATCACGCCGCCGGCCACGGCGCCGCCAACGGTACCGACCGCGCTGCCGTTGGTGGCCCGGTTGCCGACATAGCCGCCCGCGGCGGCGCCGCCCAGCGTGCAGGCTCCCGTGCCAGCCGCAGTGAACACGACGGTAATGACGAGTGAGGCGCGCGCGGCGCTTAAGCGACGTAGCCAGTTCATCGTCGATTCTCCTGATCGATGGTTGTGGCTTACATGCCAGCAAGCATCGTGCCGCGGCGGCTTTCAGCCGTGGTGCAGATGCAGCAGGATCAGCGTGAGCGTAACGAGCGAGCCGAGCGTGGAATGCAAAATGGTGCGCGAAGTCACGTGCGCCTCGCGGCGGTAGTACTCGGCGAGCATGAACGGGCCGGTACCGGTGGGCAGCGCCGCGAGCAGCACCGCGATTTCCACGAGCTGGTCGGACAGCCCGAATACGCGCTCTGCCAGCCACCAGGTGATAAGCGGCTGCGCGACCAGCTTGGAGACCGTGAGCCACCACGACGACTCGCGCGGCGCGTCGCCACTCGCACGGCGCTCGGCGAGAAAGAGCCCGAGGCTCACGAGCGCGCACGGACTCGCCGCGCCGCCTAGCAGCTTGAGGAACGTTTCCGCGCTCGCAGGCAGCGTGACGTGCGCGGCGGAAACGACCGCCCCCAGTGCCGGCGCAACCAGCAGCGGATTGCGCAGGAGCGAGCGCACGACCTTGATGGCGAGCCGGTGCGGACGCCGCTCGCTTTGCAGGCCCGTTTCGATCAGCACGATCGCGATGGCAAACAGCACGCAGACCACGAGGATCGTCGCGATGGTCGTGGGCGTGAGGCTCGACCGCCCGAATGCGATCATGCACAGCGGGAAGCCCACGTAGCCGGTATTCGGATACGCGGCGGCGAGCCCATCGATGCTCGCATCCGCGAGCGGTCGGCCGAGGAACACGCGCACGCCCACGACGGCCGCGAACACCGCGAGCCCGGCAAGACCGAACGCCGCAACGAATGCAGGCTGATACAGCTCATGCCACGTTGCGTGCGCAAGGATATCGAAGAGCAACGCGGGCAGCGCGAGCCACACGACGAAGCGATTCAACTCGGATGCCGCGGCGGGGCCGAGTACATTCGTGCGACGGCAGGCGAAGCCCGCGAATATGAGGCCGAAAACGGGCAGGAGAATGGAAACGGCAGAAAGCATCGGGATTCGTGAATGCAAAGCGCGCGGACGTGCCGCGCGCCAGGGTGAAACGAAAGACAAACGGTTGCGCTAGTCCATCGCCGCGTGACTCGTATCGACGGTGGCGGCGCTCGGGCCCGTGCGGATCAGAAAGAGCAGTGGAATGACGAGCAGCGTGGCCACGAACATCATCTTGAAGTCGTTCAGGTACGCGATCATCTGGGCCTGCTGCGTGATCGACTGGTTGAGCACGGCGAGATCGTACCGCGAACCGCTTTCGAGCATCTGTTGAACCGCCGGATTGAACGGCGTGATGTTCGCGGCGAGGTCCGAATGCGCGATCTGCGTGCCGCGCGTGACAAAGGTCTGCACGATCGAAATGCCGATACTGCTACCGATATTGCGCATGAGGCTATACGTGGCCGTGCCGTCCGCGCGCAGTTGCGGCGTAAGCGTCGAGAAAGTCAGCGCGGAAAGCGGCACAAACACGAAGCCGAGGCCAAACCCCTGCACCACGCCGGGCCACACGATATCCGAAGGCGACAGCACGAGCGTGTACTGCATCATCTGCCACAGCGCGTAAGCGGACACCACGAAGCCAAACAGCAGCATGACGCGCGCGTCCACGCGCTTCAGCATGCGCCCCGCTATCAGCATGGCAACCATCGTGCCCGCGCCGCTTGGCGCGGTAACGAGCCCCGTGGTGGCGACCGGATAGCCCATGAGGTTCTGCAGCATGGGCGGCAGCAGCGCGCGCGTGGCGTAGAGCACCGCGCCAATCACGAAAATGAAGAGCGTGCCCGTCGCGAAGTTGCGGTCCTTGAGCAGCTGGTAGCGAAAGAAAGTGCCGGGCCCTGACGTTGCCGTATGCACGATGAAGAACGCGAAGGCAATCGCCGCCACCAGCGCTTCGACGCGGATCTCCAGCGAGCCAAACCAGTCGAGCTGCTCGCCGCGGTCGAGCAAGGCCTGCAGTGCGCCGATGGCGAGCGCGAGCGTGGCGAAGCCGAACACGTCGAAGCGCTGCGTGCGGCCCGGCGTACGCGCGGGCATGAAGGTCGAGACGCCGAAGAACGCGAACAGGCCCACAGGCACGTTAATGAAGAACACCCAGCGCCAGTTGTAGCTATCCGTGAGCCAGCCGCCCAGCGTGGGCCCCAGCACAGGTCCAACCATCACGCCCATGCCCCAGACCGCCATGGCCTGGCCCTGGCGCTCGCGCGGGTTGATGTCGAGAAGAATGGACTGCGAGAGCGGCACGAGCGACGCGCCGAACACGCCCTGCAAGAGCCGCGAAGCAACGATCTCCCCGAGCGTTTCGGACAGCCCGCATAGCGCCGAGGCCACGGTGAAACCCGCAATCGCCACGCCTAGCAGGCGCTTTACGCCGAAGCGATCGGCGAGCCACCCCGTGAGCGGCGTGGCAATGGCCGCCGCGACGATGTACGACGTGAGCACCCAGGTGATCTCGTCCTGCGAGGCGGACAGTGTGCCCTGCATATGCGGCAGCGCGACATTGGCGATCGTGCTGTCCAGTGTCTGCATGAGCGTGGCGAGCATGATCGAGAGCGTGATCATGCCGCGATTGAGCGGGGCTTCCTTGCGCGGCTCCGCCCGATGCTGCGCGGCGGAACCGTCCTGCATGACTGCGGTCATCGTGCGGTTGTCTTGCGGCTGTCTTAGATTGGGGGCGGAGCGCGTCGAATTAATAAGCCTGCTTATTATACGACTCGCACCTGTGGACGCAATCGGTATCGACAGCCGGAGGACGCTCGCGCGAAGGCGCAAGCCACACGCCCGTATAATCGCGCGATGACTACCGACCTCGAAAGGCGCTTTGGCTTCCTGGTCGTCGACGTGGGCCGGCTCTACGGCAAACGTTACGACGAGCTTGCGAAGTCATCGCTCGAACTCACGCGCGCGCAGTGCCGCATGATCGCGTACCTGGCGCACTACGGCGACATGAACCAGGCACGTCTTGCCGAGCTGCTGGAAGTGGCGCCCATATCCGCGGGGCGGCTGCTGGAGCGCATGGAAGAAGGCGGCTGGGTCGAGCGCACGCCCAACCCGGACGACCGCCGCGAATTGCTGGTGAGCCTCACGCCCAAGGCGGAAGGCGTGCTCACGGGCGCACGCCGCGTGGGCGACGAGGTGCAGGCGGAAGCCCTGGCGGGCTTCACGCCTGAAGAAGCTGAGCAGTTCAGTGCGATGCTGCAGCGAGTGCGCGCCAACCTCGGCGCGCTGGTGGAGCGGTAACGCGCGTTAGTGCAGCCGCACGAGCGTGGACTTGAGTTCCGTGTACTTTTCGAGCGCGTGCAATGACTTGTCGCGGCCGTTGCCCGACTCCTTGAAGCCGCCGAACGGGAAGTTCATGTCGCCGCCTTCGTCGTAGCAGTTCACCCACACGGTGCCGGCACGCAGGCGGCGCGAAATTTCATGCGCGTGCGTGAGGTTCGCGGTCCACACGGCCGCCGCGAGCCCGTAGTCGCTGTCGTTGGCAATACGCACCGCCTCGTCGATCGTGCTGAACGTGATGACCGAGAGCACCGGTCCGAAAATTTCCTCGCGCGCGATCTTCGTGTCGTGGTGCGTGTCGAACACCGTGGGCTGCACGTAGAAGCCGCCGCCCTCCGCATTCACGCGTTCACCGCCTGTCAGCAGCTTCGAATCCTTGCGGCCGGCCTCGATATAGCTCAGCACCCGATCCAGCTGAATCTTGTCGATGATCGCGCCCATCGACACTTGCGGATCGAGAGGATTGCCAGGCTTGTATGCTTTCGCGGCCTCGACAAGTTTCGCGAGGAACACGTCCTTGATTTCGTGATGAACGAGCAGGCGCGAGCCCGCCGTGCACATCTCGCCCATGTTGTAGAAAATGGCGCCTGCCGCTGCGTTTGCGGCACGGTCGAGATCCGGGCAATCGTGCAGCACGATATTGGGCGACTTGCCGCCCAGTTCGAGCCACACGCGCTTGAGGTTCGACTGCCCTGCGTACTGCATGATCTGCTTGCCCACGTTCGTCGATCCGGTGAACGCAATGCAGTCCACGTCGCGATGCAGGCCGAGCAGCTTCCCAGGCTCCCCGCCGCCCGGCAGCACGTTGAACACGCCCGCAGGAATGCCCGCCTCGTGCGCAAGCTGCGCCACGCGAATGGCCGTGAGCGGCGACTTCTCCGAAGGCTTGAGGACGACGCTATTGCCCGCGGCGAGCGCAGGGCCGAACTTCCACGAAGCCATCAGGATCGGGAAATTCCACGGCACGACCGCGGCTACCACGCCGATGGGTTCGCGCGTGACGAGGCCCACGAGATGATGATCGGCGGGCACGACTTCGCCGCCGACCTTGTCGATGGCTTCAGCGAACCATTCCACGCAGTAGGCGGCACCCGGCACGTCTACGGTGGTCGTGTCGCCAATCGGCTTGCCTGCATCGAGCGTTTCGAGCAATGCCAGTTCGTCGAGATGTTCGCGCATGAGCGCAGCCCAGCGCAGCAATACGGCCTTGCGCGCACGCGGATTCAGGCCTGCCCATACACCTTCGTCGAACGCGCGGCGCGCGGCGCCTACCGCGGCGTCGACATCGGCTGCGCCGCAATCGGCGACGCTTGCGAGCACCCGGCCGTCGATCGGGCTCACACAGTCGAACGTGCGGCCCGAATACGCGTCACGGTACGTGCCGTCGATGAATGCACGGCCTTCGATCGATAGCGTCGCGGCCTTGTCCTGCCAATAAGCGAGAGTTTTCTTTTCCATCAGGATGCCTCAATGATTTGCGATCCACCTTGCGCGCCGCACCGCGGCGCGAGGTGAAACGGGTTCGCGCGATCAGGGAGTCAGAAGGTGGGCGGCGAATTGGCCGACACCACTTCGCAGACTTCGTTCGCGCTGGGATTGCGAAACCGGTGCGGGAAGCGGCTTTCGAAGTAGTAGCTGTCTCCGGGGTCGAGCAGCCAGGTCGTGCCTTCCACGGTCAGCTCGAGCTGCCCGGCGACCACCACGCCGCCTTCGTGCCCCGCATGCACCAGCATTTCGGGGCCAGTGTCGGCCAGCGGCTGATAGACCTCGCGCATGATGCCCATGTTGCGGTCCTTCATGCTCGCGCCGGCCAGATAGAACTCGATCGACTCGTTGCCGAGGTTCGGCATTTCGCCGCGCCGCGACACGACTTCTGTCCCCTCGCTCAGATCAAATGTGAAGAATTCGGCAAGGCTCATCGGAATGCATTCGAGCAGCTTCTTGAGCGAACCGACGGACGGGCTGACGCGACTTTGCTCGATCAGCGAGATCGCGCCATTGGTCACACCCGCACGCTTGGCGAGTTCGCGCTGCGACAAACCATAGCGTTTGCGAACGTAGCGCAGACGCGTGGCGACTTCGGATGAAACAGAGGCAGACTCGGACACGATGAAGGACCGTTAGCAGGGCGTGCAGGTGACGCGGTGGACGTGTTGAATATTCTAATCAGTTTGCTTTATTTTGCGTCAGTACAAACCCCTGTAAGTTATTCGAAATATAAGGACAGGGGCCAATATTTCGCACAGCGTGCTATTTCTCGAGGCCCTCGGGGAAAGTGCTGACATCAAAAACTTGAAAAAATAATTGACGCCCTTTTTGGCTCGTATATGCTGAACCACAGGTCGAACACTGCATCGTTTCTGCCGCGTTGCAACGCAAAAAACCGCGTTTTATGCGAGAAACATAGCGAGTCGGCTGAGTTTGGAAAGCAATACATCGAAGTCGCTCAATGTTTAAAGCTTCGCTCAAATTGACAACCTCGAATGCTTGGACCAAACGTCTTTTTCAACGCAACCAGTCGAGTGTTATTGTGAGAGTCCGTGGCCCTCTGGTGAGGTGGGATCGTAGTCATGCGAGGTGTCTTCGCAGTGACTGCACCGCCATCGCCGACGGCAGTAGCGGCAGGCTTGCCTCTCGCCTGTTCCTGTCCGTCTTCACGATCCTTTCCCGCCGCTCTGTGCGGCGTCACAACTCGGTCTCCGCACGCGCCTTCATTGCCGTCCACACGGACGAAGTCGCGTCGCTCCTGCCCTAGCGCCTCTCGTTGCTGCGCTGTTCGTTTTCTTCGCCGTCGTTGGGTCGCGAGGTGTTTCGTCGCGCCTGCACGATGTAGCTGTGCACGCCTGAACACAGTCGCGCCTCACAACGGCAAGAAGCGAACCGCCTACATGATCTCCACGCGCAGCGCCATACGTTAGCGTCGCTCGCGCGGAGCACACAGGGTTTGTAGTTTTGCGTCCCGCAAGGCTGCAAGGTCATGTCACGCCCGTCGCATTCATATTTGCCGCACGGGCAAGCAAGCGAATCATTAGTCATGCGAACCAGACCATTAGTTGGCGTCACCGCCGACCGCACGATGATGGGAGCGCACGCATCACACGTTGCCGGCGAGAAGTACATCGCCGCAGCGGTGGATGGCGCAGGCGCGCTCGCCTTCGTGCTGCCCGCCCTTGGCGAGCGGCAGGCTGCGTCCGACATTCTCGAAGCCGTGGATGGACTGCTTTTTACTGGCAGCTATTCGAACGTCGAGCCGCATCGTTATGGCGGCCCGGCGAGCGAAGCCGGCACGCTGCACGACCCGGCTCGCGACTCCACCACGCTGCCGCTCATGCGCGCCGCGATCGAGGCGGGCGTGCCGGTGCTCGCCATCTGCCGCGGCTTCCAGGAGATGAACGTGGTGTTCGGCGGCACGCTGCATCAGCAGGTGCATAACGTTGCACGCTACGACGACCATCGCGAGAACAAGGACGATCCGCTCGACACGCAATACGGTCCGGCGCACGCGTTGAAGCTCGTGGAAGGCGGTCTGCTGCAACGGCTCGCGGGCGGCGCACGCGAAGCACGCGTGAATTCACTGCACGGCCAGGGCATCGAGCGGCTGGGTGCGGGCCTCGTGGCCGAGGCATTCGCACCCGACGGCCTGATCGAAGCCGTGAGCGTGGCGAACGCGCACAGTTTCGCGCTTGGCGTGCAATGGCACCCCGAGTGGAAACACGCCGACGACGCGCTCTCCACCGCCATCTTCCACGCGTTCGGCGAGGCCTGCCGCAACCACATGCTGGCCCGAATACCGGGCGGGGCCGGACACGACGTGGCGCACGCGCCACGCGCCGCCCACGCCTGATGCCGGCCCTTACAGAACAGAGAGAAAGATCATGCATGAAATCGACGAATTCCTGAAAAAGCACCACATCACCGAAATCGAAGCGATCATCCCCGACATGGCGGGCATTGCGCGCGGCAAGATCATCCCGCGCAGCAAGTTCGAATCGGGTGAATCGATGCGCTTGCCGCAAGCCGTGATGATCCAGACCGTGACGGGCGACTACCCCGAAGACGGCAGCCTCACCGGCGTCACCGATCCCGACATGGTGTGCGTGCCCGATCCCTCGACGATCCGCATCATTCCGTGGGCCATCGATCCCACCGCACAGGTGATCCACGACTGCGTGCACTTCGACGGCTCGCCCGTTGAAATCTCGCCGCGCCGCGTGCTGCGCCGCGTGCTCGAACTCTACGAGGCAAAGGGCTGGAAGCCCGTCATTGCGCCGGAACTCGAGTTCTATCTCGTCGACATGAACAAGGACCCGGACATTCCGCTCACGCCGCCGATCGGCCGCACGGGCCGTCCGGAAACGGGCCGCCAGGCGTATTCGATCGAAGCGGTGAACGAGTTCGATCCGCTCTTCGAAGACATCTACGAGTACTGCGATATTCAGGGCCTCGAAGTCGATACGCTCATTCACGAAGTGGGCGCGGCGCAGATGGAGATCAACTTCCTGCACGGCGATCCGCTCAACCTCGCCGACCGCGTGTTCCTCTTCAAGCGCACGGTGCGTGAAGCGGCACTGCGCCACCACATGTACGCCACCTTCATGGCGAAGCCCATGGAGAACGAGCCGGGCTCGGCCATGCACATCCACCAGAGCCTCGTCTCGGCGGAAAGCGGCCAGAACCTCTTCACGGGCTCGGACGGCAAACCGACGGACATGTTCTACGCGTATATCGCCGGACAGCAAAAGTACACGCCTGCGCTCATGCCGATCTTCGCGCCGTACATCAACTCGTATCGCCGCCTGTCGCGTTTCATGGCCGCACCGATCAACGTGGCGTGGGGCTACGACAACCGCACCGTTGGCTTTCGCGTGCCGTACTCGTCGCCGGCTGCACGCCGGGTGGAAAACCGCATCCCGGGCGTGGACACCAATCCGTACCTCGCGATCGCCGCGACGCTCGCGGCCGGCTATCTGGGCATGACGCAGCACCTCAAGCCCACGGAACCGCTCGTGAGCGACGGCTATTCGCTGCCCTACCAGTTGCCGCGCAATCTGGAAGAAGGCCTCACGTTGATGAGCGCGAGCGAACCGCTCATGGGCATCCTGGGCGAGAAGTTCGTGCGCGCCTACCTCGCGCTGAAAGAAACCGAATACGAAGCGTATTTCCGCGTGATCAGTTCGTGGGAACGCAAGCACCTGCTGCTGCACGTGTAAACGAAAGGAGACACAGCAATGAACTATCGAATCGACGCCCCCGCCAGCGCGCTGCAGGAAGCGCCGACGACGCTGCGCGCCCAGGCCGCACGCACGACGCGCTCGACGAGCGAATACCGCGCGCTGGACGCTGCGCACCACATTCACCCGTTTTCGGACATGGGCTCGCTGAACAAGGCGGGCAGCCGTGTGATCGTGAAGGCGAAAGGCGTGTACCTGTGGGACTCGGAAGGCAACCAGATCATCGACGGCATGGCCGGGCTCTGGTGCGTGAACGTGGGCTATGGCCGCAAGGAACTGGCCGACGCCGCCTACGAGCAGATGCAGGAACTGCCGTTCTACAACACGTTCTTCAAGACCACGCACCCGCCGGTCATTGAACTGTCGGCGCTGCTCGCGCAGCTTTCGCCCGAGCCGTTCAACCACTTCTTCTATTGCAACAGCGGCTCCGAAGGCAACGACACGGTGCTGCGCATCGTGCATCAGTACTGGCTCACGCAAGGCAAGCCTTCGAAGAAAGTCGTCATCTCGCGAAAGAACGCGTATCACGGTTCGACGATCGCGGGCGGCACGCTGGGCGGCATGGGCTACATGCACGAGCAGATGCCTTCGAAGGTCGAGAACATCGTGCATATCGACCAGCCGTACTTCTATGGCGAAGCGCAAGGCAACATGTCGCCCGAGGAGTTCGGTCTCGCGCGTGCACAACAGCTCGAAGCGAAGATTCTCGAAGTGGGCGCGGAGAACGTGGCCGCCTTTATCGGCGAGCCGTTCCAGGGCGCAGGCGGCGTGATCTTCCCGCCCTCAACCTACTGGCCGGAAATTCAGCGCATTTGCCGCAAGTACGACGTCCTGCTCTGCGCCGACGAAGTGATCGGCGGCTTTGGCCGCACCGGTGAGTGGTTCGCGCATCAGCACTTCGGCTTCGAGCCGGATCTCATCACGATGGCCAAGGGCCTCACGAGCGGGTATGTGCCGATGGGCGCCGTGGGCATTCACGACCGCGTGGCCAAAGCGCTCATCGAGAACGGCGATTTCAATCACGGCCTCACGTACTCGGGGCATCCCGTCGCCGCCGCGGTGGCCGTTGCGAACCTCAAGCTGCTGCGCGACGAAGGCATCGTGACGCGCGTGAAGAACGACACGGGTCCGTACTTCCAGCAGCGCCTGCGCGAGACCTTCGGCAATCATCCGATCATCGGCGACATCTCGGGTGCGGGCCTCGTAGCGGGTCTGCAACTCGCGGAAGATCCGAAGGCGCGCAAGCGTTTTGCGAATGGCGGCGACGTGGGCACGCTCTGCCGCGACTTCTGCTTCAACGGCAACCTCATCATGCGCGCCACGGGCGATCGCATGCTGCTCTCGCCGCCGCTCGTCGTCACGCGGGCAGAGATCGATGAAATCGTGTCGAAGGCCAAGAAGGCCATCGACGCAACTGCGCAACAACTGGGTCTTTCTTAACGCGACTTGTCCAAGGCGGGCGGCGCAACGGGGTGCTGGGCCTCCCGCCAATTTTCATCTTCAGGGGAAAGCAACATGAGTGTTAGTCATCTTCGTCATGCGGTCGCGCTTGCGGCCCTCGCAGCGTGTGCAGGCCTCACGGCCATGTCGAGCCAGACCGCGCACGCGGCCGACGGCGATTTGAACGTCTACAACTGGTCCGACTACATTGCGAAGGACACGATCCCGAACTTCGAAAAAGAAGCGGGCATCAAGGTCAAGTACGACAACTACGACAGCGACGACACGCTGCAGGCCAAGCTGCTCGCCGGCAGCTCGGGCTATGACATCGTTGTGCCCACCTCGAATTACATGGCCAAGCAGATTCAGGCCGGCGTGTACCAGAAGCTCGACAAGTCGAAGATCCCCAACCTCGCGAACCTCGATCCCGTGCTCATGCACATGATCGCCGACGCCGATCCGGGCAATCAGTACGGCGTGCCCTGGGCGTTCGGCACCGACGGCATCGGCTACAACAAGCAGGCGGTGGAAAAGGCGCTCGGCACGAGCGCGCCCGTGGATAGCTGGGCGCTCGTGCTCGACCCGCAGAATCTCTCGAAGCTCAAGGGCTGCGGCGTATCGTTCCTCGACCAGGCCGTCGACGTCTTCGCCGCGACGCTGCAATACATGCACAAGGACCCCAACAGCACGAACCCCGCCGACTACCAGGCCGCGTTCGAAGTGCTGAAGAAAGTCCGCCCGTATATCACCCAGTTCAATTCGTCGGGCTATATCAACGACCTCGTGAACAACGATATCTGCGTTGCCGTGGCATGGTCGGGCGACGTTGGCATTGCGCACCGCCGCGCCGAGGAAGCCAAGCGCTCGTATGACGTCAAGTTCTCAAACGTGAAGGAAGGCGGCCTGCTGTGGTTCGACGTGATGGTCATCCCGAAGGACGCCCCGCACCCCGAGAACGCGATGAAGTGGATCAACTACATCTCGGACCCGAAGGTCAACGCGCAGATCACAAACGAAGTGTTCTACCCCACCGCGAACAAGGCCGCGCGCCAGTTCGTCACCCCGGCAGTGGCGCAGGACGCGACGGTGTACCCGCCGGAAGACGTGCTCAAGAAGATGACGCTGATGAAGCCGATGCCGGCTGACATCCTGCGCCTCGAAAACCGCCTGTGGGCCCAGCTGAAAACGGGCCACTGAGACCCTGATCACTCCCTGAAGGAAACAAGAAGGAGACAACGCGGAAGAGGGATCGCTCGACCCCTCTCCGCCTGAAGTGCGCAATTCCGAAGTCCGGCCGCGCAGCGCCGCCCCCCCTTTTTTGACGACGCGCGCGAGCCATTCCCGAGCTCCGTTCGCAGTACTAATCGCGAGTCGCCCCGTGCGCCCCGTGCGGGCCGCCTCGCGCCTGAAAAACGTGTACTGCGATCAGATAGGAACCCAGATCAGATCATGAATTCGACGTCTAAAGTCAACGCCCCAGAAGCTCTGCGCGCCAACGCGAACCCGGCAAAGAACGACGCGTTCGTGCGTATCGAGAACGTCGTCAAGAAGTTCGGTGACAGCACCGCCGTGGACAACGTGAGCCTGAACATCGCCAAGAACGAGCTTTTTGCGCTGCTCGGCAGCTCCGGCTGCGGCAAGTCCACCCTGCTGCGCATGCTCGCGGGCCTCGAAACGGCCACGTCGGGCCGCATCTACGTCGACGGCGAAGACCTCGCGTCGCTGCCCCCGTATCGCCGCCCCGTCAACATGATGTTCCAGTCGTATGCGCTCTTTCCGCACATGAGCGTGGAGTCGAACGTCGCGTTCGGCCTCAAGCAGGAAGGCGTGCCGAAGAACGAGATTCGCGAGCGCGTGGCCGACGCCCTCAACCTCGTGCAGATGGGCCGCTACGCGAAGCGCAAACCGCATCAGCTTTCCGGCGGCCAGCAGCAACGCGTGGCGCTTGCACGCTCGCTCGTGAAGCGCCCCAAGCTCCTGCTGCTCGACGAACCGATGTCGGCGCTCGACAAGAAGATCCGCCAGAAGACCCAGCTCGAACTCGTGAACATCATCGAGAAAGTCGATGTCACCTGTGTGATGGTCACGCACGATCAGGAAGAGGCCATGACCATGGCCAACCGCCTCGCCGTGATGAGCGAAGGCCGCATCGTGCAGATCGGCTCGCCGAGCGAAGTCTACGAATTCCCCAACAGCCGCTTCTCGGCCGAATTCATCGGCTCGACCAACCTGTTCGAAGGCAAGGTCGTCGAGGACGAGCCCGATCACATCTTCGTGGAAAGCGAAGACCTCGAAACGCGCATGTACGTGAGCCACGGCGTGACCGGGCCGCTCGGCATGCCCGTTGGCATTTCGGTGCGCCCGGAGCGTGTGCGCGTGACGCGCGAAAGGCCCGGCACGCAGCACAACTGGGCGCGTGGCGTGGTCACGGACGTGGCCTACATGGGCAGCTATTCGCTCTATCACGTGCGTCTGCCAGGCGGCAAGGTCGTCGTCTCGAACCTCTCGAGCTCGCACCTCATGAATGAGGGCGCGCCCGCCTGGAATGACGATGTTTATGTGTCCTGGTCGCCGGCCAGCGGCGTCGTGCTCACGCAGTAAGGAGGCCCGAATCATGAGTACCACTATTCCCACCACGCCTGGGTCAGGCCGGGCAGCCGCAGACGCCCGCCGCGGCACGCTCGCGCGCTTCTTCTCGCGCTTCGTGCCCTCGGGCCGCACGACCGTCATCGGTGTGCCGTTCATTTGGCTCACGCTGTTCTTCGCCGTGCCGTTCGTGCTCGTGTTCAAGATCAGCTTCGCCGACCAGATGATGGCGGTGCCGCCCTATACGAACCTCGTCCAGATGAAGGACGGCGTCGTGCACTTCGCGCTGCAACTCGGCCACTACGCCTTCCTGCTGCAAGACGACCTGTACATCGCCACCTACATCAGCTCGCTGAAGATGGCGGCCGTCTCCACTATCTTCTGCCTGCTGATCGGCTATCCGATCGCCTACTACATCGCGCGCTCGAATCCCGCCACGCGCAACCTGCTCATGATGGGCGTGATGCTGCCGTTCTGGACGTCGTTCCTGATTCGCGTGTACGCCTGGATCGGCATCCTCAAGGACGACGGCCTGCTCAATCACACGCTCATGGCCATCGGCCTCATCCATTCGCCGCTGCGCCTCTATCACAGCGACGCGGGTGTCTATATCGGCATGGTCTATTCGTACCTGCCGTTCATGGTGATGCCGCTCTACGCGCACCTCGTGAAGATGGACCTCACGCTGCTCGAGGCCGCCTATGACCTCGGCGCGAAGCCCTGGGTCGCGTTCACGCGAATCACGCTGCCGCTCTCGAAGAACGGGATCATCGCGGGCAGCCTGCTCGTGTTCATTCCGGCCGTGGGCGAGTACGTGATCCCCGAACTGCTCGGGGGCGCCGACACACTGATGATCGGCCGCGTGATGTGGGACGAGTTCTTCAACAACATGGACTGGCCGATGGCCTCCGCCGTCACGGTCGCGATGGTGCTGCTGCTGCTCGTGCCGATGGCGCTCTTCCAGCACAACCAGGTCAAGCAACTGGAGGAAGGCAAATGATCAAGCCCAACCGTACGCTCTCCACCGGCGTTCTCACACTCGGGTTTCTGTTCCTCTACATCCCGATCATCAGCCTCATCGTCTACTCGTTCAACGAGTCGAAGCTCGTTACGGTGTGGTCCGGCTTCTCGCTGAAGTGGTATGCCGCGCTGCTGCAGGACGACGAGCTGCTGAGCGCCGCCTGGCTGTCGCTGAAGATCGGCCTGATGACGGCCTTCGCCTCCGTCGTGATCGGCACGTGGGCCGGCTACGTGCTCGCGCGCATGGGCCGCTTCAGGGGCTTTGCGCTCTTCGCCGGCATGATCAACGCGCCGCTCGTGATTCCCGAAGTCATCCAGGGCATTTCGCTTCTGCTGCTGTTCGTCGCGATGGAGCAGTTCCTTGGCTGGCCGAAGGGCCGCGGCGTGCTGACCATGTGGATCGGCCACGTGATGCTGTGCGTGTCGTACGTGGCGATCATCGTGCAGTCGCGCGTGAAGGAGATGAATCAGTCGCTCGAGGAGGCCGCGCTCGATCTGGGCGCGACGCCCTTCAAGGTGTTCTTCGTGATCACGCTGCCGCTGATCTCGCAAGCGCTCATTTCGGGCTGGCTGCTCTCGTTCACGCTCTCAATCGACGACCTCGTGCTCTCCGCATTCCTCTCGGGCCCGGGCTCGACCACGCTGCCGCTGGTGGTGTTCTCGCGCGTGCGTCTGGGTCTGAATCCGGAGATGAACGCGCTCGCCACGCTCTTTATCAGCGCGGTGACGATCGGCGTGATCGCGGCCAACCAGATCATGGCGGCCCGCGAGAGAAAGCGCCTGCGCGACATGCAGCTCGCTTTCGTCCAGCCCGAGCCCGCCGAAGCCCTGACGCCGGCCGCCCCTGCCGGCGCGGTGGGTGCGCCGATTGGCCGGCGCGCGGCGTGATGGCGCCTGTCGAATAACGAACACATTTAGCGGGACGGTGTACGCCGCCCGCCGTCCCGTACCCGCACGTTGAAGTAGCTGCAATAACGACCAACAAGGAGAATTTCAATGAAGAAGAAGTTAATCTGTCTGCTGGTGGCCGGGGCGCTGCCAGGGCTCGCGCTAGCGGACTCGACCAGCGATCAGATCAAGGCCCTGCAGGCGCAACTGAACGCCCTGCAAAAAGAGGTGAAATCGCTCAAGTCTGAACTGGCGCAATCGAAGACGACAACGAAGGCCGCAGCCGCAGGGCCGGTCGTCCCGGCCACCGCCGCCGCTCCGGTCGTGGACATCAGTTCGCCCGATTACGGCAAGGCGCAGGCGAACCTGACCAACGACCAGGTCGATGCGATGAAGCAGCAGATCGCGAGCCAGCAGCTCAAGGTCGATTCGCTCACCGACGCCGCCAATACCGGTCCGCTCGCGGGGCTTTCGATCACCGGCTATATCGACCCGACGTATATCTACAACCGCGCGCCGGGCACCTCGTCGTTCCTGTTCGCGAACCATACGGGCGCGTATAACTACTTCAACAGCACGTTCGGCGATGTCTACCTCGACATCAAGAAGACCTTCGGCGTGGGCCCGATGGCACCTTCGGCCGAAATCACGCTCATGCCCAACCGCGGCAACGGCATCACGCTGCTGCAGAACGAGCATGGCGAGATCGGCAACAACATCCTGAATACCGCGGTCGTCACCGTGCCGGTGACCTCCACGGGTACGTTCGTCGCCGGTCTCATGCCGAGCTTTGGCGGCTACGAGGTGCAGCAGTCGAACCAGATGCTCACGCTCACGCACAACCTGCTCTACGATTTCTCCGATCCGGGCAGCTATGTGGGCGTCGGCTGGAACTACACGCCGGACGGCAGCCAGTGGGCGTTCAAGTTCATGGTTGGCAACGAGCAGTACCGCACCAATGGCGCGGTCGTGCAGACGGGCCAGAACGCGCTGGGCGACCCGATCACCACGAGCAACAAGATCCCGACGTTCACGGCGCGTGCCGACTACACGTGGTCGAGCGCACTCGATATTGGCGGCTCGTTCAACATTGGCCGCCAGACGCTGCCGAGCGCATTCGACTCGACGACGGGCCAGGCCGTGTACGGCGTGGGTGGCCAGGCATCGAGCTCGGGCGGCTACTTCTTGTTTGGCGAAGTGGATGCGACCTACACGCAGGCGGACATCCAGTACAACGCCGAAGTCGATTACGGCCAGCAGCAGCGCGCGGCGTTCAACGGCGGCAACGCGCAGTGGTACGGCTTCTCGCTGCTCGCGCACCGCAAGTTCAACGCGCCGGTGGTGGGCCGCATGGGCGTGACCGCACGCTACGACCTCCTCGTCGACAGCAAGAACGGCGGCGGTGGCGGCGGCATCGTGCTGAATTCGAATGGCATGGACACGGCCAACGGCTTCGGCATTGGTGCGGACTGCCTGGCGAATTCGCAGGCGGGCGGCGGCTTCGGCTTCGAGTGCAAGGGCGCGACGCGCCAGGACGTGGCGCTCGACCTGCTGTTCTTCCCGACGCAGCAGATCACGGTCAAGGTGGAATACCGCCACGACTGGGCCACGCAGCGCGTGTTCCTGCACGACGACGGTTCGTACGGCAAGAGCAACGACTTGCTGGGCGCGCAGTTCATCTACTCGTTCTGATGAAGTTGGGGCGGGCGGCGGCATTCAGGGTTCCTGGCCGTCGCCCGCTTTTTGTTTCTACGCTCTCTTTATGCTCAAATTCGCCAATCAGCCACATGCCCCGTCCTGGTACGCGGCCACCGCCAACGACACCACCGCGCACCCTGCGCTGGAAGGCGCGATCGACGCCGATGTCTGCGTGGTCGGCGCGGGCCTCACGGGCGTTTCCGCCGCACTCAATCTCGCCGAACGCGGCTATCGCGTCGCGCTAGTGGAAGCGTCGCGGGTCGGATGGGCCGCAAGCGGGCGCAATGGTGGACAACTGATTGGCGGCTTTGCCTGCGACATCGACACATTTGCGCAGTTCATGCCCGAAGCCGAGGTCCGTCAGGTCTGGGACATGGGCCTCGAAACACTCGACATCGTGAAGCGCCGCGTCAAGCAGCACAATATCGATTGCGCGCTCACCGAAGGCTATTTCACCGCCGCCAACAAGGCGCGCGACGTGGATTCGCTCAAGCGCTGGCGCGACGAGGCGGCAAGCCGCTTCGGTTACGACCGCTTCCGTTACGTCGATGGCGGCGGCGTCGGGAATTACGTGCAGTCGTCGCGCTACGCGGGCGGCCTCTACGATCCCGATAGCGGCCATCTGCATCCGCTCAACTACACACTCGGCCTCGCGCGCGCAGCGCTCGAAGCCGGCGTGCGCGTGTACGAGAACAGTCCCGTCACGCGCCTGCGCGAAGAAAACGGCGGGCATGTAGTCGAAACCGCGCGTGGCAACGTGCGCGCGAAATTCGTTGTGCTCGCATGCAATACGTATCTGGGCGATCTCGCGCCAACGCTCTCGCGCAAGATCATGCCCGTTGGCACCTATGTGATCGCGACCGAAAAGCTGGGTGCCGAGCGCATGAACGCGTTGATGCCCGCTCAGGCTGCCGTATGCGACAGCCGCTTCGTGCTCGACTACTTCCGTCCGGCGCCGGACACGCGTCTGCTTTGGGGCGGGAAAGTAAGCTATTCCACGTTCGCGCCGCCTAATTTGGGCGAAGCCATGCGCCGCGACATGCTGAAAACGTTTCCGCAACTCGCCGATGTGAAAGTGGATTACGCGTGGGGCGGCTACGTGGACATCACGATGAACCGCGCGCCGCACTTCGGCCGCCTCTCGCCCACGGTGTATTTCGCGCAGGGCTTCTCGGGCCACGGCGTGAACACCACGGGGCTCGCGGGCACGCTGATCGCCGAAGCCATTCACGGCCAGGCCGCGCGCTTCGACCTGTTCGGCAAGATCCGTCACCGCGATTTCCCCGGCGGCGCTACACTGCGAACCCCTGCCCTCGTGCTCGCGATGGCATGGTATCGAATGAAGGACCTGCTTTGATGACACTCGACCTCGACGCCCAGGCGGACGCTCTCGCCCGCCACTCGTACTACGAAGCCACCGCCACGCGCCCCGCCGACGACGACCCCGTGCTGGAAGGCGCGCTCGACGCCGACGTGTGCGTGATCGGCGCGGGCTTCGCCGGGCTGTCGGTCGCGCTGGAGTGCCGTGCACGCGGCCTTTCGGTGGTGGTGCTCGACGCGCATCGTCCCGGCTGGGGCGCCTCGGGCCGCAATGGCGGCCAAACGCTCGTGGGCTTCGCGAAAGACGAAGTGCTCGAAAAGCAGCTCGGCGCGCAGGGCATACGCGCGGCGTGGGCGCTTTCCATCGAAGGCGTGAGCCTCGTGCGCGAGCGCATTGCGCGCTACGGCATCGATTGCGATTTCACGCCGGGCTATCTGACCGTCGCGACGAAAGCCAAGCGCGTGCCCGATCTGCGCGCGTGGATGGAGGCGGCGCGCACGCGCTGGGGTTACGACCGCCTCGAATGGCTCGACACCGACGCCACGCGCGCCCGTGTGGCGTCGCAGCGGTATATCGCGGGCGTCTACGATCCGGTTTCGGGGCATCTTCATCCGCTCAAGTACTGTCTTGGCCTTGCTGCCGCCGCGCGCCGCGAAGGCGCGCAACTGTTCGCCCATACGCGCGCGCTCGAAGTCGTGCGCGGCGAGCGGCCCGTGGTCAAAACCGCGCGCGGGGAAGTGCGCTGCCGCTTCGTGGTGTCGTGCAGCAACGCTGCGCCGGGCGGCGTCTTGCCAGGCGCCGTGGCCGCACGCATTGCGCCGATCGCGTCGTACATCATTGCGACCGAACCGCTCGGGCGCGAACTGGCCGACTCGTTGATCGCGCAACGTGCAGCCGTGTGCGACAACAACTTCTTCCTCGACTATTTTCGCGTTTCGGCGGATGACCGCATGCTGTTCGGCGGCCGCGCCGATTCGACTGGCGCCGCGCCCGAGCGCCTGACCGCGGCCATGCAAACGCGCATGAGCGACACGTTCCCGCAACTCGCCGCGGCGCGCGTGGAATACGCCTGGGGCGGCTTTGTCGATGTCACGCGCAACCGCGCGCCCGACTTCGGCGCGATCGACCCGAATTATTACTACGTGCAAGGTTTTTCGGGGCACGGTGTGGCGCTCACGGGCATTGCGGGGCGTCTCGTTGCGCAGGCCATCGTGGGCGAGCGCGCCTCGTTCGATCTGTTCGCGCAACTGCGGCACGCGCGCTTCCCCGGCGGCCCCGCGTGGCGGCGGCCCGCGCTCGAAGTCGGCATGCTGTATCACCGTGTAATGGAAATGTTCTGAAGCGGCACGCTCTGCACGTTCTTCCTGCCTGTTATACCCTTGCGAAAGTCCGCCGCGCTCGCGCGGCGCACGCACTTCTTCTGCTTGAATCGCCTTTTCGCCAGGAGCAACAGCAATGGATTACGTCAGGTTCGGCTCGACAGGGCTGCAGGTTTCGCGTCTTTGCCTCGGTTGCATGACTTACGGCGTGCCCGAGCGCGGCACGCACCCATGGACGCTCGGCGAAGAAGCCAGCCGTCCGCTCATCCGCCAGGCGCTCGACGCCGGCATCAACTTCTTCGACACCGCGAACACGTACTCGGACGGCACCTCTGAGGAGATCGTCGGGCGTGCGCTGCGCGACTTCGTCAAGCGCGACGACATCGTGCTTGCCACGAAAGTGTACAACCGCATGCGTCCCGGTCCGAACGGCCAGGGCCTGTCGCGCAAGGCCATCCTCACGGAAATCGATCATAGCCTCAAGCGCCTGGGCACCGATTACGTCGATCTCTATCAGATCCATCGCTGGGACTACGACACGCCGATCGAAGAAACGCTCGAAGCGCTGCACGACGTGGTGAAGGCAGGCAAGGCGCGTTACATCGGCGCTTCGTCCATGCATGCGTGGCAGTTCAGCAAGGCGCTCTACACGTCGCGCCTGCACGGCTGGACCGAGTTCGTGAGCATGCAGGACCACGTGAACCTGCTCTACCGCGAGGAAGAGCGCGAAATGCTGCCGCTGTGCGCCGATCAGGGCATTGCCGTGATGCCGTGGAGCCCGCTCGCGCGCGGCCGCCTCACGCGCGACTGGAACGAAACGAGCGAACGCGAGGCAACCGACAAGTTCGGCAAGACGCTCTATGGCGCCGACGCGGACAAAGCCATTATCGATGCGGTCGCAACCATCGCGCGTACGCACAACGTCTCGCGTGCACAGGTCGCGCTCGCGTGGCTGCTGCACAAGCCCGGCATCACTTCGCCGATCATCGGCGCCTCGAAGCCGCAGCATCTCGAAGACGCCATCGCGGCCCTCTCGCTCAAGCTCTCCAGCGAAGAGATCAAGACGCTTGAAGCGCCTTATCTGCCTCATGTGATCGCGGGTCATCAGTAAGCGGCGAGACCGCCGCCAGACGTTCGTGCACGATGCGCGCGAGCGTCTGCATGAGCGTGTCGGCAACGTGCGGCGGCGTTTCCGCATAGCCGAGCAGGAAGCCGTTGTAGCGCGTGGCGTCCGGGGCATCGACGCAATACGCGCTCAACGGCGAGAGATGCAACCCCTGCGCGCGCGCCGCTTCACTCACCTCGGCGTCGCTGAGCGGCGCGTCGAGACGCACGCTCAAATGCATGCCGCCCGCGTCTGCCGACACCGTCATCATGCCGGCCAGATGTTTGTCGATTGCCGCGACGAGGCCGTCGCGGCGCTCTTCGTAAAGCTTGCGCATGCGCCGCAAGTGGCGCGCGTAGCGCCCGCTTTCGATGAATTCCGCCAGCGCCAGTTGCTCCGCCACGCGACCCTGGCGCATGAGCGTGTGATGCGCCTGCGCGAACTGCGCCGCCACACGCTGCGGCACGATCATGAAGCCGATGCGCAGGGCCGGAAAGAGCGTCTTGCTGAACGTGCCGAGATAGATCACGGGTGCGTCGTCGGCCAAGCCCTGGATCGACGGCAGCGGCGGTCCATCGTGGCGCAGCTCGCTGTCGTAGTCGTCCTCGACGATCCACGCGCCGCACGCACGCGCCTGCTCGATCAGCGCGAGCCGCCGCTCGAGGGTCAGCACGCAGCCAAGCGGATACTGGTGCGACGGCGTGAGATAAACGAGGCGCGGCGGCCGCTCGCGCCAGTCTTCGGCGCGGGCCGCCATGCCCGCCGCATCCACGCTCATTGGCACGAGCTGCAGCCCCGCAGCGGCAAACGCCACGCGCGCGCCGAGATAGCCGGGATTTTCGATCCACGCGCGTTCGCCCTCGTCCGCGAAGAGACGCGCGCACAAGTCGAGACTCGACTGCGTGCCGTCCGTGACGAACACCTGGCCGGGCTGGCAGCGCACGCCGCGTGACACCCGCACATATTGCGCAATGGCCTGGCGCAGCGCCGGCATGCCCGCACTGTCGCCATAACCGAGATCGTGCGCACGCAACTCGCGCAGCGCGCGCTCGACGGCGGCGCGCCATTGCGCGTACGGAAACGCGTCGAGCGCGGGCACGCCCGGGCGCAGCGCCTTGGGACCATCGCGGCCCATGCGGCGCGGCGGCAGGTTGCGCACGCGGCGCGCGAGCGCAGGCGCGGGATCTTCGCGCAGCGCGGACTGCGCAGGCGTTGCCGCCGCAGTGGCATTGACCGCGTTGACGACCGAACCGTGGCGCGTAGCGCTGACAAAGCCCTCTTCCACGAGCCGCTCGTAGGCATAGAGCACGGAATTGCGCGCAATGCCGAGTTGCTCCGCGAGCGCACGGCTCGACGCGAGGCGCGTGCCGCGGCCAATGTCGCCGTCGAGAATCGCGCGGCGCAGGCTCTCGTAAAGCAGGTCCTGCTGCGTAAGCTTGCGCACGGCGCGCTTCGCATAGGCCGCCATCATCAACGCGTAGTCCAATCCCGTGGCTCCATGGTCTTCGATTTCGGTGGGACTAACAATGGTGCCACAAGTCGCTTACGCTTGGGGGTTTGGGCAAGCCTGCAAACAAGGAGACAACGCATGACCGACACGACGCTTCAAGTTCGCGCCGTCGCACCCGACGATTTCGATGCATGGCTGCCGCTTTGGGACGGCTATAACCGCTTTTACGGCCGCTTCGATGCGACCGCGCTGCCGGAGCACGTGACGCGCACAACGTGGTCGCGCTTCTTCGACGGCTACGAGCCCATGCACGCCTTCATCGCCGTGCGCGGCGAGCGCGTGCTCGGTCTCGTGCATTTCATCTATCACCGCAACACGATTCTGGAAGGGCCGATCTGCTATTTGCAGGATCTCTTCACCGTGGAGGATGCACGCGGCCAGGGCGTGGGCCGCGCGCTGATCGAAGCCGTGTATGCGCACGCGAAGGCGTCGAATTCGTCGCGCGTGTACTGGCACACGCACGAGACGAATCACACGGCAATGCGGCTTTACGACGACGTGGCCGTGAAGCCTGGCTTCGTCATGTACCGCAAGGACGTTTGAAGCACCTCAGGCAAGATCCTTGAGCAACGAGCCGCGCACTTCGCCGTCGATGGTCTGCGTCGGCACGCGGTAATTCGGATGATCGCAGCCTATCGTGAGCGCGGCGCCTTCGCGCAGCCGCGTTTTCATCTGCGGCGTGAGTTCGAAACGCACGAAGTGCACCGCCGAGGTCTTTTCAGCGTTTTCGCGTTCGAGGTCTTCGTCGGCGATCGCGTAGACGGGCGGCTCGCCTTCCACCTGAACGAACACCTTGTCCTCGATGCCGATGAGCCGCGCGAGCGCCGCGCGCCGCTCGACTTCGCTTTCATATTCGAGCTGCATGGTCGCCTTCAGGTTGCCGCCGTCGGGCACGAGCGGCAAATAGGCCGCGAGTTCGCCCTGAATGCCGTCTTCGTCGAAGATCTTTTCGATGTGCAGCATCTCCTGGATCTGATAGCGAATCGTGGTTTCGTCCTCGAACAGGAACGTGAGGTGATTGCCGAGCGGCACCGCGCGCTGCTTCTTGTGTTCGATGATGCGTTTGCGCATATCGCCCCGCACGCGGGCGTAGGCTTCCAGCGTCAACAACGAATTTCTCGCGATCGTCATGAGTCGTGCCTCGTGTAGGTGGCGTGCTGGCGTTGGAACCTAGATGCCATAGGCGCGGCGCAGCAGGGTAATGGGGTGCGCGAGCGGCGGCTCGCCTAGCTGGTTCTCTTCAATGCCCTGCGCAATGTGATGCCCCGCAAGCTGGCAATCGGACGAAATGAAGTTCGGCTGGGCCTGGCCCATCTGCTTGAAGACGGGCGTGCCGATCTTCATCGACATGGCGTGGAATTCCTTCTTCACGCCGAACGTGCCCGCGTGGCCCGAACAGCGCTCGAACACCGTTACTTTCGTCTCCGGCACGAGCGAAAGCAGGTCGAAGGTCTTGCGGCCAATGTTCTGCACGCGCGCGTGACACGGCACGTGATACGACACGTTGCCAAGCGGCGCGCGGAAATCGGTCTTGAGCAGGCCGTCGCGATGACGCGCCACGAGATATTCGAACGGGTCCCAGAACGCGTCGCTCACGGCTTTCGTGTTCGCGTCGTCAGGGAACATCAACGGCAGTTCGTGCTTGTACATGAGCACGCAGCTCGGCACCGCGCCGATCAGCGCGTAACCGTCGCGCGCGTAACGCGCGAGCATCGGCATGTTCTGCGACTGCTTGTGCGCCACGCCTTCCAGATTGCCCTGCTCCAGCAGCGGCATGCCGCAGCACCATTCGCTCTTCACCAGCTCGTAGGGGATCTCGTTGTGGTCGAGCACGGCGAGCAGATCGTGGCCAATGCCGGGCTCGTTGAAATTCACGTAACAGGTCGCGTAAATAGCGACCTTGCCCGGCGTGCGCTCGCCGTCGCGGACCTCGCTCGATGCCGCGCGTTTTGCAACGTTACGAAACTTGTGCGTCGCGAAGTCGGGCAGCCACGCTTTGCGGTCGACGCCCAGCATGTCTTCCATCGCGCCACGCATCGCCTTCGTGTGATTGATCGCGTTGACCGTTTGCGTGACAACGGGAATGCCGGCGATCTGACCCAGCGCGTCGGTGTTCGAGAGCACGCGGTCGCGCAGCTTCACTTCGCCCTTGCGGTAGTGAACCGCTTTGGCCCGCAGCATGAGATGCGGAAAGTCGACATTCCACGGATGCGGCGGCACATAAGGGCACTTCGTCATGTAGCAGAGATCGCACAGATAACACTGATCGACGACCTTGTCGAACGACGCCTTGTCGACGTCGTGCGCTTCGCCGCTATCGGTTTCGTCGACGAGATCGAAGAGCGCCGGAAACGCACCGCATAACGACACGCAGCGCCGGCAGCCCGCACAGATATCGAACACGCGCGCGAGTTCCGTATCGAGCTGGCCCTGGTCGTAAAAAGCGTCGGAGCGCCAGTCGAGCGGATGGCGCGTGGGTGCTTCGAGACTGCCTTCCTTGTGGGGCATGACGTCTCCTTCTTTTATTTATCAGCTAAATACGCGGCAGGGCGAGCGCGCGCGTACGCGCGCCGGTGCTTGCCCGGCACGCGAAACAAAAAGCGCGCGCGTCTCAGGTGCGTGCCGCGAAGCACGCGTCGATGCTCAATCCGCCAGTACTTCCAGCGCCTTCGTGTAGCGGTTGGCGTGACTGCGCTCCGCCTTGGCTAGTGTTTCGAACCAGTTCGCGATTTCGTCGAAGCCTTCGTCGCGCGCGACCTTGGCCATGCCGGGGTACATGTCGGTGTATTCATGCGTTTCGCCTGCAATCGCCGCCTGCAGATTCAAACGCGAACTGCCGAACGGCAGCCCGGTGGCCGGGTCGCCTACCGCTTCCAGATATTCGAGGTGGCCGTGCGCGTGGCCGGTTTCGCCTTCGGCGGTCGAGCGAAACAGCGCCGCGACATCGTTTTGTCCTTCTACATCGGCCTTGGCTGCGAAATACAGATAACGGCGGTTGGCCTGTGATTCACCGGCGAATGCATCCTTGAGGTTCTGTTCCGTCTTCGAGCCCTTTAGCTGTGACATCTGTGCCTCCATGGTTCGACCTGAAATGTGGGGACGCGACGCAATTCGCCTTCGTGCAATGCAGCATGGGTGGGCGACTCCGCCGCACTATTAATCTAGGTTGCGGCGTTTGCGTTCCCAATTGTGAATTTCAATCCTCGCGATAGCGTAGCCGGGTTTACTCGGGCACCAACGTGCATAAACGGGGCCAGTCCAGGCACGCACTGTGCGCGCGACGATCTGTCCTGCACTCTTCACTTTGCGCGCGAGCGGAGTCGTCCTAGACTTTGAATTTGCCGACGCACCCGATCAACTTTGCGGAGATGCCATGCGACTTACGATCCTGATCAACGGTTCCGATCCGACCGTCAATCACGACTATGCAGTGCTTTGGCTCGACACCGACCAGCAGCGCTGGTCCCGCGAGTCTCACGAAGGGATCGACCTGCCAGAATGGGGTGAATTGCGCGACGTGAATGGTGTCACGTCGCTATGCGCGCCGCTCGAAAACGAGCCGCTGTGCACGCTACGCGGTCTGCACGTGAATCGCCGCCAGGAAATCAGTTCCGCACACGGCGACGCGACCTGGTCGTGCGAATCCTCACACTCGCCGATGGAAGGCCAATGGCGCCTCCAGGCCGTGGACCGCCAGATGGTCCACGCCGAGCATTCGCTTTTTGCAGGCTGAATGGTGGTTGATGACGTAATCGATTGAATCCAGGCGGCATCATTTGCCGCCGCGCTCCTCGCGCAGCAACGCAACGCTGCCGCGCTCATTGCATCTGATTCTGTTTCACGTCTTGCTTGCGCCCGCCCACCCGGCGGGCGCGCGTTTTTTTGCGCCGCGCTTTCCTCCCGCCTTCAAGTGCGTCCATGCGCCCGCTATACTTTCAGCCCGCTTTATAGCCCGCTCGATACCACCCCGTTCCCGCCAGCCCCCTAGATGAAGAAGCTGTTCGCCTCACTGATTTCCTCG
This sequence comes from Paraburkholderia sp. J7, assembly GCF_905220155.1. Classification (NCBI taxonomy): domain Bacteria; kingdom Pseudomonadati; phylum Pseudomonadota; class Betaproteobacteria; order Burkholderiales; family Burkholderiaceae; genus Paraburkholderia; species Paraburkholderia sp. J7. The sequence goes on along the minus strand of NZ_CAJMYZ010000007.1, from coordinate 74,768 downwards.
CTGGTGCTCGCCGCCGCCAGCCACGCTCACGCCGCGCCGGCCTGTTCGCAATTCGTGCCCGGCGGCCAGTTCCCGACGCTCACGAATCAGCGCATGGCGCCGAAGACGCGCATGCTTTGCTACTCGGATTTCGTCGTGCTGCATTCGGGCGTCACGCACGGTCCGCTGTGGTCCGCCGAGCATCTCACGCGCGATCACCTCGAAGCCGCGAAGGACATGACGCGCACGAACCGCTTTTTCGAAGACGACCGCCTGCCCGAAGGTGAAGGCGCGACGCTCGCCGACTACAAGCGCAGCGGTTTCGACCGCGGCCACATGAGCCCGGCAGGCAACCGCTGGAATGCGCAGGCGATGGCGGAATCGTTTTCACTCGCCAATATCGTTCCGCAGAATCGCGACAACAACCAGCGCCTTTGGGCGCATATCGAAACCGCCGTGCGCAAGCTCGCATCGAAGTATGGCGAAGCCTATGTCGTGACCGGCCCGCTCTTCACGGGCGCGCAGTTGCAGACCATCGGCGCGACGCGCGTGCTCGTCCCCACGCAGATCTTCAAGGTCGTGTACGTGCCTTCGCAGCAGCTCGCGTTCGCCATCGTCGCCGACAATACGGCTGTCGACCGCTATGACGTGCGCTCGGTGCGCGATCTCGAAGCGCAGAGCGGCATTGCGTTCCCGGGTATTCCGGCGGATGTCGCGGCGAAGGAAAAGGTCTCGTTCAACGGCCGCGGCTTTGCCGTGAGCAAATGGGGCTGGTAACTGGGTAAGGCGGTGGCGGCGCTGCTGAAGCGCTAGATATCGAGCCGCGAGACTTTCGAGCCTTCCAGCGAAACGCCCGCCATCAAGCCGCCGTTCGTCAGCACGAACGCTTCGATGGGATTCACCGCCGTCGAGGTATCGATCTTGCCGTTGGCGCCCATTTTCACGAGCGCGACGGTGGCATCCGCGCCCGCGCTCCAGCCGCTGCTGCGCTTGAAGCGGTCGAGCGAGGAGCGCGTCATGAACGCATAAACGACGGCGCGCGACTGTGCGCCGATCTGGGCGCCGAACGAGCCGCCCATCGTCGTGAAGTAGCCCAGCGTGCGGCCTTCCACGCGCAGCGCGCCGCGTCCGTATTCAGCGCCAATCACGAAACCCGCGCCTACGACTTCTGGAAACACGAGCACGCCACGCGCCTTGGCGATGAGTTCACGCGCGCCCGGCACGGTGCGATAAAGGCGCGCGAGTGTTTCGTCGACGCCCGTGTCGATCTCACGGCGCGCAACGGCATTCTCGGTAGCGGGATCGGCATCGGCGGAACCCGAGGTCGTCGTGCAGCCCGCGCTCGCCGCGAGCCATCCGGCAACGGCCAGCGAGCCGGTGAGGAATTCCCTTCTCTTCATCTTGATTCGGTATCCTGCGTAATTATTGAGGTGCCTTGGGCAACTGTGCGAGCGGATCGACGGGCTTGCCGTTCTCGCGCACCTCGAACATGAGGGTGGAGATGCCAGCGCCGTCCGTGCCGCTCACGGCAATCGCCTCGCCCTGCTTCACCGCGTCGCCCTCCTTCACGAGCAGCCTGGCGTTGCGCCCGTAGGCCGTAACGAGACGCGCGTCGTGCTTCACGATGACGAGCTTGCCGTACGCCTGCATGCCACTCCCGGCATAGACCACGCGCCCCGACGCCGCTGCTTTCACCTGTTGGCCCGGCGGCCCGGCGATCACCACCCCTTTCGATTTCCCCTTGAAGGGCTGCGCAACGCTGCCCTCGATCGGCCAGATGAAGCGGGCGTTGCTGCGCGCGGCGGCGGGCTTCGGTGTGACGGCGGGCGGCGCGCTCGCTGCGGTGGCCGTTGCGGTTGCGGGCGTGGTTGCCGGTTTGGCCGCTTGCGCGACAGGAGGCTTCGCGGGCGTAATCGCGGGCGCGGCGGCGCCTGCTGTGGCGGCGGCGGGCGGTACAACGCGCAAGAGTTGCCCAACCTGGACCTTGCCGTCGGCGGGCAGCTTGTTCCAATTCACGAGGTCGGCGGGGCGCTGGCCCGTGGCTTTCGCAATGCGATAGAGCGTGTCGCCCGACTTCACGCGATACAAGCCGGTGGGGCTCGGTTCAGCGGCGGCGGCGGACCGGGCGGGCAACGTCGAAGCGGCAACCGCCGGAGGCGGCACGGCGGTCGTCGTGACGCCGGTGTCCGCGGCCGTTCCGGCCTCGTCGCTTGCTGCGGTACGCCACGGCGTGATCGTGCAGCCGCTCAATGTGAATTCAAGCGCGATGGCCAATGCGAGCGTCGCGCCGACTGCGACGCGCGAGGCCGTGGCGCGCTGCGTGGCCTCTTGATGCTGGCCGCGCATCGTCAGGCCTGCGGAGCGGCGTTGTCCGCCGTGTCCGCTCCCGCGTTTTCAGATACCTTATCCAGAATTCCCATCGATGACTCCCTTGCTCGCACTGAAACAGACCGTCCGCGCTTGCGGGCGCGGGTGCGTCATCATCGTTGGTTTGCCTGTGGATGCCGTGGTTTAGCGCGAGCGAATTGACCTGCATCAGCGCGCGCGGCGTGTATGCGTGTGGCTTTGACATTGACGTGACAAGTCCGCCACAAACTTAGGCAGAAAAGACGAAGCGACAGACAGCAATCGATGAAGAGAATTGAAGGTGGCGCGTCAGGCTCCCTATAATGCGGGCCCCGACATCGCGCCGCTACCAGGGGGCGCGCCCCCGTCACGCAGAAGGAGGATCAAACGGTGTTCGACCCATACGCAAACGACAGCGACGTGCTCAACGTACAAGGCGACGCACTCACGCTCACGAACGGCACGACGCGCGTGACGCTTGCCGGCACGCTGGAGCTCACGCGCGACAAGCGCGGGCTCGCCGCCGCACTGGCGCTAAAGGCGGCGCTCGACGACGTCGTGAAGAAACTGCAGGCCGAGCCGCACTTGCCCGCGAAGGTCGCCGACGAGCCGGACGAGAAGCCCGGCGTCGTCGACAATCCGTTCAATTGATGACGCTTACGCGCAGCGCGCGTTAGAACGGCTTGCCTTCGCTCTCGCTCCAGGCGCGCGCCATGAGCGTGTTCGAGGGCAGCGTTTCATCGAGCAGCTTCTTCGCGCTTTGCGCGCCCGCGATCGGCAGGCCGGTGGGGTCGATCGCGCCGATCTGCGCGAGCACCGACGCCTGGTCCCAGTAGATGTGCTCGTTATAGAGCTTGTTGCCGCGAAAGCAGATCACCGCAAGCATCGGCACTTCGAAGTATTTGCCCGTGGGGGCGAGGCCTGGCAGCAGCCAGTCGATTTCGCGGTCGTGCGTGCAGCAGAAGATGAACTCGTCCACCACGCGGTCCGAGCCGATCGTGCGCGAGATCGGAATCAGGCGCGTGTCTTCCGGGTTCGAATGCACGAAGTGGTGCGTGTAGAAGCGCTTGAGCTCGTCGTGGCCCACACCGCCCGTCATCGTGGGAATGTGGTTGACGTAGGGTTGCGCGACCATCGTCGGCATCACGTCGCTCGGGTTGCGCGCGACGAACTCGTGATAGCAGTGCTCTTCCCACAGCGCGTTGAAGTCGTAGATCGGGCCAAGCACGCGGCGCAGCATGGCGAGCGTGCGCGAGTACGCCATCATCGTAGCCGGCTTGTTGTACTGCGGGCGGGCCGGCGAAGCGAACGCGTGATCGCAGCCCGGGTACGTATACAGCTCGACGCCCGGCTTGCCCGAGAGCGCCGCTGCAATGCGTTCGCGCGCGGCGGCGTCGCAGTAGGCGTCGTCGGCGCCGAAGTGCAGCATGAGCGGACGCGTGATGCGCGCGGCTTCGTCCAGATTGTTTTCGAGCCCCACGGCGTAATAGCCGATCGCGCAATCGACATCGGTGCGCGTCGCGCTCAGGTACGCGAGCTTGCCGCCCAGGCAGAAACCCACCGTGCCGACCTTGCCGCGATGCTGCGGATGCGCGCGCAGCGCGGCGAGCGTTTGCGCCACGTCTTGCATCGCGAGGTCGACATCGAAGCGCTCGTAGAGCGAGAACGCCTTTTGCGCGTCGGCGCCTTCGTAGCCGAGATCGACGTTCGGCTCCAGACGCCAGAACAGGTCCGGCACCATCACGACGTAGCCTTCCTCGGCGTAGCGGTCGGCGAGCGCGCGCATGTAGCCGTTGACGCCGAAGATCTCCTGCAGCAACACGAGGCCGGGGCCGCTGCCCTCGGGGGGCAGCGCCGTGTAGGCGCGAAATTCGCCGCCGTCATGCGACTTCACCTGGGTCCATTGTCCGTTCATTGGTGTGTCTCCTCCGTTCGTCCTGGTTAGTTGCGCTAGGTTAGCGTCGATCTCGCGCCGGTGCAGCGTGCCGAACCCTTCACGCCGCGCCGAAACCGCCCGCCACCGCGAGCGGCGGCAACGGCGACTCGCCGCGTATCCACGCGTACTGCGCCAGCTCGGCCATTTCCTTGTCGCCGCGGCTGTCGCCATAAGCGTATAGCGTGGCGGGCGCATGCTTGCCCCACCACGCGCGCAGCCGCGCGACCTTCTCCGGGCCCCAGCAGTTATTGCCCGCCAGATGGCCCGTGTACACGCCATCGCGCCATTCGAGTTCGCTCGAAAGCACCGTGCCGATGCCAACCGTCTCTGCCCAGACGCGCAGATAGATCGACGGCGACGCGCTCACGAGCACGACCTCGTGCCCGAGCGCCTGGTGTTCGGCAACGCGCGCGAGCATTTCGGGGCGCAGCAGCGCGGGCAAACGCCGCTCGACGAAGCGCTGTGCAGCGGCTTCGAGCGCCTCGCGCCGCACGGGCCCCATGGCGGCGTACAGGAAGCGCGCCTTGGTCGGCCCGCGCGGCGACCAGCCGAGCGGAACGCCGATCAGCGAAGGCAGACAGCGCAGCGCGGCGGCGGCGAAGCGGGCGGGGCCGGCGGCGTCGAGCATGAAGGCGCGAAAGCTGTCGGTCGTGGTGATGGTGCCATCAAAGTCGAATGCGGCGATGACGCGGTCGTTCATGAAGCGATATCAGCAGTGCGTGGAAGAGAAAGGCGACGCGTCCGGGCGCGCCGAACGCGCGTCATTGTCGGCGCAAACGCGATGTCGCTGCAAACGCAGTGCGAGTGCTCCGTTGATATTGATGTAATTCGTCAACGTGAATCGATATGGACGCGTATTGATGCTGAAACATTGGCGTCACTGTGCTTGTGTCGCGAGGCCCGCGGCATCGACGATCTCGATTTCGCCGTAGCGCAGCGCGAGCCACCCTTCGCGCTCGAACTGGCGCAGGATCTGGTTCACCGTTTGCCGCGAGAGCGCGAGCATCAGCGCGAGATCCTCCTGCGGCACGTTGATCACGAGGCGCGAGCGCGCCGCGCCGTGCGCGGCGGCCGCCTCCCCGTACTCGTTCGAGAGCAGCAGTAACCGGCGCGCCACGCGCGCGGAAGCGCCCAGCAGCGCGCTTTCCTCAATGGCGTCGAACGCCAGCCGCAGCTTTTGCGCGAGCAGCAGGCCAAACGCGTGCCAGTACGCAGGCGTTGCGTCGAGCAGCGCCACGAGCGCCGCGCGCGGCACGTGAAACAGCGTGGCGTCGCGCTCGGCGTAGGCGTCGTGCGTGCGCGCGCCGCCGTCGAAGAGCGTGATCTCGCCGAACCAGTGTGCGGGCCCCACCACGGCGAGCAGCGCCTCGCGGCCCGCCACGCTTGCCGCCCCGACGCGCACCGCGCCTTCCAGCACGCAGTAAATGCCGTCGTCCGGGTCGCCACGCATGAAGAGACGCTCGCCTGCCTGCAGCGTGCGCACGCGCCCTGCCGCGCGCAGCGCGTCGCGCAACGGTGCGGGCGCGCCGCGAAACCACGCGCTGCGTTCGAGCGCGGCGGCGGACGGTGAACTGGCGGTGGTTGGCGGGCTGGAACGTGAAGTCATCGGGGCAGGGCAAGCGGGCCAGGCGGCCCACAAAAAGCGGCGCAATCGGCGCAATTGTCGGCTAGCCGAAGATTTGCGCCCGTAAGCCCGACGATCATAATGATTTTGGAGACAGAGAGACAGCCATGCGTAACCTGACCGAGCAACTCACCCAGTACGCGGCGTATCACCGCGACGCGCGCAACATCGGTACGCATTTCGTCGGCATTCCGCTCATCGTGCTCGCGCTTGCGGTGCTGCTTTCGCGCCCGGCAATCGCGCTAGCGGCGTTTGGCCTGCCGGTTCCGGTGTCGCCTGCGTGGCTGCTGTTCGGCGCTGCAACGATCTACTACCTCGTGCTGGACGTGCCGCTCGGACTCATGATGGCGGTCGTCTCCGCCGCGTGCGTGGCGTTCGGATCATGGCTCGCGCAGCAAGGCACCGCCGCGTGGCTAGCCGGCGGCGTGGGCCTGTTCGTGGTCGGCTGGATCTTCCAGTTCGTCGGGCACATTGCGTGGGAGCATCGCAAGCCGGCCTTCGTCGACGATCTCATCGGCCTCATCATCGGCCCGCTTTTCGTGCTCGCCGAAGCGCTGTTCAGCTTTGGCTGGCGCCCGCAGCTGCGTGCGGCTATCGAGGCGAAGGTGGGACCTACGCGCATCAATCCTCCGCGCACCGAGCAAGCGCGGCAGTAGCCGGCCGTTGGAAGACCCTCAGCGTTCGAACCGTATGAGCCGCGCCGCGTGCACCGCCGTGAGCGCGACGGCGAGCCAGATCGGCACGTAAGTCCCGAGCTGGCGCATGCCGAGATGCTCGCCCAGCAGCGTGACGGAAACGATGACGAGCAGCACCGGCTCGACATAACCGAGGATGCCGAAGAGCGCCATCGGCAGCAGCCGGCTCGCTTTCAGGTATGACGCAAGCGCGACGGTGCTGAGCAAGCCGAGTCCGGGCAGCAGCACGAAGGCGAGAAACTTGTGCGCGTCGAGCAGCGCGAGCGAGCCGCCCGCGCGCACTTCGAGCACCGCCACCGGCACGAGCAGCAGCATCTCCACGGCAAAGGTGACGAGCGAGTCCGCGTGAATCTTGCGGCGCAGCACGAAATACGGCGGATAGCCGAACGCGACGAGCAGCGTGGGCCAGGAGAACGCGTGCGTGGCCCACAACTCGTGCACCACGCCCACAGCGGCGCACGCCACGGCGAGCCATTGCAGCGGTTCGAGGCGCTCGTGATAGTAAAAGCGCCCCACCAGCACCATGATGAGCGGCAGCAGAAAGTAGCCGAGCGACACCTCCAGCATGCGTCCGTGTAGCGGCGCCCACAGAAACACCCACAGCTGCGAGCCCAGCAGCGCGGCGCTCGCCACCAGCGCGAGCGCGGTGCGCGGCTCTCGCACCATGCGCGCGACGAGCGCACGCAATTGCGGCGCGCGCTGGCGCAGCACCAGCAGGGCCAGCGCGCCAGGCGCGGTCCAGATCACGCGCCACGCGAAAATATCGAGGCCGCCGAGTGGCGCGAGCAGGAGCGTGTACGCCGACATCAGCGCGAACAGCGCCGAAGCGCCCACGGAAAGCGCAATACCGCGCCCGGGTTCGTACTGGTTCATCGGAACACGCGGGTAAGGAAAGCAAAAGCGGAGAGATCGCGAGCGGCGCGGCGCGTCGATTTCGCGCGCGCGGGTAAAAACGTTGTCATTTGAATTGGCTATTGAATAAGGCGCGGGCCGGCGTTGCCGTCGGCGAGACCGCATTCTAGTCGCGTTTTGACGGCGGCAGGCGGCGCAAACCCGTGCCGGACAAGGCGGGCACATGCCGTGCGCGCTTGCGGGCCAGGCGCTGGCCGAGGAATTTAGTCCGGCAGATCGCGCAACGATGGACTAGAACGTAAGTCTCGCCATGCCAGCCCGCCAGCGCCTTGACTGGCTGGCATTCGCGGCTGGAATTCGCTTCGACGAGCGAGATTTCACCGGGGCCGCTGGAGCCGCGCCTCGCTTGTCCCGGAGCGCCACGCCTTCGCCGGTCGCCGCGATTCACGCTTCACGACGCCGTCCCTAACGTCCAACGCCCCCTGGAGCCCGCATGCTACGTTCTGCGCCCCGCCCCGCCGTTGTCGACCCCGCCCGTGCATTCGCCCTTTCCCCCGCCGCCAGCACATTCGCCGCCGAAGTGCGTGCGGGTTTGACGCGCTCGCCGCAAAAGGAATTGCCTTCGAAATATTTGTATGACGAAGTCGGCTCGGCCCTCTTCGAAGTCATCACCGTGCTGCCCGAGTACGGCGTCACGCGCAGCGAAGAGCGTCTGCTCACGCGCTACGCGGCCGAGATCGTCGAGGCGCTGCCCTCCGACGTGAAAGTCGCCGAACTCGGCAGCGGCAGCGGCCGCAAGACGCGCCGCATTCTCGAAGCGCTTTGCCGCAAGCGCCCAACGTCCTACTGCCCGATCGAGATTTCGCGCACCGCCCTGCAGCTGTGCCGGCGCGAACTGGCCGATATCGAGCGCATTTCGATCGTTGGTTACGAGCGCGACTATCTCGCTGGTTTATCCGAGGTGAGCCGCCAGCGCAAAGAAGGCGAGCAACTGCTCGTGCTCTTTCTCGGCAGCACGATCGGCAACTTCGCGCGCCTTGCGGCCACGCGCTTCCTGCGCGACATCCGCGCGATGCTGCGCCCCGGCGACACGCTCCTGCTCGGCACCGACCTCGTGAAGCCCGTCGATACGCTGATCGCCGCCTACGACGACGCCATTGGAGCGACGGCCGCGTTCAACCTGAACCTGCTTGCGCGCATCAACCGCGAACTGGACGGCGACTTCGACCTGCGCGACTTCGAGCACGTCGCGCGCTTCAATCCGGACGTGCGCAGCATCGAGATGCATCTGCGCGCGAAGCGCGACGTGCACGCCGAGGTGCACGCGGCGAATCTCGCCGTCGAGATCGGTGCAGGCGAGACGATCTGGACCGAGAGCAGCCACAAGTACCACGCCGATGAAATCCCGGCGATCGCCGCCGACGCGGGCTTCGCATGCACGCGCCAGTGGGTCGAAAAGGAATGGGGATTCGCGGAGAGCCTGCTCGCCGTGAAGTAAGCGGCGCCGGGAACGAAAAAGCGGTGCGCCAGTTACCTGGCGCACCGCTTTTTTATTGCACGATTTTCAGTGCTGCTCGAAGCGTTCGTAACGTTTTTCGGTCACACGCTCCTCGCTTTCCACCGAACTCACGCGTGCGGCCGGCGGCCCGTGGCGCAGCCACGAAAGCATGCGGTCCACCTGGTTCGCCGTGCCCTGGATCACGGCTTCGACCGAGCCGTCTTCCATGTTCGCGACGTAGCCGCGAATGCGCAGCGCGTGCGCCTGGCGCACCGTCGCGTGACGAAAACCCACGCCCTGCACCGTCCCGCGCACGCGCACGTAGTACGTTTCGAGGCGCGTATCCAGATCCGGTTCGCTCATTGTTCGTTTCTCCATGCAGGCTTTACGGTCGGCATTGTAGACGCCAACGCGCACACGCGCCGGGCTCGCGCCACGTACAATCCGTGCCACGCCGCAGCGCCATCACCGTACATGGAAACGACCCTGTAATGACCGACACCTCCCGAGCCAACCGCGATCTCGTCCTGATCACCGGCGCGTCCGGCTTCGTCGGCTCGGCCGTCGCCCGCATCGCGCAGGAAAAGGGCTTTGCCGTGCGCGTGCTGGTGCGCGCGACGAGCCCGCGCAAGAACCTCGAAGCGCTCGACGCCGAGATCGTCACCGGCGACATGCGCGACGCCGCCTCCATGCGCCAGGCCCTGGCCGGCGTGCGCTACCTCTTTCATGTGGCCGCCGACTATCGCCTGTGGGCGCCCGATCCGCACGAAATCGAACGCGCCAACCTCGAAGGCGCCGAAGCCACCATGCGCGCGGCGCTCGACGCGGGCGTGGAACGCATCGTCTATACGAGCAGCGTCGCCACACTCAAGGTCACGAGCTCGGGCAACTCCGCCGACGAAACCTCGCCGCTCACCCCCGAGCAGGCCATTGGCGTGTACAAGCGCAGCAAGGTGCTGTCCGAGCGCGCCGTGGAGCGCATGATCGAGCGCGACGGCCTGCCCGCCGTGATCGTCAATCCGTCCACGCCCATCGGCCCGCGCGACGTGAAACCCACGCCCACGGGCCGCATCATTGTCGAAGCGGCGACGGGCAAGATCCCCGCCTTCGTCGACACCGGCCTGAATCTCGCTCACGTGGACGACGTGGCGAACGGCCACTTCCTCGCGCTGGAGCGCGGGCGCATTGGCGAGCGCTATATCCTCGGCGGGGAGAATTTGCCGCTGCAGCAGATGCTCGCCGACATCGCCGGCATGGTGGGCCGCAAACCGCCGACGATCGCGCTGCCGCGCTGGCCGCTCTATCCGCTCGCGATGGGCGCGGAAGCCGTGGCGCGCTTCACGAAGCGCGAGCCGTTCGTGACCGTCGACGCACTCAAGATGTCGAAAAACAAGATGTATTTCACGTCGGCGAAGGCGGAGCGCGAGCTCGGTTATCGCGCGCGGCCGTATCGCGAGGGCTTGAAGGATGCGCTCGCGTGGTTCCGCGAAGCGGGATACCTGAACGCGAAATAAGCGCGAAATGAACGCGAAATGAGCCAGGCTGAGGAAACTGTTACAACTTTTCTTGCAACATGCGTACAACGCCTGAAGGGCAATGCGCGTGAGCTACGGGTAGAATCGCGGGTCTTACCTGAGAAGCTCGCATGAATCTTCAAGACCAGATTGGCGTGCTCGAAGCGGGCGTCGATCAGCTCCTTCAGGCCGCCGCCGCCGCGCACGCACCGCGCGCCGATGAACGCGCCGCCGCAGTTCCCCAGCAGGAATCTCCCGTTGCATGCAGCGAAGCGGAGCAAGCCGTCGCTGAGCAGCCGCAAACCGTTGCCGTCGAGACGGCTGCGGAGGCTGCCGATGCCGAATCCGCGGCCTCAGAAACCGTTGAAGCCGTCGAAGCTGCAAGTGCAACCGTGACCGAAACTGCCGAAGCCATCGAACCCGCTGCCGAGGCGGCCAGCGAAACGACGAACGCTGCGCCCGCGCAGCCCGAACTGCACGTTGCGCGCCCGTCGCAGAACGAGATCACGCTGACGATCGGCGGCCAGACGGTGACGCTCAACGCGCTGCAGGTCGGCCAGATGATCGAGGAGCTGTCGAACGCGCGCGCCTCGATGCAGCCCGAACCGCCGCCGGGCATTCCGCAAGGCTGGCGTTTCGCATCGACGAAGAATCCGATGATGGCCGTGCAGAAACAATCCAACGGCGACCGCCTGCTGGTGCTGCGCCACACGGGCCACGGCTGGGTGCCGTTCACGTTCTCGCCCGATATCGCCGTGCAGATGTACATGATGCTCACGCAGCGCTAACGCGCGAGCGGACACCAAAAGAAAAAGGGCGCCGAGGCGCCCTTCTTTGCGATTACGACATGCGTTGCCAGATTTTGTAGACTTCGTCGCCGTTGCGTTTGCCCACGACGAGCACCTCGACCGTCTCGCCGGCAATGGCGTACACCACACGATATTCGCCAACATCGAGCCTGCGTTCGCCCGCGTTTGCGCCACGCAATGGCTGGCTGTCGTGGGGTTCCGGGTTGCTCAGAAGCGCAAGAATCGCGGAAACGACCTGGCGGTACTGCTTCGCATCAAGGCTTTGGCAGGCCTTCAGTGCGTGCTTCGTCATCCTTAGGTTCATTCACTGAGTTCCTGGCATCGCGCAGGAACGCCGCAACCTCGTCGCTGCTCGCAAAACCTTCCCTGCGAGCGATCTCGGCTTCGATCAGCCAAAGCTTTTCTTCCAGCTCCTGGACACGCGCACGCAGACTTTCGAAGTCGCGCTTCGACACCACGTATGCGGTTAGCCGCTCGTGCCTCGTGATGCCTACGGGGCGGCCAAGGGCTTCGTCCAGAACTTCGCCGAAACGGGTCTTGGCGTCCCTCGCACTGTAAGTTACGAGGGTAGTGCTGTTCATAGCTGCCTCTCTCAGGGGATATTCGCCGTGCTTGACCGCTCGTGGTCCTGAGTCTGGCTCCGATTAATTTATCGATTAATCGAGCGACGACGCGAACTCAACGCGTGCCACCTGGACCTCGCGCAAAGATTGCAGAGCCATGCCCTTCAGGTCCACGATGCCCGGCTGCAAAATAGAATAGACCAAATGATCCAAAGAAGTCAATTTGGTTCAAAGTGATCATTTTAGATCAAATTGACCTAAATCAACGCCCCTGCACCGGCGCCTGCACGCGCGCCTTCCACTGACCGCCCTTGCCCCGCCAGAAGCGCCAGGCCGAAGCGAACGTCGCGCCTACATAGAACAGCGCGACGAGCGGCAGCAACGGCGCCCACAGCGGCGAGCGCCGGTAGTAGGCGAGCATGGGCGAGTAAGCGCAGCACATCAGCGCCCAGGCGATCCACGCGGGCCAGCCCTTCGGCCCGAGCACGAGCGCGACCACGGGCGGCGCGAGATAGATGACCGTCATGCCGAGAAGCGTGCCCGCGAGCTGCCACGCCGAGTAATGCAGCTGCGTGAACGCCGTGCGCGCGATCATGTTCCAGATGTCCTTCCACGAATCGTACGGGCGCAGCGACACGCTCTTCGCGGCGACGTCGAGCCGGATCGGATGATGCCCCTCGCCGCGATGCTTGATCCGCGCGGCCAGGCTGCAGTCGTCGATCAGCTCGGCGCGGATCGACTCGATGCCGCCTGCCTCTTCGAGCGCCTGCCGGCGCACCAGCATGCAGCCGCCGGCCGCGGCCGCCGTGCGGTTCTTCGGGTTGTTGACCCACGAGAAGGGATAGAGCTTCGCGAAGAAGAACACGAACGCCGGGATCAGCGCCTTTTCCCAGAAGGAATCGCAGCGCAGCCGCACCATTAGCGAGACGAGGTCGCGGCCTTCGGCCTGCGCGCGCACCACAAGCTGCGCAAGCGCTTCGGGCGGATGGCCGATGTCGGCATCGGTCAACAGCAGGTAGTCCGCGGGCAGCTTGAGCGTGCGCACGGCCTCGATGCCCTGCGACTGCGCCCAGACCTTGCCCGACCAGCCCGCCGGCAGCGGCTTCGCCGTAATCACGCTGAGCTTTTCCGGGCACTGCAGCGCGAGCGCGGCGGCGCGGGCGGCTTCGGCGGTGCCGTCGGTGCTGTGGTCGTCGATCACGATGACGTGGAACTCGCCGCCGTAGTCCTGCTGGAGCAGCGAGCTGACGGCCTCGCCAATCGCGTCGGCCTCGTTGCGCGCCGGCACGACCGCGCACGCGGCAGGCCAGCCGGCCGCGGGCTCGACGATCGGCAGCGGTGCGGCCGGGCGGGCGCGCCAGAAACCACCGCGCCCGAACAGCAGCACGAGCCAGATCAGCAGCGAGAGACAGGAAACGGCAAACAGAATGGTCGTAATCATGCGTTGTTACTCTCGATCGAAGGTGCGCGCGCGCCCACGCGGCGCGACAGCCACATGGCCGCCGTGCGCAGGAGCACCACGGCCCAGTCGGGCGCGCGCAGCGCAGGCCGCGCGCGGAACACATCGTAGCCGCCACGCTCGATGATTTCGAGCACGCGCAGTCCGCCATGCACGACGCTGCACAGCTCGAGGCCGAAGCGCCCCGGCACGCGCAGCGCGAGCGGCGCACCGCTCAACATGAGCGAGCGCGCGCACGCCACCTCGTGCGCCATCAGCGCGCGCCAGGCGTCGTCCACCTTGCCGGCGGCGATCTGCGCTTCGGTCACGCCAAAGCGCTCGCGGTCGGCGAGCGGCAGGTAAATGCGGCCGCGCGCCCAGTCGGCGCTCACGTCCTGCAAGAAGGTGATGAGCTGCAAGGCGGTGCAGATCGCGTCGGAATCGGCAAGATTTTCGGGCGTCGCTTCGTGGATCAGATGCAGCATCAGATGGCCGACCGGATTCGCCGAGCGCCGGCAAAAGTCCAGCAGCTCGAAGCGGTCGGCATAGCGTGTGACATCGATATCCTGGTCGAACGCCGCGACGAGATCGTAAAACGGCGCGAGCGGCAGGCGGCACTCGCGCACCACCCCGGCGAGCTTCGCGAACAACATGGGATGGACGCGCGCCGGGCGGCCTTCGGCCACCGCGTTCAGGCCCTCGCGAAAATCGGCGAGGCGCGTGTGGCGCTCTTCGGGGCTCCAGTCGCCTTCGTCCGCGATGTCGTCGAGCGTGCGCGCGACGTGGTAGATCACGCCGACAGGCGCACGCAGCACCTTCGGCAGCAGTACGCGCGCTACCGGAAAATCGTCGTAGTGGTCGGGTTCCATCAAGGCGTCCAGAATGGGGTCGTATCTACGGGCACCATCCAGGCGACCCGCAGGACGCGATATTTTAAGGGTTCCCGGAGCATGTTGCACCGCGCAACGCCGACGCACAGGCTTCGCGTACCGTTCTGTGCGGCAGGCGCGACACGCTTTGCGCAGGCCGTGACGCATGCCGCAAGAGCGCCACGCGGGGGGCTTTTCGGGAAAAAATGGACGCGGCCCGGGCGCCACCGTCGCGCGCACGCAGCACCCGCGAGTGCGCTGCACAGCAAACGAAAGGCGAAGGGGTTAAAATGCGCGTCTAGTTTTTACTCCGTCACCCTTTGGCGGACTTTTTGCATCCTTAATAATTAGACAGCCGCCGGCGATCAGGTCATTTTTACCGATTCGCTCGCCTGACGCGGCAGTCGGAGTTCGCCACCTTATGCGAGTGATCCTTGCCCAACCCCGCGGCTTTTGCGCGGGGGTTGTCCGCGCCATCGAAATCGTCGATCGCGCACTGCAGAAACACGGCGCGCCGGTCTACGTGCGCCATGAAATCGTCCACAACCGTCACGTGGTCGAAAACCTGCGCAACAAGGGCGCGCGTTTCGTGGAGGAACTCGACGAAGTGCCGGAAGGCGCCGTGGCGATCTTCAGTGCTCACGGCGTGGCCAAGACCGTGGAACGTGCCGCCGAGGAACGCGACCTCGACGTGCTCGACGCCACCTGCCCGCTCGTCACGAAGGTTCATGTGCAGGGCCGCCAGTACGTCGCGGCGGGCCGCACGCTGATCCTGATCGGCCATGCCGGTCACCCTGAAGTGGAAGGCACGATCGGCCAGATTCCCGGCACCGTGCTGCTCGTGCAGAGCGAAGCCGATGTTTCGAAGCTCGATCTGCCGCTCGATGCACCGCTCGCGTACGTGACGCAAACCACCCTTTCGGTGGACGACACGCGCGGCATCATCGACGCGTTGCTCGCGCGGTTCTCCGACATCGTCGGCCCGGACACGCGCGACATCTGCTACGCGACGCAGAACCGCCAGGCTGCGGTGCGTGAACTGTCTGATCAGGTGGACGTGCTGCTCGTCGTGGGCGCAACGAACAGCTCGAACTCGAATCGTCTGCGCGAAATCGGCAGCGAAACGGGTGTGCCGAGCTATCTCGTGGCCGACGGCTCGGAAGTGAAGTCCGAGTGGTTCGCCAATGTGCAAACGGTCGGCATCACGGCCGGTGCATCGGCGCCTGAAGAAATGGTTGAGAACGTAATTGACGCGCTGCGCGCGTTGGGGCCTGTCGAGGTGTCGACGATGGCGGGCCGTGAAGAAAAAGTCGAATTCAAGCTGCCGTCGAAGCTCTTGCAACCGCTCGTCGCGCGCGAAGTTTAAGGAGGACACGCTTTGTCTATTCCGCTGCTACAAAAAGTCCGCGTTGGTTCGTACATCTTTCGCCAGCATTTCAGCGGCAACAAGCGCTATCCGCTCGCGCTCATGCTCGAGCCGCTGTTCCGCTGCAATCTCGCCTGCAATGGCTGCGGCAAGATCGACTATCCGGATCCCATCCTGAACCAGCGCCTGTCGCTGGAGGAATGCCTGGAAGCCGTCGATGAGTGCGGCGCGCCGGTCGTTTCCATCGCAGGCGGCGAACCGCTGCTGCACAAGGAAATGCCGCAGATCGTGAAGGGCATCATGGCGCGCAAGAAGTTCGTGTATCTCTGCACGAATGCGCTGCTCATGGAAAAGAAAATGGACGACTACCAGCCGAACCCGTACTTCGTCTGGTCGGTGCACCTTGACGGCGACCGCGAAGCGCACGACCACTCGGTCTCGCAGGAAGGCGTGTACGACAAGGCCGTCGCGGCCATCAAGGAAGCGAAGCGCCGCGGCTTCCGCGTGAACATCAACTGCACGCTGTTCAACGACGCCGTGCCCGAGCGCGTGGCGAAGTTCTTCGACACGGTCGGCGAGATCGGCGTTGACGGCATCACGGTTTCGCCGGGTTATGCCTACGAGCGCGCGCCGGATCAGCAGCACTTCCTGAACCGCGAGAAGACCAAGAACCTGTTCCGCGAGATCTTCAAGCGCGGCAACAACGGCAAGAAGTGGTCGTTCAGCCAGTCGAGCCTGTTCCTCGACTTCCTGGCGGGCAACCAGACGTACCAGTGCACGCCGTGGGGCAACCCGGCGCGCACGGTGTTCGGCTGGCAAAAGCCCTGCTATCTGGTCGGCGAAGGTTATGTGAAGACCTTCAAGGAACTGATGGAAACCACCGACTGGGACAAGTACGGCACGGGCAAGTACGAGAAGTGCGCGGACTGCATGGTCCACTGCGGCTTCGAGGCAACCGCCGTGATGGACACGGTGGCGCATCCGCTCAAGGCCGCGCGCGTCGCCCTTACGGGTCCGCGCACGCAAGGCGCGTTCGCGAAGGATATTTCGCTGGATGGTCAGCGTCCGGCTGAGTACGTGTTCTCGCGTCACGTCGAGATCAAGCTCGACGAGATCAAGAACGCGGCCAAGACGAAGAAGCCGGTTACGGTCGCGGCTAGCTAATACGCTTTTTCGCGCCGGAAGGCGCGAAAGCGAAAAGGGCGCAACGGTTATGACCGTTGCGCCCTTTGTCTTTTTGCGGCGCACATTCGCGCGCCGCGTGCCCTTTCAATGCCCTGCCGATTGCCGCGCCATCGCGACGATGTCGCTTTCCTTGATGGTGCGAATCACCTTCTCTTCCGCACGCAGATCGAGCGAGCGGCTCAGCACATAGTAGCTCGCGCCCGCCACGATCAGCCCGACGAGCCACGCGAGGTCGATGCCGTCCATCAGGTGAGCGAAGTAACCCACGAAGATCTCCTTGCCCGATTCGTTATCGACGATGGCGAAGAACGGAACCATCGCGGCGAAGCCGATCAGATACGCGACGATCCCGCGCGCCTGCCACGCACCGTAGATGCCCTCCGGCGTGAAGAAGTGCGAAATCGCGTAACGCCCCTTGCGCACGAAGAAGTAATCAACAAGGTTCACGGCGGTCCACGGCACGAGGAAGTACAGCATCAGCACGAGGAACGTGTTGAGCAGCGCGACGCCGTTACCCTTGATCGAAAGCGTGCAGACCAGCAGGATCGCGCTGATCGTCATCACCGCGCCAATGCGGGCGCGGCGCGTGGGCTTGATCTTGCGGAACGAGTCGACGCCCGTGAGCAGCGTGAGCATCGCGCTGTACGTATTGAGCGCGATGATCGGCAAAAAGCCCGCCACGGATACGATGACAAGCAGGCTTCCGCAGCCCGGAAACAGCGACGAGCCCACCTGATTCAGCGCGACGAGTGCATCCGAGGCCTTCAGCTGCTGCGCGAGCCATGCGCCGAGACCAATCATCCAGGCACCCGAGAGCGAGGCGCCGAGGAAAATCGCGGAGATCAGCTTCGCACGGCTCGTGTGCTTCGGCAGATAGCGCGAATAGTCGGAGACATACGGCGCGTACGAGATGTTGTAGCTCGCGCCAATCGCGAACTGCGTGAGGAATGCGACCCAGCTGAAGCCAGGATGCGCGGCAGCGGTCACGGCGGGAACGACAGCGGCGCCCTTGCCCGCGCCGAACGCAAGCGCGATCGTCACTAACGCATAGAGCGGCAGCGTCGCGATCAGCGCCCACTTGAACGCCTTGTGCATGAGGTCGTGGCCGTAGATCGCGAGCACGCCGCCCGCGAGCGACGCCACGACCGCCACCACGGCAGGATTCACGCCGAACACGTTCTTCAGGCCGTCCATGATCAGCGAGATGTTCACGACGTTGAAGCCCACGAACACGAAGAGCGTGGCCAGCAGCGCGAGCGCCACGCCGCGATAGCCGAACTGCGCGCGCGACTGGATCATTTGCGGCAGGCCCATCTCCGGGCCTTGCGAGCCGTGGAACGCCATGAAGATGGTGCCGAACATGATGCCGAGTGCGCCGCCAAGCGTGGTCCAGCCGGCCGAAAGGCCCATGCTCGGGCCGACGAAGCCAATCGAGATCGTGAAGAAGTGGAAGTTACCGAGAAACCAGAACGGCCCCTGGCTGCTCAGTTTCGCGTGACGCTCGCGCTCGGGAATGTAGTCGATCGACCGGCTCTCGATTTCGAGCCCGGCCGTCTCGGCCGCGAGGCCGGCGTTTTCGTGAACATTCATGCTGCTTGTCTCCAGATATTCGTAGTGTGTTCGGGCGGCGCAGGGGCGCGAGCGCTCAGTCGCGGCGCTTCACGCCCGGCAGCACGCAAAGCATTTCGAAGGCGAGATTGGCCCCGAGCAGCGCCGTGGTGCCGAACGGGTCGTACGGCGGCGCCACCTCCACGAGATCCGCGCCGACGATATCGAGCCCCCACGAACCGCGGATGATCTCGAGCGCCTGCGGCACGGTCAGCCCGGCGATCTCCGGCGTGCCGGTGCCCGGCGCATAGGCGGGATCGATGCCGTCGATGTCGAAGCTCAGGTAGACCGGACCGCCCTGCACGCGCGCGCGCACTTCTTCCATCAGCGGCGCCAGTGAACGGTTCCAGCATTCCTCAGCCTGCACGACCTTGAAGCCCTGCTGGCGGCACCAGTCGAAGTCCTCGGCCTCGTAGCCGGTCCCGCGCAAGCCGATCTGCACGACGCGATCGCAGTCGAGCAGCCCTTCCTCCACGGCGCGGCGAAACGGCGTGCCGTGCGCGATCTTTTCGCCGAACATCGTGTCGTTGACGTCGGCGTGCGCGTCCACGTGGATGAGGCCCACGCGGCCATGCTTGCGATGGATCGCGCGCAGGATCGGCAGCGTGATCGTGTGATCGCCGCCGAGCGAGATCGGGCGGCAGTCGTGTTCGAGGATCGCGTCGTAGGCGGCTTCGATGCGTGTGATCGAGTCGGCGAGATTGTAGGGATTCGTCGCGACGTCGCCGATGTCGGCCACGCGCAGCGAATCGAACGGCGCCGCGCGCGTCGCCATGTTGTACGGGCGCAGCAGCACGGATTCCGAGCGAACCTGACGCGGGCCAAAGCGCGCGCCAGTGCGGTTCGAGGTGCCGAGGTCGAACGGCACGCCCACGAAGCAGGCATCGAGGCCCGATGCGTTCTCGACCTGCGGCAAGCGCATCATCGTCGCGATCCCGCCGCAGCGGGGCATGGCATTGCCGCTGAGCGGCTGGAAGTATTGATCAGACATTACGGCGCTCCACTTTCATTTACCGTGCCGTATCATTCGAAACGGCCATAGCCGCAGTTGTAAGCGCGCGTCCATGAAAGATGAATAACGATCTCGTCGTTGTTCACATAGACTTCAGTCTATGTATCGATGTTTTCCCCGGAGAATCCATGCTCGGCAGCCTGACCGATCTCGACCTGCGCCTGCTGCGCGTCTTCGTTGCCGTGACGGACGCCGGTGGCGTGAGCATTGCGCAGACCACGCTGAACGTGAGCCAGCCCACCATCAGCGCGCAGCTCTCGACGCTCGAAACGCGGCTCGGCTACCGGCTCTGCGAGCGCGGGCGCAGCGGTTTCAGGCTGACGGAAAAAGGGGCACGCCTTTACGAACTGGCAACCACGCTGCTCGCCGCCGCCGAAGAGTTCACGCTCAAGGCGCGGCACCTGGACCGCAAGCTCGTGGGGACCTTGAGCATCGGCTTGATCGGCCATACGCCGACCAGTCAGAACGCGCGCATCAGCGAGGCGATCGCTTCGTTCCGGCAACGCGACGAAGCGGTGCGTTTCTCGATTTCGGTGAAGTCGCCGGGCGAGCTGGAGGAACAACTGCTCAACGGCGCGACGCAAATTGCGGTCGGCTATTTCTGGCACCGCGTACCGACGCTCGAATACACGCCGCTTTTCATCGAGCGGCAGATCGCGTATTGCGGACGCGGGCATGCGCTGTTCGAACGCGCGGGGCAGCTCGATCCGCTAGAGGCCGCGGAATTCGAATGGGTATGGCGCACGTATCCCACACCCGAGGCCCAGCACTCGACGACACAAAGCAAGGTCACCGCGCAGGCCGACAACATGGAGGCCGTTGCCCTGCTGATTCTCTCCGGACACCATCTCGGTTACCTGCCCGAGCAGTTCGCGGCGCCGCATGTGCGGCGTGGCCTGCTCGTCGCGCTCAATCCAAAGCAGCTGAGCTACGAGGTCACGTTTCATGTGGTCACGCAAAAGCGCAATCGGCATAGCCCGATCGTGCGGGCGTTTCTGGAGGACCTGAAGCACGCGCACTTGCACGAGGCCGAAGACGACGCGCAATGAAACGAGCGCGCCCTTCATGCGCCACTTCGGGCTAGAACGGCGATACCGTTGTCGCCGCCGCTGTCGCGCTCGACGCGGCAGGCGTCCATCGATACACCACGACGCTCGCGGCGTTGTAGTTATCCTTCGTCACGACGTACTCGCCAGTCGAGCGCAGATAGGCACGCAGGCCATACATCGAATCCACATCGTTGCCCACGTACACCGCATTCGGATTGCTATTGATGAGCGTCGTGTCGATCGCGCCGGTGGTGAGGTTGAAGGCATCGATGTTGGGGACGGTGTGCACGTAACCCACGAACAGATAGTTGCCGGCGGCGGCAATCGACTTGGGATTCGCGCTCGTGAGCGTAATCACCGGATTCGGCGCGCTCGTGTTGCCCGCCAGCCAGCCGTGATACACCTCCACTCGCGTGCCGACCGCGGTCCAGTCGGTAATGCCGGCGTCTTCTCCCGTGAGTATCATCGTGTCGCTTTCGGGCAGGTAGACAATGCGCGTGAGCCGCGAGATCGTGGCGGGAACGGGCGTAGTGAGCGCGGCGCCCCAGAGCGGCTTGCCGGTCGAGTCGAAGCCGGTTAGCGGGTAGTGGGAAATGACGTTGGTCTTGTCGAGGCCCACCCAGAGGTCGCCCTTGCTGTCGAGGCAAAAGCCGTTTCGCACCGGGGCCGCCGTATTGAACGCCGCCCCCGGCAGCGTGTAATCGGGAATGGCGATATAGCCGCTTGCCGCGTTGAAGTGGAAGAAATAGAACGTATCGGGATTCTGACCTGCGGCCACGAGAATGCGCTGCCCACCCACACTCGCCACTTGCGCGAAATGCTCGCCGCGCGCGGCGTCTGCGAGATTGATGCGCGGGTCGGAGGGATAGGTGAACGGGTCGATCGTGTTGGCGACGAAAGTGCCACCAGCCGTGCCCGAATAGATATTCATGGCGCCGTAGAATGTCGCGCCGTCGGTTCCCGGGTCCGGCGCCGCATTGCCTTCGAAGTTGAGCGACTGAAGCTTCCAGCGCAGCGTGCCGGTGCCATCGTAAGCCTGCAGATCGGTGCCGCCGTTGCGGCCGAGGTCCCACGAGCCGCCCCACGGATTGTTCAGCACGTACAGCGTGCCCGCGGAATCCTTGCCGATACCGACCACGCGCGTAAAGCGCTTGTCGCCTACCTGCCCCTTGATGCCCGTGGTCGTGTCGAGATAGCCGCCCCGTATGCCGAACGTGCCCGTTTGGGAAGGCGTGCCCGTTACGCTGAAGTTCTTGATGTTCATGTCGGGACCCGAGTCGCCGATCATCAACTGTAAGGTCTGCGAATCGAAGTACAGCGATGATGGCCGCGCCGTGGATGCCAACTGGATCGTGTTCAGGAGCTGGCCACCGGCACTGAATTCGAGCACGGCGCCCGCGCTTTTTTGCGCGACCCACAGATTGCCGCTCGCGTCGAGCGTCAGCGCGCCAGGACCCGCCACGCTGATGTCGCGTTGCCAGACGCCATCCGTGGTGTACACGCGCACGCGGTTGCCGGGAAAATCGCTTGCATAGAGCAGCGAGCCGGAGGTCGCGAGTCCGGTGATGACATCGGCAAGCTTTTCGGTTGTATCGGCGCTCACGGCGATCAGCAGGTCGCGGGCGCCGCTCGCGCGGTTGTATCGCCCGACGTTGCCGCTGCCATACGTGGTGTTGTACTGCATCGCGACGAACAGCGAGGTCGTGTTGCCCGTGATCGCGCCGCCCTGGAAGTCGCCGTGGCCGCCGATCGAGCCGAGGCTCTGGCCGTTCTGGTAGATCGCCACGCCGCCTTCGTTTTCATCCCACATCGACGACGTATAGATCACGCCTTCGGGCGCGACCCACATCGAGCGTGCCACGTTGCCCACGTGCGTCGCGTTGGCGCCGTAAGTGTTCGCAATCCAGTCGGTGGTGTATTGCGCTTCGCAAACGGGCGCAACCGTTGCGGTGAGGGCGGCCGTGAGCCATGCTGCGCCGATTCGATGAAAGATCATGAAAGATTCGTTGATTCGTAGACCTTACGGTGCAGGTGTTGAGGGTGCGATGTCGTCACCACGGGCTTCGTAAAAGTTAACGGCAGCCGCGCGGCGAGAATTGAGCGCTTTTTGATTGCGCCCCGATCCGGGCAGATTACAGGCGTAAAAAAGGCGCGACGGCCTTCGCCGTCGCGCCTTGCTTTGAACGTATCCGCTCAGTCGCGCGTTAGCAGCACTTCCCGGCGCCCGAGCCATACCGCGCGTTTTGCCGCTCGCGGAAGAACTCTTCGTAGGTCATCACCGGGCGGTCGGGATGCGTCGCGCGCATATGCGCGACGTAGCCCTCATAGTCGGGCAAACCGACCATCAAACGCATGGCCTGGCCGAGATAGCGCCCAGCCGTTTGTACGTTGTCGCGAAGTCCCGAGAACATCGTGTGCTCCGTTCAGTAGCGTAACGCCGATCAGTGCACGCGATTCGCCGCGACCGCAGCGCCGCCAGCCGGCATCGCCTGGTACGGCGTTTCCTGCACGGTCGGGCGGTTGATGCGGCGTGCACGCGCAATCGCGATCAGCCCGTACACGACAATGCTCACCACCACGAAGATGAACAGGCCCGAAAGCGCGGCGTCCACATAGTCGTTGAACACCATGCGTTGCATCTGTTCGAGCGACTTCGCGGGCGCGACGATCTTGCCTTCTGCGATCGCCGCCGAAAGCTTCTGCGCGTGCGCAACGAAGCTCACCTTCGGGTTGCTGTCGAAAATCTTTTGCCAGCCAGCCGTGAGCGTGCAGATGAGCAGCCAGAGCGTCGGCACGGCGGTCACCCATGCGAACTTCTCGCGCTTCATCTTGAAGAGCACGACGGTGCCGAGCATCAGCGCGATTCCGGCGAGCATCTGGTTCGAGATGCCAAAGAGCGGCCACAGCGTGTTGATGCCGCCAAGCGGATCGACCACGCCTTGATAGAGGAAGTAGCCCCACGCAGCCACGCACAAGCCCGTCGCGATCAGGTTGGCCGGCAGCGACTCCGTGCGCTTGAGCGAGGGGTGGAACGTGCCGAGCAGGTCTTGCAGCATGAAGCGGCCCGCACGCGTGCCCGCGTCGACGGCAGTCAGGATGAAGAGCGCTTCGAACAGGATGGCGAAGTGATACCAGAACGCCATCATCGCTTCGCCGCCGATCACCTGGTGCAGGATCTGCGCCATGCCCACGGCCAGCGTGGGCGCGCCGCCCGCACGCGCGACGATGGTCGTCTCGCCCACGGCCTGCGCGGTGTGCGTGAGCATCTCCGGCGTGAGCATGAAGCCCCACTGGCCGACGGTGTGCGCCACGGCGTCCGGCGTCGTGCCGAGCACGGCGAGCGGCGCGTTCATCGCGAAGTACACGCCGGGCTCGATCACCGAAGCAGCCACAAGCGCCATGATCGCGACGAAAGATTCCATCAGCATCGCGCCGTAACCGATGAAGCGCGCGTTGGTTTCGTTATCGAGCAGCTTGGGCGTCGTACCCGACGAGATGAGCGCGTGGAAGCCCGACACCGAGCCGCACGCGATCGTGATGAAGAGGAACGGGAACAGGTTGCCCGACCAGACCGGACCCGTGCCGTCGATGAACTTCGTGAAAGCCGGCATCTTCAGTTCCGGCGCGACGATCAGAATGCCGATCGCGAGCGCGAGGATCGTGCCGATTTTCAGGAACGTCGAGAGATAGTCGCGCGGCGCGAGCAGCAGCCACACCGGCAGCACCGAAGCGACGAAGCCATAGCCGATCAGAATCCACGTGAGCTGCGTGCCCGTGAACGTGAACCAGGCGGCGAGCGTGGGCGAATCGTGCACGTGCTGGCCGAAGGCGATGGACGCCATCAGCAGCACGAAACCAATGATCGAAATCTCGCCGATCTTGCCCGGGCGGATGTAGCGAACATAGAGGCCCATGAAGATCGCGATGGGAATCGTCGCGGCCACGGTGAACGTGCCCCACGGCGAGTTCGTGAGCGCCTTCACCACGATCAGCGCGAGCACCGCGAGAATGATGATCATGATGAGGAAGGTGCCGAAGAGGGCGATCACGCCGGGCACGGGGCCCAGCTCCATCTTCACGAGATCGCCGAGCGAGCGGCCATCGCGACGCGTGGAGAGGAACAGCACCACAAAGTCCTGCACGGCGCCCGCGAACACCACGCCCGCGAGAATCCACAGCATGCCGGGCATGTAGCCCATCTGCGCGGCCAGCACCGGGCCCACGAGCGGACCCGCGCCTGCGATCGCCGCGAAGTGATGGCCGAACAGCACGTACTTGTTGGTGGGCACGAAGTCGAGCCCGTCGTTGTGGCGCACGGCCGGCGTCATGCGCAGGCCGTCCAGTTGCAGGACGGTGCTTGCGATGAAACGGCTGTAGAAGCGATACGCGATCAGGTAGACGCACACGGCGCAGATCACGATCCACAGTGCGCTGATTCGCTCGCCGTGCGCGAGCGCGATGGTGCCGAACGCGAAGGCGCCAAGCAGCGCGACCAGCGTCCAGACGACAAAACTGGATGTCCGACTCATGCGGTGTCTCCTGTGTCGACCAGTGTTAGCGCCTAAGTGCTGACTCTGGTCTCATGCAAAGCATTTATGGTTTTGGCTTTTTGCCCAGCGTCAGGACCGGGCCCAGGCGCGCCGGTGAGTGCCAGCGCATGCATGACGCATTGCGCCATGCTGTGGGCGCTAGTATTCGCTTTCAGACCGACAGCCACAACCGGACAACTACGTAAGCGCGCTACGTAGAACTACGTAGGCATGACAACGCTTCGTTGCGCGCTCAACGATCGACGCAAGCACGGCGCAGCCAAACCGGGTATCGACCGGCATCGGCTGGATCATGACCGGTTCCCGGGAAACGACGGAAGAATCGCTATCATCGCCGCTCAACAATCTCCATCATTTGAAGACCCGCGCTTTTAAACACCGCGTGGATTGCCGGCCCCGCCGCGCGCGCCCGGTTATGCTTGCAGACTCAGCCCCCGAACACCGTCATGCCCGCCCCATTTTTCTTCGCCGACCGCCGCCTGAAGACAAAAATCTTCCTGCTTGCGGTCGTGCCGTTCCTCGCTGCCATCGCCGGCATCGGGATCGGCGTGCGCCAGCAGGCCACGCAGCTCGCGCAAACGCAGCACGCGACCATGCAAAGCGCCTATCTGTCGAGCAAGGAGATCGAGCTGCGCCACTACGTGGAGCTGGCCACGAGCGCCATCGCGCCGCTGTACGCGCCCGAGGAGAACGCCAGCACCGCGTTGCCCGCGCCCGCCGACGAAGCCGATCGCCAGCTCGCCGCGTTAGCCGTGCTGCAAAAGATGGACTTCGGACCCGACGGTTACTTCTTCGTGTACGACATGCACGGCCGCTCGCTCATGCATCCGCGCGAGCCCGCGCTCGTCGGCCAGGATCTCTGGAACCTGCGCGACCCGCAAGGCGCGCTCACGATCCAGCAGCTGATTGCCGCGGCCCAGCGCGGCGGCGGCTACGTGCGCTACATGTGGCACCGGCCGTCCACCGGCAAACTTGCGCCGAAGCTCGGTTACGTGGTGCCGCTGCCGCGCTGGGGCTGGATGATCGGCACCGGCATCTATCTCGACGACGTCGATTCGACGCTCGCGCACATTGACGAGCGCGCCTCCGCGAATATCAGGCACACCATTCAGTGGCTCGGCGTGATCGCGCTCGCGGGCGTGCTCGTGATCGCGCTCGGCGCGCTCGTGCTCAATGTGAGCGAGCACCGCAGCACCGATGCCAAGCTCAAGCGCCTCGCGCAGCAAGTGGTCGAGTCGCAGGAGCAGGAGCGCGCGCGGCTCTCGCGCGAATTGCACGACGGCATTAGCCAGATGCTCGTTTCGGTGAAGCTGCTGCTCGAGTCGGCGCTCGCGCGCTTCGAGCGCGGCGAAACGCGGGTGCCCGCCGCCGAAGCGTCGCTCGCCACCGGTCTCTCGCGGCTTTCGGACACGCTGCGCGAAGTGCGCAGCATCTCGCACGCGCTGCGCCCCTCGATGCTCGACGACCTGGGCCTCGCCGCGGCGCTCGAGCAACTCACGCGCGAGATGGCCGAGCAAACGGGCATCGAGATCGCCTTCACGCAAGCCGCGCCGAAGCCTGCGAGCAAAAAGGCGCAAGCGAGCGCGCTGCCCGACGCCGTCAACACGGTGCTCTTTCGCATTGCGCAGGAAGCGCTCACCAACATCGTGCGGCACGCGCAGGCGGCGCGCGCCGCGCTCACGCTCGAAGTCGCGGCGAACGGCGTGACGCTCGGCATCGCCGACAATGGCCGCGGCTTCGACGTGGCGCACGCACTGGCCGACCCGCGCGCGGGCCTGGGCCTGCGCAACATGCGCGAGCGGCTGGAGTCCCTGGGCGGCCGCCTCGACATCACCTCGCAGCCTGGCCATACGCTCGTCACCGCATGGGTGCCTGTTGCGCCTAATGCCGCGCCGAAAGCCGCCGCCGTATCCAGAACGCCGACATGACGATGACGAATGCAAACGTGAACGAATCAAAGAGCCCCGACGCGAGGCCCGCGCGGCTCATCCTCGTGGACGACCATCCGCTCGTGCGCGACGGCCTGCGCGCCCGGCTCGAAGCCGTGCCGGGTTTCGAGGTGGCAGGCGAGGCCGGCAACGCCGACGAGGCCATCGCGCTCGCCGCGTCGCTCGAACCCGATCTCGTGCTGATGGACGTGGGCATGGCCGGCGTGAACGGCATCGCGCTTGCGGGCCTCTTCCACGAGCGCTTTCCGGCCATCCGCGTGCTCATGCTTTCGATGCACGACAACGTCGAATACGTGACCGAGGCGGTGCGCGCGGGCGCGAGCGGTTACGTGCTAAAGGATTCGCCGGCCACCGAGATCATCCGGGCGATCGAGGCGGTGCTGGCCGGCCGCACGTATTTCAGCGCGGGGTTGAGTGCACGCATGATCCAGGCGTCGGCGCGCAGCACGCCGGTGGAGCGGCTCACGCCGCGCGAGCGGGACATTCTCGACGCACTGGCACAAGGGCTATCGAGCAAGCAGATCGCGCAGCGCGAGGGGCTCTCGGTGCGCACGGTGGAAACGCACCGGCTCAATCTCAAGCGCAAGCTGGAGATCGAAGGCCAGGCGGAGTTGATCAAGTTCGCGGTGGAACACCGCAGGAAGTGAAAAGGGCGCTTCGGATCAACCGAAGCGCCCTCAGAGGCACAATGCGTGTGCAACCACAGATTGGCGATCAGCTGCGCGCGTTGTGGTCGACGAGGAACTTGATGAGGCCGTCGATGCCGCCCTTGGCGATCTGGTCGGCAAACTGCGTCTGGTAGACCTGGATCAACCACGCGCCCATCATGTTGATGTCGTAAATCTTCCAGCCGCTCGGTGTTTGCGTGAGACGGTAGTCGATGGCGTCGTCGCCGCCGTTGCTGATCACATGCGACTGCACCACGGTGTCCTTTGCGCCCGCACCCGTGTTCGACGGCGCGAACTTGAAGTTCACCTGCGTATCGCGAAGTTGCGAGAGCGACGAAGCGTACGTTTTCACGAGCAGGAGTTGAAATTGCTCATACAGCTTCTGCTGCTGTTCGGGCGTGGCCGTCGCCCAGGGTTTGCCAACGGCGATACGCGTGGTGCGTTTGAAGTCGGTGGCGGGAACGAAATGGGTCTCGACCACCTGGGTGATCTTGTTCATGTCGCCGCCGCGTGCCTGCGGGTCGGCCTGCATCGCCTTCACGGTGCCTTCCACGGCGGCCTTGACGGTGGCGTCCGGCGAGGTCTGCGCGAACGCGGCGCCCGAAACGCCCGTGAAACAGGCGGCGACGATAAATGCGGTCAGGTAACGTTTCATACGCTCTTCTGGAACAGTGAAATTCAGGCGCCGGTACAGTGCGATTCAGTGCGGTTCGGTGCGTGCGCTTTGCGCGCATTCACGCAACCGCCGCGCGGCCGGCTGAGCCAGTATAACGGCTTTGGCGCACACGCTGCCGGGGCGCCGCCTCACGCTCGGCGTGCATGAGCCGCGCCAGGACGGGCTGGGCCGGTATACTTGTGCGTTTCGCGTCAAAGAACCCCATTGACAGGGCCCCCTCGCCTGTATGCTGAAGCCATTCATCATTAGCCTCGTCGCCTGGTCGGTGCGCCGCGCGGCGTGGGTGATCGCACTTGCGATCGTGCTCGCCGTGCTAAGCGGCGTGTACGTCGCAAGGCATTTCAAGATCAACACCGACATCAGCGGTCTCGTCGAGAACACGGCCGAATGGGCCGCGTTGAGCGAAGCCAAGGACAAGGCGTTCCCGCAGCGCGCGAGCTCGCTGCTCGTGGTTGTCGAGGCCGACGCGCCCGAGCTCGCCGACGCTGCCGCCGACAAGCTCGCGCAAGCGCTCAAAGCCGACTCGCGCGAATTCAGCGCCGTCTCGCAGCCCGCGGGCGGCCCGTTCTTCCAGCACAACGGCCTGCTTTTTCCGTCCACAGCCACCGTGCTCTCGACCACGGGCCAGCTCGTGCAGGCGCGCCCGCTCGTGAACCAGCTCGCGAAGGACCCGAGCCTCGCGGGTCTGGCCGGCACGCTCACGACCACGCTGCAGTTGCCGCTCACGATCGGCCAGATCAAATTGCCGCAAATGGCAAGCCTGCTGGGCAGCGCCGCCAATGTCGTCGACGACGTCCTGGCCGGCAAGCCCGCTGCGTTCTCGTGGCGCGCGCTCGTCGACAAGGACTCGGCCACGAAGCCCGCGTTCGCGTTCATCACCGTGCAGCCGGTGCTCAATTTCGCCGCGCTCAAGGCGGGCGCGAACGCAGTGCAGGCGATCCGGGAGACCGCCGCCTCGCTTCATCTCGACACCGAATTCGGCGCGCGCGTGCGCCTCACGGGCGAACAACCGCTCGCCGACGACGAATTCGCCTCGGTGCAGGACGGCGCCGCGCTCAACGGCGTGATCACGATCATCGTCGTGCTCGCCATCCTGTGGCTCGCGCTGCGCTCGGGCAAGCTGATCGGCGCCACGCTCATCACGCTCGTGATCGGCCTCGTCATCACGGCCGCGCTCGGCCTCATGATGATCGGCTCGTTCAACATGCTCTCGGTCGCGTTCATGGTGCTGTTCGTGGGGCTAGGCGTCGATTTCGGCGTGCAGTTCGGCGTGAAGTATCGCGAGGAGCGCTTTCAGGACGAGCGGCTCGACGCCGCGCTCCTCAAGACCGCACGCACCATCGGCGTGCCGCTCACGCTCGCGGCGATCGCCGTGGCCGAAAGTTTCTTTTCCTTCCTCCCAACCGCGTACAAGGGCCTCTCGGAACTCGGACAGATCGCGGGCGTGGGCATGTTCGTGGCGTACATCTGCAACATGACGGTGCTGCCTGCGCTCATCCGCGTGTTCAACCCGAAGGGCGAGCGCGCCTCGCCTGGCTTCGCGTTCCTCGCACCGGTCGACAAATGGCTCGCCGAGCATCGCAAGCCGGTGCTGCTCACCACGCTCGTCGTCATCGTGGGCGCGACGCCCTTGCTGCTGCATCTGCGCTTCGACTTCAATCCGCTGCATTTGAAGGATCCGCATACCGAGTCGATGGCGACGCTGCTCGCGCTGAAGGACTCGCCCGTCATCTCGATCAACGACGTGAGCGTGCTCGCGCCGTCGCTCGAAGAAGCCGACAAGATCGCCGCGCGGCTCTCGAAGCTGCCGGAAGTGGCGCGTGCGACGACGCTCAGCACGCTCATTCCCGACGATCAGCAGCAAAAGCTCATGCTGATCTCGAGCGCCGCGCAGCAGCTTCTGCCTGCGCTCACGCAGCAGCCGTCCGCACCCGTGACCGACGAGGTGCGTGTGCAGACGCTCAAGCGCGCGGCCAACCAGCTCTCGCTCGCCGCGAGCGACCATCCCGGGCCGGGCGCGGCCGAGGCGAAGCATCTGTCCGACTCGCTCAACAAGCTCGCGAGCGCGAGCCCGGCCACGCGAGACCGCGCGGAAACCGCTTTCAGCCTCACGCTCAAGCTTGCGTTTGCGCAGCTCGCGCGCCTCTTGCAACCCTCGGAAATCACGCGTGAAAACCTGCCGCCCGAGATGGTGCGCGACTGGGTGGCGCCGACTGGCCAGGCAATCGTGGACGTGGCGCCGCGCGTGCCGCCCGGTGTCGATTCCAACGACGACGCGATGCTCGCGCGCTTTGCACACGCTGTGAAGGCGGCGGAACCGAACGCGATCGGTGGCCCAATCTCGATCCTGCACTCGGCGAACGTGATCATCCTCGCGTTCTTCCAGGCGGCGGGGTGGTCGGTCCTGCTGATCACGGCGCTCCTCTGGATCACGCTGCGCAATTTCGGCGACGTGCTGCGCACGCTCATTCCTCTGCTGGTATCGGCGCTCGTCACGCTCGAACTGTGCGTCGTATTTGGAATTCAGCTAAATTTCGCGAACATCATCGCGCTTCCCCTGATGCTCGGCGTCGGCGTCGCGTTCAAAATCTATTTCGTGATGGCCTGGCGCGCGGGGCAAACCGGCCTCCTGCATTCGAGCCTCACGCACGCGGTGCTCTTTTCCGCCGCGACCACGGCCACCGCGTTCGGGAGCCTGTGGCTATCGCATCATCCGGGCACCTCGAGCATGGGCAAGCTGCTCGCGCTGTCCTTGTTCTGTACGCTGATCGGCGCCGTGGTGTTCCAGCCGGTGCTGATGGGCAAACCGCGCGCAAAACGCGCGAGAGCTGAAATTCAGGGGATCGATCAATGAAGAAGAAACAAGCCGCGCTCACCATGGCGGCGGCGGGCCTGGCGCTCCTCGTGACGTCGGGTTGCGCCACGGGCCCCGACCGCAAGCCGGGCGATCCGTTCGAGCCCGCGAATCGCGCGATTTTCACGTTCAACGACAAACTCGACACCTACATTGCGCAGCCGGTCGCCAAGGGCTACCAGAAGGTGACGCCGCAGCCGCTGCGCCAGGCGATCACGAACTTCTTCTCGAACATCGGAGACGTCGACAACTTCGCAAACAACGTGCTGCAGCTGAAGATCACCGACGCCGTCGAGGATCTCATGCGTATCGCGATGAACACGACCTTCGGTCTGGGCGGCCTGATCGACTTCGCGACGGCAGCGGGGCTGCCCAAGCATCACCAGGACTTCGGCCTCACGATGGGCCACTACGGCATGCCGGCCGGCCCGTATCTCGTGCTGCCGCTGTTCGGGCCGAGCTCGGTGCGCGACGGTATCGGCATGGCCGTGGACGTGAAGTTCAACGTCATCAACTACTTCGAGCCGGCTGTGCGCAATCCGATGTATCTCGCGCAGTTCATCAGCGCGCGGGCGGACCTGCTCGGCGCAACCGACCTGCTCAAGCAGGCGGCGCTCGACCCGTATTCGTTCGTGCGCGACGCGTACCGCCAGCAGCGCGAATCGCTGATTCGCGGCGGACGTGCTGGCAACAATGCGCCGCTGCCCAATTACGGCGAGCCGGGCGACGAAGGTGGCGAGGGCAAGCCGAACGAGAACGGCGCGCCCAATTATGAGGATCCGGGCGAGTCGGGCGGTGCGGGTGGTGCTGCCACTGGCGCGACTGGCGCTTCAAATAATGGTCTGCCGAATTACGACGATCCGGGCGAGGGGAGCACGGCTGCAACAGCGGCTGTCGCCGGTGCGGGTGCTGCTGCGGCGGCGGGTACGGCCGCTTCCGCACCGGCTACGGCATCGGCGCCGGTTGCGGCTTCGGCCGCCGCGCCGGCTTCGGGTGTGACGGCGGTGCCTGCGACACCTGCGTCGGCGCCCTGAACCCGGTATAGCGATGGCCTGCTTCTGGCGGGCAGCATGCAAACGCAAAAAAACCCGGCAACCTTTTCAGATTGCCGGGTTTTTCATTCATCCGCGCATACCGCTCAGTGCACCGAAGCGTCTTCGCTCTCGGCCAGGCGCTCGGCCTCGTTTGCCGCCGCCAATGCCGTGGCGTCCGCCGACGTCTGCACGGTCTCGCGATAGCGCTCGTAGGCTTCGTCGGCGTAGCGGATGCGTTCGCGGCCGTGCGGGGCGGGCACGCCGTCCGCGCCGAGGTTCACGAACACCATCTTTTCGATCGTCAAAATGCTCTTGCGTGTGATCTTGTTGCGCACTTCGGCGCGCAGCGTGATCGACGTGCGGCCGAACTCCGTGGCCGTTATGCCGAGTTCGATGATGTCGCCCTGACGCGCCGAACTCACGAAGTTGATCTCAGACATGAACTTGGTCACCACGCGCTGGTTGTCGAGCTGGCAGATCGCATAGATCGCCGCTTCTTCGTCGATCCAGCGCAGCAGACTGCCGCCGAACAACGTACCGTTCGGATTCAGGTCTTCAGGCTTGACCCACTTGCGAGTATGAAAATTCATGGCTGGTAACTCCCCGAAATGTGATTCGCCCCCAGATTTGCAGAAACGGATCTAGGGTTAACACTGAGATGTTACCAGAGATAGGGGTTTACCCTAGGTATTTCAATAACCCGCCAAGGTCATCCTGGGAAAAAAGCGCCGCTGGCCGTCAGCACCTGCCGCGCGGCGCTGAGCGACTGGCGTGCCGCTTTCGCATCCGCCGCCACGCGCAGCAGGCCGCCTAGTTGCGACGGGTCGCGCGCCAGCTCGCGCAGGACAGGGAGCACTGCGGTCGTGCCGTCGTCGCGCAAGCCTGCCATTGCCGCCTTCGGCAAGCTGCGCCAGGCCGGATCGACAATCGCGCGGCACACGGCAAACGGCACGCCATGCGCGGCTGCCGCTGCCGCTGCCAGATGCGACTCCATGTCGACGGCGAGCGCCCCGCACGCGCCGAACAGCGCCGCCTTATCCGCCGCGCCGGTAAGCGGCGCGGCAACGGCTGCCTCCACGCCGCGCCGGGTTTTCGCGGCGAGCGGCGAGGCCATCAACGCGTCGGCCATGCGTGCGCTCCAGGCGGGATCGGTCGCGACGCGCCCGAACGGGCCGTCGATCGCTTGCGCAATCACCAGGGTGCCCGGCTCGAGATCGGGCGCAAGACCGCCCGCCGTGCCGAAGCTGACGATGCCGGCCGCACCGCCCTTGAGCGCCGCGGCGAGCGCGCTCTGCAGCAGATCCGCGCGCGCGGCGTAGACAGCGCGCACGCCATCCCGGCCTTTGCCCGCGGCAATGCCCGCCTCGAAGGCCATGCCCGTTACTGCGATCACGGGCAAGGCACGCGCCTTGACACCAGCCACCGCGCTCACAGACCGACCGTGACGCGCGTCACGCCCGCGCGCTTGAGGTTGCGGTAGCGCGCGAGCGCCCACAGCGGGAAGAACTTGCGATAGCCGTGGTAGCGCAGATAGAACACGCGCGGAAAGCCCGTGGCCGTGAAGCGCGTTTCGTCCCAGAGGCCGTGGACCTGCTGCGTATTCTGCAGATAGTCGATACCGCGCGCGACCGCCGGATGATCGACTGCACCCGCGGCCATCAGGCCGAGCAGCGCCCACGCCGTTTGCGAAGCCGTACTCGTGGCGCGCTCGTAGCCGCGGTATTCGAGCTTGTAGCTCGTGCCGTCTTCGCCCCAGCCGCCATCGTCGTTCTGGATCTGCACGAGCCACTGCACCGCGCGCTTCATGCGCGGGTCGTCGTGCGCGAGGCCGGCCGCGTTGAGCGCACACAGCGCCGTCCACGTGCCGTAGACGTAGTTCATGCCCCAGCGACCGTACCAACTGCCGTCGGACTCCTGCTCTTCGAGCAGGTAGTTGTACGCGCGGCGCGCGTGCTCGCTCGCCGCCGGCAGTTCGCCGAGCTGCGCGAGCATCGAGAGGCAGCGGCCCGAGACGTCGGCGGTCGGCGGATCAAGCAATGCGCCGTGGTCCGAGAACGGGATGTTGTTCAGGTAGTACTGCGTGTTTTCCGGCTCGAACGCGCCCCAGCCGCCGTTGCTGCTCTGCATGCCGACCACCCATTCGCGCGCGCGGGCGATGGGGGCGTCATAGGCCTTCGTGTTGTCGAGCTTGTCCACGCGATCCATGGCGGCCACGACCACGGCCGTGTCGTCGACGTCGGGGTAGTGCGGGTTGGCATACTGGAACGCCCAGCCGCCCGGACGCACCGCCTCACGGCGCGAGATCCAGTCGCCGCGCACGTCGAGGATCTGCAGCGGGCGCAGCCATTCGAGGCCGCGGCGCGCGGCTTCCTCGGCGCGCGCCTCGCCAGTCTCCAGCAACGCGTGCGCCGCGAGCGACGTGTCCCACACCGGCGAAAGGCAGGGCTGGACGTACGCTTCCTCGGTGTGAACCGTCACCAGCTTTTCGAGCGACTGGCGCGCGATGGCGCGATGCGGATGATCGGCGGGATAGCCCAGCACGTCGTACATCATCACGGCGTTGGCCATGGCCGGGAAGATCGCGCCCAGACCGTCCTCGCCGTTCAGCCGCTCGTCCACGAACGCCACCGCGGCGTCGATCGCGCGTTGGCGCAGGTAATTCGGAAAGAGCGGATCGGTCACGCGCAGCACGCCGTCCACGGCGCGGAAGAAGCCGAACCAGCCCTTGCTCTGATGCGGGGAGCGGGCGTTCAGGCCTACGCTCACCGGCGCGCCGCGGAACAACTCGTCGATGCGCACGCCGCGCGGGTTGCGCGCGACCGGGCGCTTCGCGCCCAGCACGAGCAGCGGCACGATCACCGTGCGCGCCCAGTACGACACCTTCGAAAGATGGAACGGGAACCACTGCGGCAGCAACGTGATCTCGACGGGCATCATCGGGACTGCGTACCATGTCACCACGCCAAAGAGCGCGAGCAGGATGCGCGTGAACACGTTGACCTGCTCCGCGCCGCCTGCCGCGAGAATCGCCTCGCGTGCACGCACCATGTGCTCGGCGTCTTCCGCGTCGCCGATCATCTTGAGTGCGAAGTAAGCCTTCACGCTCGCGCTCACGTCCATGGCGCCGTCGGTGAAGAGCGGCCAGCCGCCTTCCGGCAACTGGATGCGGCGCAGGTAGCGCGCGATCTTCTGTTCGAGCTCGAGGTTCGCTTCTTCGCCGAGGTAATGCACGAGCAGCACATATTCGGCCGGAATCGTGGCGTCCGCTTCGAGTTCGTAGACCCAATGGCCATCGGCACGCTGGTCGGCGAGGATCGCGTCGGTCGCGCGCGCGACGGCGGCGTCGAGCGATGCGAGCGGGACCAGCGGTGCGGCGACCGGAGCGGCCGTCTCACCGGCAAACGTGGGAGCGGGCGTCGCCACGGCCGGCGCGTAGGCAACGTCAGCGCCCGTGAGGGGGCTGGCGAGGTCTTCGGTCGGCATGGCTTGGGATAAATCGTTCATCTACGTTCCAAATTTTCGGTCAGGAGCAGTTCGGCGGCCTTGCGGCCCGAGCGGATCGCTCCTTCGATCGTCGCGGGCAGACCGGTAGCCGTCCAGTCGCCTGCAAGCATCAGATTGTTCCAGCGCGTGCGCGTCGCGGGGCGGCGCCACTCTTCGTCGGGCACCGCGGCGAAAGTCGCGCGCGCATCGGCGCACACGCGCCAGGCGGGCAGCGGCTCGAGCGGCAGCGAAGCCGCCTCGGCCACGTCGGCCCACACGCGGCGCGCGATGACCTCGGGATCGAGGTCGAGCACGCCGTGCGCGTCGTGGATCGTCGCCGAGAGCCGCCCTTCGGCCGTGCACAGCCAGTGGGCCGTGCCGTTGACGAGCGCCATCGGCGTGACGAGGCCCGGCGGCGCCGGCACGGCGTAGTGCACCGTGACGATCGCATTGTGGCGCTGCGGCGCCTGCAGCGCCGGCACGAGCGCGGCGGCGGCCGCGCCGGGCACGGCCAGCACCACGGCTTCGTCGTGAGCGAGCGTTATACGCCCGTCTGGAAAATCGAGTGCGGTGACACGGCCCGCCGCGTCGTCGTACACGATCTCCCTGAGCGGCGAATCAAGGCGAATCGCCGCGCCACCGTGCTGAAGCATGCGCAAGGCCGGATCGACGAACGCGCTGGAAAGTCCACCGCGCGCCGCCAGCGGCCGGAACGACTCGCCGCCCGCTGCGAGCGACTCGCGCAGCATGGCGCCCGCCAGTTCCGCGCTGCCCACGCGCGGCTCGACATTGAGCGCCGTGAGAAAAAACGGGTGCAGCAGCCGGTCCCACAGCACACCTTCGCAGCGCATGGTCTGCGCCATCGTGCGGCCTGGCTTGGCGAACAGGAGCGGCAGCAGCCCCAGATAGTCCGCGGCGCGCGTACCCGGCACGCGCGAGCGCGCGTCGCCAATCCAGAACGGCATGCGCGAGCGCGAGAAGCGCACCGTCCACCGCGAGCGCGCCGCGATATCCATGAACGCGAAGCCGGGCTCGGTGGGGCCGGAAAGCGCGTCGCCGGCGCCGATCGTGCGCACGTATTCGAGTGTGCGCGCATGACCCGCCAGCACCAGATGATTGCCCGTGTCGAGCGTCGCCGAAAGCGTGCGGTCGTAGTACGAGCGGCAGCGTCCACCTGCCTGGCCGGCGGCCTCGTAGAGCGCCACCTGCACGCCGCGCCGCTGAAGCCGCACGGCCGTCGCGAGGCCCGCAAGCCCAGCGCCGATGACGTGGACTAGCCGCGGCATCAGAACAGCGCGTAACGCGCCACGATCCACATCAGCCGTGCGCGCGGCTTGCTGACTTTCGTGCGCGGCAGGTCGAAGCCGCGCTCCACGGTGCGCTCGAGCAGCACGCGGTAGACGCCCGACATGATGCGCGGCGCTTTCACCTGCGCACGGGGCGCGGCGTCCATGATCGCGTCGGCTTGCACGAAGTGCGCGCGGGCGCGTTGCACGAGCGTCTCGCACACGCGCGGCAGCGACGGGTCGGCGGCAATCGTGTGCGGATTGCCCGCCGCAATGCCTTCGCGCGCGAGCAGCTCGCGCGGCAGGTAGCAGCGGTTGATGTCCGCGTCTTCGTCGATGTCGCGCAGGATGTTGGTGAGCTGCAGCGCGCGCCCCAGATGGTGCGACAGCAAGCGGCCCGGCTCCTCCTGCATCCCGAAAATTCTCACCGACAGGCGGCCCGCGGCGCTCGCCACGCGGTCGCAGTACAGGTCGAGCGTGTCCTCGTCGGGCGCGCAGATGTCCTCGGCGGCGTCCATGGCCATGCCGTCGATCATCGCGTGGAAGTCTTCGCGCTGAAGCCCGAACGTATGGATGTGACGCGTGAGCGCCGCGAGCGAGGCGCGCGGCGTGCCGGCATAGCACGCATCGATGTCGGCGCGCCATTGATCGAGCCCCGCCGCACGCTCGGCGCGCGGCAGGTCGCTGTCCGCGATGTCGTCGACAGCGCGGCAAAAGGCGTAGACCTGATACATGGCGTCGCGCTGCGCAGGAGGCAGGATCCGCATCGCCAGATAAAACGAGCTGCCCGACGAAGCGGCGGCGGCGTCGGTTTGTTGTGTATCGTCCACGACGAGATTGGAAACAGCCAAGACGATCTCCGCTGGGGGCGCCCTCAACGGGCGTTCGACTCTATTCGGGCCCGCATTGCCGCGGGTCGCCCGCGCGCGCGGACACGCGCGAGGCACCCGACCCTAAAATTGCCCGCCAGGGGCGCGCAAGGCCGGAAACGGGCAAAAGTATATCAACCTTTGAGGGGCGCCGCAGTTGAGTCGGGGCGCATAGCGTGGGGGTGCGTGCCCCAAAGCGCGGAGCGACGAGACGGATCGAGGCCGCAGCCGCCTGCGGCCCGGGCAAGTCTCAGGCAAGCGCGACCGAGCGGTTGCGCCCCTGGCGTTTCGCGGTGTAGAGGGCGGCGTCCGCCTCGTTGATCATGCCCTCGTAGTCGGGCGCCCCCGTGCGCGCGGTGGCGGCGCCCACGCTGGCCGTCACGGGCACGATCACGCCTTGCACCTCGATGGGCTCGTCGCCGATCGTGCGGCGGATCTTCTCCGCCACGTAGAGCGCGTCGTCCAGCGGCGTGCACGGCAACAGCAGCGCGAATTCCTCGCCGCCGAAGCGCCCGAACACATCCTGCTTGCGCACGACGCCCGACACGCGCTGCGCCATCGAGCGCAGCACCGTGTCACCGGCCACGTGGCCGAATTCGTCGTTGATGCGCTTGAAGTGGTCGAGGTCGAACAGCAGCATCGAAAGCTCGCCGCCATAGCGCTGCCAGCGCAGGAATTCGTCGGCGAGGCGTGTTTCGAAATAGCGGCGGTTCGCAATGCCGGTCAGGCCGTCGCGATCGGCGTATTCGCGCAGCTTGGCCACGGCCTCCTCGCGCTCGCGCTGCATGACGCTCACGTGCGTGACATCCGAGAGGGTCACGCACACGGCGATCACGTCACGCCCGCGCATGAGCGGCATGAAGGTGCAGTCCTGCTGCATGTAGTCCACACCGCCCGTGATCGGCCGGTCGTGGTCGAACTGGAACAGATACGGGCGCTGCTCCCACGAGCTGAACGCGAAGCTGCCCAGCTGGAACACGCTCTCGACCTTGCGCGTGAGCCACGCGCGCGGCAGATCGGGGAAGCGTTCGAAGATGGAGCGGCCGATCACGTCCTCGGCCGTCACACCGCTGTGGTCCTGCATGAAGCGGTTCCAGCTCAGCACGTTCATGTCGCGATCGACCACGAAAATGCCGAAACCCACCCGTTCGACAACGAGGTCCGATAGCGATGGCAATCCGGATGGCTCGTTCATAGGCTATGCAACAACGCGTCGATGGCCCGGCTCACGACATGGATCGACTCCTCGGCCATCAGCATGACGAGGTGGGCGCGAAAGCGCTGGTCTTCCAGCGCGAAATTGACTTCGACGAGCAGCGCGACGTCCCAGGCGAGCAGGCCCGGCTGGAACACTTCGTCAAGCATGATCGCCTCGCCGAGGAGGCCCGGCTGCGAAAACACCGGCATGCGCCCGAGCTGGTCGAGCATCGACGAGACACACGCGCCCGTAAGCGCGTTGGCGACGTCGAACATCAGCTCTTCTTCGGTGAGCGCGTCGTCGCCGATCGTGGCGTAGGGGCCGCCGACAAGGCTCCCCAGCTCGGCGATCTCGCCGCTGCGGCAGATCACCAGCGCCTCGCCCTTGATCTCCGAGCGAAAGCCCTGGCGCACAGCCGCGACCGGACCGTCGATGCCGGTCATCTCGCGCAGCGCCGCCGCGGCCTCGGATACAGCGACCACGCGCACGCGCGGCACCGAAAGTTCGATGAAGGCGTTGAGCAGCCCCGACAGTCGCGTCGCTGCCTGCCCCATGCCGAGATTGGCGATCTCCTGGAGCGCGTCGCGCTGGAGTTCCGTGAACACTCGATCAGGCATACAACCCGTACTCCTTCAGGATGGGCAGCAGCGCCTCCTGGGTTACCGGCTTTGCGACGAACGCCGCCGCGCCGAGCGCCTGCACGCGCTCACGGGCACGAGGCTGGACGTCCGCTGAAACGACGATCACGAACGTGTTGAGGTCTTCGTGCTGCAACGCTTCGAGGACCTGGAAGCCCGTCATGTCGGGCATCGTGAGGTCGAGGAACATGACAGCCGCACGGCCGGCGCGGTAATGCGCAAGCGCTTCGTGTCCGTTCGCCGCGTACGAAATCGAAACGTCCCAGTCCTCGGGCAGCGCCTTCGTGAGCACCTTGCGGGCTAACAGCGAGTCATCGGCGATCACGATGGGCAAGGACATGGATATGCTGAATGAGTGTGCGTTGGACGGAGTGCGTTTCGACGGATTAACGGCGGCACGGGCAATTACTTTAGGGAAAACTTCAAAGAATTTTGCGAACCGGCCGAATAATGCATAACGCATGAACGGATCCGCGCGCTGGCATGTCGGCACAAGGCGCATGGCCGCGCCTTCGTCCCGCCGTCGCCCAATGGATACCGGCAACCCGTGCGCCGGTCATGAAGGCCCTCGTCTGCATGCCTGCAGCCACCCCGTAGCATGGCCATGCGCCTGGTCGGCTGGCATGGCTCACATGCGAATGCGTTATTTATCTCGTGTCCGCGATTCTCGAATCAAATTGAATCAAATGCAACTCGCCGTTAATCAATCAACGAACAAAATCGACTCATTTCGACTAATTTATGGAAATAAATGATCCATCCCTTAAATGAAGGACGTCGATTATCCCTTTGTGGTACGTTTGCGCTTCGCCGATTTTCGCGAATTCGGCATGAAGCGAGAGGAAACCCCCTGGACAGCGCGCTTGCCAGCCGATTTTTGCAGCACGCCGGGGATCTGCCGGCCGTCGGGGCGTCATCGCGGTCGTTTATCATGTCGCATGCCCAGCCGTCTTTTCCCTGTTTTTCCGTACGATGATTGCTGACCGGCCCGAGCGGCCAGACGAACGCCCCTCCCTGCCGCCCCCCGCCGACGACACGCCGTTTCCGGCCGCGCCGGGTCACGACTTCACGGTGCGCCGGCGCACGCTGCTCGCGCTGCTCGTCGCGGCGATCGTGCTGCCGTGCCTCTACGTGGCCGCCATGGCGTACAACGACCTGCGCACGCGCGAAGCCGACGCCACCGACACCACGCTGCGCACCGTGCGCGTGGCCGAAGAGCATGCGCTCAAGGTGTTCGACATGAACGAGGCGCTCGACGCGCGCGTGGTCGACCTTGTGCGCGGCCTGAACGACGACGGCATCCGCGCCAGCGAGGCGCAGATCCACGAAAAACTCGACGCGATCGGCGGCGGATATCCGCAGGTGGCCGCCGTGTCGATTTTCGGGGGCGACGGCGATCTGCTCGCGAGCAGCCGCTACTCGCCGCCACCGCCGGTGTCGATTGCCGCGCGCGAAGACTTCACCGGCATCCGCGACGGCCGCGTGATCGACCACGTCTCGCGCGTGATGCAGGGCCAGGTGAGCGGCGAGACCGTGTTCAACATGGGCGTGGCGCGCCTGAACGACGCCGGCGAGTTCGCGGGTCTCGTCTCGGTCGCCTTGCGCCCCGGCTATTTCAGCTCGTTCTACCGCGACCTGCTCGGCCCCGATTCGCCGATGTCGCTCGGCCTCGTGCGCAGCGACGGCACGATCCTCGCCTTCGATCCGCCGCCGCGCGCCGACGCGTCGGTCATCACGCCGCGCTCGCCGCTCGGCGCCGCGCTCATGCGTGGCACGGAGTCCGGCGTCGTGCGCATGCATTCCACGCTGCTCGACAGCAACGTGATCCTCGCGTTCCGGCGCGTGGGCGCGTACCCGGTCTACGTGACCTGCGCGTATCGCACGCCGGCGATCTGGGCGGCCTGGTACCGGCACCTGAGCGTGCTGATCATCTCGATGTTTACGCCGTCGATCGCGCTGTGGTGCGTGATCTGGCTTTCGCTGCGCCGACTCGCCGCCGAAGAGGAGGCGTGGGAGCGCTGGCAGGCCGAAGCCTCAATGCGCCGCTCGATCGAGTCCGCCTACCGGCAATCGCGCAAGATGGAAGCGCTCGGCAACCTCGTGGGCAGCGTCGCGCACGATTTCAACAACCTGCTGATGATCGTGTCGGCCAACGTGCAGATCGCGCGGCGGCGCGGCGCGGCGGGCTTCGAGCGCGAACTCTCCGCAGTCGAACGCGCGCTCAAGAGCGGCCAGTCGCTCACGCGCCAGCTGCTCGGCGTGGCGCGCAAGCAGCCGCTGCGCAACGAGACGATCCATGTGGGGCGCTGGCTGCCGGCGGCCCGCGAGTTGTTGCGCGCGTCGCTGGGCGCGAAGGTGTCGCTCGTCGTCGAAGTCGATGACGATGTGTGGCCCGTGCTCGTCGATGTGGCCGAATTCGAGCTTGCACTGATCAATCTGGCCGTGAATGCGCGCGACGCGATGCCCAACGGCGGCCGCTTCACCGTACGTGCGCGCAACATCAGCTTCCGGCCCGACGAAGGTTTCCCGCTCGACGGCGACTTCGTGCACATTGCGCTCGAAGACACGGGCACAGGCATGCCGCCGGACGTGCTCGCGCGCGCGTTCGAACCGCTCTACACGACCAAATCGAAGGGCACGGGCACCGGCCTCGGACTCCCGCAAGTGTTTGCGTTCTGCGAGCGCACCGGCGGCCTCGCCGCGATCGACAGCGCAATCGGCGCGGGCACGACAGTGCATCTGTATCTGCCGCGCTCGCTCGCCGAGCCGCCCGCGCAGCGTCCGGGCGAGCCGCGCGAGGAGAGCGCCCAGGTCCAGCATGGGCTGAACGTGCTGCTCGTGGAGGACAACGATGAAGTCGCGGCCGGCACCGAGGCGCTCCTGCAGATGATGGGCCACCGCGTGACCTGCGCAAGCGACGCCGCGAGCGCGCTGCAGCGCGTCGAAGCGCCGCTTGCCGAGGGTGAGCACGCGCCGCGCTTCGACCTCGTGCTTTCCGACATCCACATGCCGGGGACGATGAACGGCATCGATCTGGCCGAGGCGCTGCAGGGGCTCGAGCCGGAGCTACCCGTGATCCTCGTGACGGGTTACGCGGAGGAGCTGGAGCGCACGCGCAATGCCGATGTGCGTGTACTGTCGAAGCCGTTCGACATCGCGTTGCTGGAGAAAATGCTCGAGGCGATTCGCGAGGACCGCCAGGCGCGTGCGAAGCGCGAGCACGACACGACGCTCCAGAGCCCGCGGGCATGACCGGACACGCGTGACCCGCCTCGCGGCACGAGGCTTGCGGCAGGCAGCGCGACCCGCAGAATCAGGCGGTTAGACGTCACGCCCAGCATGCGCCGACCGATGCACCATCCCTGCACAATCGGCGCATGATGTGAGCGGGCGTCGCCATCTGGCGAAGGAGGCTGCCATGAAACAAACCGTGACCGGCGTTTTCCCAACCTACGACGAAGCACGTCACGCGCAGGACGCGCTGCTGCAACGCGGCTTCGCGGCGGGCGACATCGACCTGCCGGCGCGCACTGAGGGCGTGCTGGCTGGCATCGAGCGGCTCGTGGGAGGTTTTTTCTCGACGACGGGCGACGTGCGCCGAACCACCGAGGCCCAGACCGGCATGACGCCGCCGCCGGGCGAGCCGGTGCGCATCGGCGTGCATGTGAGCGACGAGGCGCACGCCAATCTCGCCTACGAAACGCTGCGCGAGGAGCACGCGAC
Organism: Paraburkholderia sp. J7; assembly: GCF_905220155.1. Lineage (NCBI taxonomy): Bacteria > Pseudomonadati > Pseudomonadota > Betaproteobacteria > Burkholderiales > Burkholderiaceae > Paraburkholderia > Paraburkholderia sp. J7. Next base: position 31,497 of record NZ_CAJMYZ010000007.1, on the reverse strand, counting down.
GGACGTTGCGCTACGCGGCTCACCGTGGGCGTGGCCGGCGACGGACAGTCCCGTCGCGCGCGAACACTCGGCGCTCGATGAACTGGGGCTCTCCGAGTTCGCCGACGCCCTGCGCCGCCGTGCGGCGCAAACGGAAGCAGCGCGCAAACAAACCGCTGAGGAACCTACGTTCGCCCCCACCGCCGAACCGATGCGGCCGACGAGCGAGGCCGAGGCGACCGTGCTCACTTCTGCGAGTGCGCCCGGCGCCGGAGCGGTGATGGGCGCGCATCATGTGGATGTTCCAGCCGCGCCCGAAGCGACGCGACCCGCCGCTGGCGCCGCGCCGCAGATTCCGGACGAATTCCTCGAGTACGAGGAAGACACGCCCGAGCACGACAAGGACATGCCGGGGCAGCGTCGCACGTTACATTGAGGCCGCCCGCGCAATACGGCGTGTGAGGTACGTTTGGTGTGATCAGGCGTCAGCGGCCAAGCTGGCGCTTGACCCAGGCCACGTACGTGTCGACGAAGCCCTGCAGGAACTTGCGCGTGTCCTCGCTGACGATCTCGCCTTTCTCGTTGATGCGGCTCGCGTCGTGCTTGATGAACATCTCGGGCTGACCGAGCACGGCGACGTCGAGATAGGCGAGGACATTGCGCAGATGTTGTTGCGCGAGCGCCGTGCCGGTCGCTCCCAGCGACGTGCCGAGCACCGCGCCCGGCTTGCCGCGCCACGAATTCGTGCCCCACGGCCGCGAACCCCAGTCAAGCGCGTTTTTCAGCCCGCCCGGAATCGAGCGGTTGTATTCGGGCGTGACGAAGAGCAGCCCGTCGGCGGCTTCGATCTGCTGCTTGAAACGGCGCGCCACCTCGGGATAGTCTGCGTCGTATTCCTGGCTGTAGAGCGGCAGCACGCCGATGTCGAGATACTCGAAAGTGAAATCCGCAGGAGCCAGCGACGTCACCGCGTGTGCGAGTTGCCGGTTGAATGATTCCTTGCGCAGACTGCCGACCACAACTGCGATCTTGTAGGCCATTTCGGTTTCCTCGAAGGTGCGCGAAGCGCAGTGAAAGGAAACATCATCATAGACGCGCGCGAGTTCTCGCGATGCGCGCGCGCCTGGCCAGGCACCATGCACCGCTGTGGATAACCAGGGGTGGCGCGAATTTATCCACAGTTTTTGTCGATAAGCTTGTGGACAACTTGCGCGGAGAGCCGGTGGATACGGGCCTCGCGTGGGATTCGTCTGCAGGTTAGCAAATGTGCAATTCCGGCGCGTGCATGGCGTTGATTGCATCTCGTCCTTGCACGCTGGCTCTTGCGCTCGCTTTGACGTTCGCTTGTCGTGCGTGAGCGACCCGGCGATTTCAACCGAGCAGCGCCGCGACGTTTTCGGTTGGGCGGCCGATCACGGCGCGTCCGTCGCGTACGACGATGGGCCGTTGAAGCAGAATTGGATGCCGTGCAATTGCTTCGTATAACTGATCAACTGTCACACCAGATGCATCTAGACCAAGCTCTGAGTACTCGGTTTCACCGGTGCGGATCATGTCGCGCAGCGATCCGCCCAGCATCGCGTGCAGCGCCTTCAGTTGTTCAACGGTGAGCGGCTGCTTCAGGTATTCAATCACCTCGACAGGCTCATTCGCCTTCGAGGTGGACACCAGTTCGCAAGCCGCGCGGGATTTGGAGCAGCGGGGGTTATGGTAGATCGTGATCATGGCGTCTGATGGACGAGAGGGGAGTGGTGGGTGAGCCTCGGTGAGGCCGTGGAATCGCTGTGATTTTACCGAGGGTGGGCGGGTAGACGTATGGAGTCTCGGTCGACGAAGGACTGACGCCTTTAACACGCGTTGCAGCCATGTGGCTGCGCTTGGGATTTGTGGTGAGGTCTTCCGGTCGTGCGCTTGTGGGGGGCGAGCTGTGGTAGGGGATAGGGACTGACTTTATGCGCATAAAGAGCAGTGGCGTGCGTGCGGTCGTCTTTCAGTGCACGAGCTATTCCACCCATGTCCGCCATACATCAATCACGTGATCGATGAGGCTTCATAACCCAGACGATCGTTATGGGGCAGCCACAGACCTTCGCACGAGCTTTATGCGCATAAACCTTGTCCGAATGGCTAATTCAGTTGCGAATTACACCAAAAATCATTGAACTGAAAAACATTCCAGGTAAAATCCCATGCTAATAGCAAAAAGGAGAATACCAATTGGCAGCAGAGATAATCGCAGTCACGCAACAAAAGGGCGGGGTCGGTAAGAGCACGATCGCGATGCATCTCGGCGCGGCCTTCCACGAGAAGGGGAAGCGGGTGCTGGTTGTGGATGCCGATGGTCAAAACACGTTGGTCCATTGGGCCAGTGCGTCAGCCGATGGCGACACGGGTATCCCGTTCCCGGTCGTCAATCTCTCCGAAGCCGGTGGCCAGATTCACCGGGAGATCAAGAAGTTCATCAACGACTACGACGTGATCGTGGTGGACTGCCCGCCGTCGATCACTGAGAAGGTCTCCGGCGTGGTGCTGCTGGCCGCTACTGTTGCCGTCATTCCGACTTCGTCCTCTCCGGCCGATTATTGGTCGAGCGTTGGCCTCGTGAAGCTCATCCAGCAGGCCCAGGTCATGAACGAAGATCTGCGCGCCGTATTCCTGCTGAACAAGACCGAAGAAAAGCGCATGCTGACTCGCGAGTTGAAGCGCGCCCTTGAAGAGCTCGGTTTCCCACTGCTCAGAACGCAGATTCCCACACGTGAGGCGTACAAGCAGGCAATGGCACTCGGCCAGACAGTTCTACAAATGAACGACCGCGGCGCTCGCCTCGCTGCAGTGGAAGTGCGCGCATGCGCCGACGAGATTGCGGCCATGCTCCCCTGACTTTATGCGCATAAAGGACCCTGAATGAAACCCTCCCAATTCGCCAAAGGCTTTCAGGCTCGGCCTGATACGACGAGCAGCGAAAAGCGCACGGCACTCGACCGCCTCAACGCCATCGACGGACTCGTCCAGGACAAGCCAAAGACGCGAGAGGTGGCTGGGCGCTCGAGTCAGCCTGCCCTTGTGACTGGCCTTGAATCTGCGGTCGAGCCCGTTCTCGACGAAGCACCGGGCCTCGAAAACGAGTCGGCCGAGTACCACGCCTGGCGTATCGCACACGGCTACCGTCCCGGGCAGATCATCGAGTTGCCGCTCAAGGACATCAAGCCGAGCCCCTTCAATCCGCGTCACTTCTATTTGAAGGCTTCGATCGCAGAACTGGCCGTCAATCTCGCGAAGCAAGGGCAGCAGCAGGCAATCCATGTGATTCCTGACTACGCAGCGCCGGGCAGCTACTACGTGAGCGATGGCGGCCGTCGCGTGCGTGCGCTGAAAGAAGCAAACAAGGAAGTCGTCAAGGCAATCGTCATCGATCTGCCGATCGGCATTCAGAGCTACAAGCTCGGTTACGACCTGAACGTTCAGCGCGATTCGCAAACCGTGTTCGATAACGCGGTGGTGTGGAAGCGATTCATCGATGAAAAGCACTTTCAGAGTCAGCGCGAGCTTGCCGATCACCTCGGCCTCGATGAATCGACGGTTGCGGTTGCGCTGTCGATCGGCAAGTTGCCGGAGCTGGTCATGCAGGAAATGGTGGCGCGCCCGGACCGGTTTGGCTCGAACATGGCCTATCAGGTTGGCCGTTATCACGGCGCGCGCGGCACGGACGCCACGCTGCGTCTCATCAACCGCATCGTTGCCGACGACCTCAGCACGCGCCAGGTGGCGGATATCGTAAAAGGCCGGGCGAGCGCGCAGGAAAGCCCGAAGCCGGCTGGACGGCAACGCTACGCGCAACGGCTGGAGATCAAACTGGACGGTGTGGCTGTCGGTGACCTGAAGTCATACGGGGACGACCGCCTCGAGTTGCGCCTGAAGGGACTCGCAAAAGATCGACGCGACGCGATTCTTCAGCAGATCGAGCAGATCCTGAAGACGAAATAAGTTTGGAAAATTTGTCGACGACTGCCACGCATCGGGCAGACCGTCGACAATCAGACGGGGCGTTCCACGTCGCTCGAATCGGCCAAATCTGGCCCCACCGCCCCGCCTTGCGCGGGCCGGCCTTGCATGACGGTCAGGCCGCGCGCGTCTGGCTCAGCGTGAACGCGAGCAGGTCGCCGTCGGTCGGTTCGCCCCAGGTCTTGCGCGCGAGCCAGTCGAAAAACGCCGTATCGGCCAGTTTCGATTCCAGTCCGCGACGACGCCAGTCATCGCGCAAATGCGAACCCAGCCCCGGCAGTTCATCCGTCTCGAACGACTGACGCGCAAGCTCGCGCTCCATGTCGCCCTGCTCCTCGTAGAGCGAGCGGGCTTCCTTGCGCCGATAGGCGGCATATTCATCGAGCAGTCGCGCCTTCGGATCATCGGCGGCAACAGCTGCCGACGCGCCGCGGCCAACGGCCGGTGTGGCGCCTGCCGCAGTCTCGACCGGCGGCGCATAGCCCTTCTTCAGCGCGTCCTTGAACAGCGCCGCAGCGCTGCGCACCGGCGGCAGGCTCGTGCTGCGCATACGCTGTTCGGTCAATTGCAACGCGGCGCGAATGCGGTTTTCCTCGCTGTCGGCGTAAAGCGACTGCGCTTCCTTGAGCGGAATCCCTATCTTCACCATGCGATCGACAAGCGTGCTGTCGAACACATTCGGATGCTCGTCGAGCGCGAGCATCGGCTGCTTGCGCTCGGTTACGCGAAACTGGATTTCGGCAACACGGCGCCCTTCGCGATGCTCGATCAACTCGACGAAGATGTTCGTCACCGCGTTGACTTCGGCGATGGCAGGCCGCAGATAATCGCGCTTGAAGTATTTGTACTCGCGTTTCGCTTCGTCGCCCGCTTCGGTATCCGGGGTACCGGAAAGGATCGGGCGCCACCACTCCCAGGTCTCGCGCATCGTCAGATGGCTGGGGTTGGTCAAATAGCGCACGCAGATCTCATAGAGCGCAAGCCCCGCGCTGCTGCGCAACTGGCTCTGGAACTGCAGGCTAAGGCGGGCGTACTGGACCGGATCCAGCAGCTTCTTCTTGATCTTCGGCGCGAACGAAAACTCCACCCAGACACGGCGGGTTTGCGGGTCCTCGAGAATTTCCGCATCCGCAATCAGCGTGGAAATCCCCCACTTGCGACCGGGCTTCTGGCTCGACGTGCCCTGGCTCCATTCGACCTGCACCGACACCATACGGCGCAGGTGCTCCTTCACGAGCGCTGTGTCGTTCGAATCGAACGCCGAATTGGCGACGATGTCGGAAAGCAGCGCACGGTAGGTATCGCCGGACTCGTCGGCCTGCTGGGCGACGGCCAGCAGGACGTTGAACAGCTTGCGAGTCAGCAGGGTGATCTTGCCACTCTTCGGCTGGATCGCGATCGCCTCGACGGCCTTGCGCAATTCCGCCGAGCTGGGGCTTACCACATCGGTCTTTTTCACGCGCTTCGTGGCCATGCGTCGGGTCGAGGAGAGAATTTCGCGAAAGGATACCGTCTGTGGTGATAGGCGTCTATAGGGCCTCTCTCACCATTGCCGGTGATGCGCATATCGCGCGCGCCGCTCACCGCGACGCCTTCCCGTATTGCCTCACCTTTGGCCAGACGCCCATCCAGCGGGGCGCTTTGCGTCATGCGTGGTCCGGCCCGATCCTGTATTTGCGATGGCCTCCCAAGGGTCGCCATCTGTTCCCGTATTCGCTCACCTTAAATATTTTCGTGCAGCCAGTGATAAAAGTGCGTCGCAGGCAGCGAAATCCGGGCTTCGGAGCGGTAGCTGGCCAAAAAATCCGCTGCAAAGCGATCGCACCGCAGCAAAACACGCGCGTCGCACGTGCAAGGCCGGCAGAAAGCCCAGATTGCGAAGCCAAAAACTACGCGCCACAGCAATCGAAGGTCAAAATTGTCGAGGTTCGCCGTCGCGTGCTCCGATGTCTCCCGGAAACACTCACCTTTTGCCGTGCTGACTGAACACATCGACCCGCTCCCGAAGGCCGTCGTTGCTGCAGTCAGCCCGCAACAGCCCCCGAAAGTCCTCACCTTTCGCATCCCGGCACGGTTGCGCTGCACCGTCACGGCGCCTCCCGGAAACACTCACCTCATAGGGCATCAGAAAAAAAAATCAATGAATTCCGTGACTTATCCACATGTGTGGCGGACCCGGGAAGGCGATATCAACTCCCGTATCACCTCACCTCAGGCGAACACAGTACATTTGGACAGATGCGCGCTTGCCGAAAGTGCGCTCCTGAATAATCTCACCCAAGCAGGATTCCAGTGGAGAGAAGCACCACCCGCACCCGCGTATTTTCGGCGTCTGCAACGCAGTGAACACCAACTTCCTCCCGAATATGCTCACCTTGGCCGTGAAATCCGCAAAAAAAGGCTCCCGAAAAGCCTCACCTTATCGATCTTGACCGGACGGCCGCCGCTGGTTTCGCGGCACTGCGGAAATCCCCCGAAAATCCTCACCTTTCGACGTGAAAAATCCCCGGCAACGCGTGACAGGCTGCCGGGAAATCCGCCCGGTTCGCGTACACGCCCCCGTAAAGGCTCACCTTTGGACCCTCGAAGCGCCCATTTCGCCCGATTTCGGGCTCCGGCTCCCGAAAAACTTCACCTTCGATCCGCATTTTTTCCCGATACTTCTCACCCTAAGCATTGCAGCCCCTCGATTTAGCCGAAAAATGGCGCAAATCTGTGCTCCCGAACCCGCTCACCGTTGCATTTCCCGTAACATCGCAGTCGAGCCCAGCTACGCGCGACCTGTCCGCCCATGGCCTCCCGCATTGCCTCACCCTTGCCGGGAAATCAAGAATCCGCCCGCTCCTGAACCCACTCACGTCCTTTCCTGCAGTGGCTCACCGGTATTCCCGAAGCCCGTCACCGAACTTTCCCGCAGGCACTCACCCAGGGTCCCGTAAAGCTTCACCTGATCACCCGGAAAGCCCCGCCAGGTAAGGATTTGCCGTGGCGTTAACGTTTTTAACCGGTATCAAGGGTGTTTACTTTTATATCTCTCAAGCAAGAATCCCCCCGCGAGCGATTGGAGATATCCACATCCCAATCCCACCGCCTTGACGAAGTCCAGAAGTCCGCTCGCGTGAAACATCGGATAGCCGTAAAATAAGGCCAAAAAAACGCGCATTTACAAGGGCTTATGAAACAAACTTCGATTTGTTTCACGGAAAGACCCAGCCGATCTCGCCTTGCATCGTCAGAAAACGCCTGCGCAATGACCTTTGGCCACCTCCAGCAGTACCGACACTCAAAAACGTAGCAAATAGAACGTAATTTGTTATTATTCGTCCACTCCCCTGCCGAGAAGACGAATATGCGAGACCAGGACCGCCAGGCAATCCGCGAAGAAATCGAGAATTTGCGCCACAACGGCGCGCGCAGGCAGGAGCTTTCCTTACATGCCTGCAAACGCTTGTTCTTCGATTTCGAAATCAAGCCGTCGATGGCTGCCGTTCGGGAACTGACCCAGACAGGCAGTGCAAGCGACATCCCCAAGGACATCGATCTTTTCTGGCAGCGCATTCGCGCGACGTCAAAAGTGCGTGTGGGCGCCGGAGCAATTCCGCCCGCGCTCGAAGAACGTGCAGGCGAACTGCTTGGCGCGCTTTTCGAGGAAGCGTTGGCGCTCGCAGGCGATGCCCTGCAGGCAGAACGCACGCAATTCGAGGCCGGTCGCCTCGATGCCGAGCAGGCGACCCGGGAGGCCGAAGCCCGGCGCTCGGCCGCCGATGAAATGCTGCAACGCAGCGAAGCTCGCGTGGAAGCGGCCTATGAGCGGGTGCGTGAACTTGAAAGTCAGCTTGCCGCTGCATCCGCGCATGGCGCCGCGGCGCATGGCAACCGCGAAGTCGTGATACAGCGTCTGGAAACGGAAAACGACGCGCTGCGCAAGCGGGTCGAGGTGGAACAGACGACCAACGCGGGTTTGCGCGATCGCATTGACGGTTTGCACGAAGAGATGCGCAAGAGCACCGAGCACTACGCGCAGCAGATCAAGGATGCGCTTGCCGAGGCCGAACGGCGCGTCAAGCCCATGCTGGTCGAACTGGATTCGTTGCGCTCGATGTCGTCGACCTGGCAGGCGGCGCAGCGCGATGCCAGCAAGAAGGAATTCGATTTCATCCAGCAACTGGCGACGGCGAAGGCCCGCGCCGACCGGCTGGACGCCGTGCTGCGCGAACGGTCTGACGAAGTGGACGTGCTCACCCGGCAAGTCACGGCATTGCGCGGCCAGCAAGGACTCGACGCGTCGATCGCGACCGTGCTCTGTTCACTCGCCGCCGCGGGCCGGTTGGGCGAAACCGAACTGGCAAGCCTCGGCACCTCGGTCGATGGTCACGTTGCGTTGCCGGCGCGTTGCCCGAACTGTCACGAAGGAGAGCCGGAGTTGTCCGAAGTGGACGATGGTTTCGAATTCACTTGCCCCGAGTGCGAGCACACCTCGGGAACGGGGGCGTCGAAGCTTGCGGCGTACGCGCGCTTCATGGCCGGCAAGCATTCGCACGAACAGACTTCCTGAGCGCTGACTGGACGATGCGCCAAGCCAGCCCGGCCCGGAGACGTGAGCTTTTACGGGAGACGCGTACGCGTTCCGCAACTACAGAACCACGCGCCGACGCGACGTTTCACGTCTTATCGCTTTCTACCGAAGCGTGTTGCGCTGCCTCGCGTTCCGCCCACGTTTTCCATGCGCGATGCAACCGCCCCGCGGAGATCGGCTGCAGGAAACCGAGCCACTGCCCTACCTGATCCGTATCCACGCCGCGCTCGAACAGGTCCGCCGCGAACGTGTTGCGCAAGGTTTGGGGACTCGCGCGCTCGGCGCGCGTTTCGGCCACGCCGGCGGCTTCCATCAATGCGTCGATGGCGCGAAGCACAGTGGCCTTGTGCATGGGACGTCCGGACGGCGAGCCCGGAAACACCAGTTGTCCTGGCAGTCCGGCCAGTCTGCGTGCTTCGAGCCAGGCGCCGAGCACATCGACGGCAAATGGCGTCAGTCGCGTGACGCGCGTAAATGCCGGGTTGGCGGCTTCGATCGTGACCCATTCCGAGCCGATCGCCACGCAGTCGAGCGTGAGTGAAATGGCGTCACCCGTTTTCAATCCACCGCCCAGGAAGATGGCAACAAGCGCCCGGTCCCGGCGTTCGCGCCATCGTTTTGCCGCAGAAGGCTCGACGAGCGGCGAGAACAATTGGCCAATGATCGCGGCGCGCTCGACGACACCAAGAAAACCCGTCGGCTCGTTCTCGCGTGCGTTGCGCCACGCGGCTTCGCCGTCCTGGGCGATGAAGCGCGCCGGGTTCGTGGAGGCGAGTTCGATTTCGCGCACGTGATCGAGCACGCGCTCGATGAGCCGCAGGTAGCGAAGACGCTGCGGCTTTTTCACATCGAGGCTTGCAACGAATTCGGCGATCGTGCCGGTATCCACGGTCATGACCGTCTTGCGCTTGAGCGCGAGCCATTCCAGAAAGCGTCCCCACTGCACGCGATAAACCTCGGCGGAGGACCGGCGCAAGTCTTGCGAGGCGAGCCATGCGTCGAATGCGGCGACGGGGTCGCGCTGCCAGTCCTGGCGTTGCTGGTCGAAGAGGTCGCGTGAGGAAGTGGAGGACGCCATCTCTATCATTCCGTTAGTTGCGTTACGAGCCCATTATAGCGATCGAATGACCATCGCACTGAATTCGTTCCGCGCGATGCGTCCGCGGCCAGCGATCAACCACCCCAAGGCCTGGCACGCCGCCCAGCGTCGTTGTGCTTCGCGTGTCGGCGCGATTCTTCCGCGCGTTGCGCGGCGCGCTCATAGGCCGAGACGGCGAATGCGAATACCGCTGGCAGTGCGTTGGATTGCCCGAAGTCGACCGTTTCGTCGGTTTCCGGCCAGGCAAGGTCGCCGGGCCGTTGAAAGAGGCCGAGCATGAGGGCGTCGTGGCGGCTGGCGAAGCCGAGATCCGCAAGCGCTTCTGCCTCGATGGCATGCAGCAGCCGCCAGGTGAGCGGCACCTGCCGCGTGATATAGCGCTGCGAGATGTTGCGCACGATCAGTTCGAGGTCGCGCGCGGCGGCCTGAAAGCGCAAGGCCGCCAGATCGTGCTCGCGCGGCAGTTCGGTTGGGAGGGACATCGACGGCTCCGGTCGGGCTTTTACTGTATAAATATACAGTAGTCGAGCCGATCGCGCAGCCTCGTCCGTTCGGCCAAAGCTAGCGGTGAGGCGCTCGGTCAGCCGTGAATCACCACCAGCAGCGCGCGCGCTTCGCCCTTGCCCGCGTTGCGGATGGCGTGCGGCTGGTCGGCGATATAGCGCGCCGTGTCTGCGGCCTTCAGGCGCGCTTTGGTGCCAGCCGCTTCGACCTCGATGCTCCCCTGCAGCACCGTCAGATGTTCGCGCGTGCCCGGTTCGTGCGCGGCCGAAACCAGCGCTCCGCCTGGCTTGAGCGTCAGTTCATACCACTCGAAGTTGCCGGCCAGCTCGATCGGTCCCCATACACGCAACTGGTAACCGGCGTCGTGGCCGTGCAGCGTCGGGATGTCGTGCGGCCCGGCCACGGCGATCGCCTCGGGCGCCTTCGGGGCGGCGAACAGCGAATCGAGCTTGACGCCCAGCGCATTCGTGAGCCGCCAGGCCACCGCAATGGTCGGGTTCGCCTTGTCGCGCTCAATTTCCGATAGCATGGATTTTGAGACGCCCGCCGCGCGCGAGAGGTCGTCGAGTGTCATCTTGCGCTCGGAGCGCAGCCGCTGGATTTGCTCGCCCACGCGCGGCGGCGCGGCGGCGGATACGGCCGACGCAGGCAGGGTGCCAGTCGCAGCCGATGCGCTCGCGTCAGGAAGGGCGTTCGCCGGTGCGGCGCGCGATTTACGGGTGCTTGCCATTCACGGCCTCATCGATTAGAGTGCGTTCGACATATCGAAAATGAGTTCGAAATAACGGATTTTTTCGCTAACAACTGACGGCGACTATAGCAAACCGCAGGCAAAACCGCGGTAGTCCGCAGCTATGTGAGGAGCACGATTCATGCGTACCCCGTATCTCGACCACTTGCGCGCGACGCTCGACCAGATCCGCGCGGATGGCTTTTACAAGAACGAGCGCGTGATCGCCACGCCGCAGTCGGCCGACATCCGGCTCGCAGACGGTAGCGACGTGCTCAACTTCTGCGCAAACAACTACCTCGGCCTCGCCAACGATGCGCGCCTCATCGCCGCCGCCAAAGACGGCCTCGAGCGCGATGGTTTCGGCATGGCGTCGGTGCGTTTCATCTGCGGCACGCAAACCGTGCACAAGCAGCTCGAAAGCGCACTCGCGACATTCCTGAAAACCGAGGACTGCATTCTCTATTCCAGCTGTTTCGACGCGAACGGCGGCCTCTTCGAAACGCTGCTCGGCGAAGACGACGCCATCATCAGCGACGAACTCAATCACGCGAGCATCATCGACGGCGTGCGTCTTTCGAAAGCGCGCCGCTATCGCTACAAGAACAACGATCTTTCGGACCTCGAAGCAAAGCTGAAGGAAGCCGACGCAGCGGGCGCTCGCTACAAGCTCATCGCCACCGACGGCGTGTTCTCGATGGACGGCATCATTGCCGACCTCAAGGGCATTTGCGATCTCGCGGACCGCTACGACGCACTCGTGATGGTCGACGACTCGCACGCGGTGGGCTTCATCGGCGAGCATGGACGCGGCACGCCCGAACACTGCGGCGTCCTTGAGCGCGTGGACATCATCACCGGCACGCTGGGCAAAGCGCTGGGCGGCGCATCGGGCGGCTATATCGCGGCGAAGCAGGAAGTGATCGACCTGCTGCGCCAGCGCTCGCGTCCCTATCTTTTCTCGAACACGCTTACGCCGAGCATTGCGGCCGCTTCGCTTGCCGTGCTCGAGCTGATTGCGAGCGACGAAGGCGCGCAACTGCGCCGCCGCGTGCGCGAGAATGGCGCGCAGTTTCGCCGCGACATGAGCGCGCTCGGCTTCACGCTCGTGCCCGGCGAGCACCCGATCATTCCCGTAATGCTCGGCGACGCACAGGTCGCCACGAAAATGGCCGACGCGCTCCTGCACGAGGGCGTCTACGTCATCGGCTTTTCGTATCCCGTCGTGCCCAAGGGCCGCGCGCGCATTCGCACGCAAATGAGCGCGGCGCACACGCCCGAGCAGATCGGGCGCGCCGTCGAGGCATTTGCACGCGTCGGCAGGCAGCTCGGCGTGATTTAACAAGGATTGCGAATCAAATGAAAGCACTTGCCAAACTCGAACGCGCGCCCGGCCTCACGCTCACGCGCGTGAAGAAGCCCGAAGTCGGGCACAACGACGTGATGATCAAGATCCGCAAGACGGCGATTTGCGGCACGGACATCCACATCTGGAAATGGGACGACTGGGCGCAGAAAACCATTCCGGTGCCGATGCACGTGGGCCACGAGTACGTGGGAGAGATCGTCGAGATGGGCCAGGAGGTGCGCGGCTTCCAGATCGGCGACCGCGTGTCGGGCGAAGGGCACATCACCTGCGGCTTTTGCCGCAATTGCCGCGCGGGGCGGCGCCACCTGTGCCGCAACACCACGGGCGTGGGCGTGAACCGCGAAGGCGCGTTTGCCGAATACCTGGTGATTCCGGCCTTCAACGCGTTCAAGATTCCGCCCGAGATCTCCGACGAGCTCGCGGCGATCTTCGATCCGTTCGGCAATGCCACGCACACGGCGCTGTCGTTCAACCTCGTGGGCGAAGACGTGCTGATTACGGGCGCGGGGCCAATCGGCATCATGGCTGTGGCGATCGCGAAGCACGTGGGTGCGCGCAACGTCGTCATCACCGATGTCAACGACTACCGGCTCGAACTCGCGCGCAAGATGGGCGCGACGCGCGCCGTGAACGTTGCGCGCGAGTCGCTGCGCGATGTGATGAACGAACTGCACATGACCGAAGGCTTCGACGTGGGCCTCGAAATGTCGGGTGTGCCGAGCGCGTTCACGGCGCTGCTCGAGTCGATGAACCACGGCGGCAAGGTCGCGCTGCTCGGCATTCCGCCCGCGCAAACCGCCATCGACTGGAACCAGGTGATCTTCAAGGGGCTGGAAATCAAGGGCATTTACGGCCGCGAGATGTTCGAGACCTGGTACAAGATGGTCGCCATGCTGCAAAGCGGGCTCGATCTTTCGCCCATCATCACGCACCGCTTCAGCGTGGACGACTATGAGAAGGGTTTCGCGGCCATGCTCTCGGGCGAAAGCGGCAAGGTGATTCTCGACTGGACCGCGGCCTGAACGCGCGGCGGTTTCCTGAATACGCGGCGATTTTACTGCGGTTGTTCCGGCCCCGGCTGCGCGAATTCGGCCTCGATGCGCACGCCGATCTCGTCGCCCACGGCGGGATACCAGCTCGTCAACCCGAACGCCGAGCGGTTGAAATGACCTGTGGCGGCGAAGCCTAGCGTGGGCTGCTTGGTGAGCGGATTGGGCGCGTAGCCGTTCAAGGTGACGTCGAGCGTGACCGGCTGGGTCACGCCGCGTATCGTGAGATTGCCCGTGAGCGTGCCGCGCGCCTCGCCCGTGCGCGTGAAGTGCGTGCTCGTGAAACGAATCTCCGGATAGCGTTGCACGTCGAGCATCTGTGGGCCTTTCACCATGGCGTCGAGCGCGCTGACGTTGGTGTTCAGGCTCGTGGCGTCGATCACCGCTTCGAGCGTGGCTGTTTCGAGGCCGCCTGACGTCCAGTCGAGCGTTGCCTGTGCGCGGTCGAAGCGCATGACGAAGCGCGAGTAATGGAGGTGATCGACGTCGAATACGACGCTCCAGTGATGTGCGTCCATCGCGTAGCGCCCCGCCGGCACGTCGGCTTCCGTGCGGCTTACGCTGTGCGTGACCACGCGCAGCGGCGTGCACGCGGCGAGGCTCGCAGCACACAGTGCCATGCAGAAGGCACGGCGCGAGCCGCAAACGAGGCGCGCAAGCGACTCAGGCGTCCGGTCTTTCATCTCTGTTCCCTTTAACTCGTCGATACTCATCAGTACGTTTGACGGCGCGCGTTTCTTCCACGCGCCTCGCGAAGCATAACGCGACGGGGACGGATCGCGCTGCCCGTCCCGGTCACGCGCATATTGCGCGCCGCGCGAAACTCGGGTTTCATACGCGCATTGGAGCCCGAAGCGCGGAGAGCCGATCCATGCCAGCCACGAACCACGCCGTGTGTTTTCACGCCACGCTCGTGCGCGACGTCGACGCGATGACGGCCGCGACCGTGCGCTCGTTCGGGCGTCACACGCACGATCAGTACGGCATTGGCGTAATCGATCGAGGCGGTCATGTCTCGTTGAGCGACGCGGGCCAGGTCGAGGCCGTGCCGGGCGACCTCATCCTAGTCAATCCGGGCGAGGTGCACGACGGCCGCCCGCTCGACGCCGCCGGGCGCACGTGGCGCATGCTGTATTTCGAGCCGCGTTGGGTCGACGCGCTGCAAGCCGACATCACGCAGGGCGACGACGCCGCTTTCGCGCTTCACGCGCCGGTGATCAGGGAGCCGCATTTGCGTGCGCTGTTCGATGCGGCCTTCGCCCACGTCACTGACGAAAACGGCGACCTCTCCCACATGGCTTTCGACGCCGCTACGCTCGAAGTCATGACGCGTCTCGTCGAGGCGCTCGGCCACCGCCGCGCGCTGGCGCAGTGCTCGCCGGCATCGCTTGAGCACGTGCGCGACATGATCGACACCGATCCGGCCCAGCCGTTCTCGCTCGCGCAACTCGCGCAGGCGGCGGGGCTGAGCCGATTCCAGCTCCATCGCGGCTTCCTGCGTGCGTTCGGCGTTGCGCCGCACGGCTACATCCTGCATCGCCGCGTGGCGCTCGCGCGGCGTCTGCTCAAGGCGGGCACGGCGCCCGCGCAGACCGCGCTGGCCGCCGGTTTCTGCGACCAGAGCCACCTGAACCGCGCCTTCGCGCGGCAGTTCGGTGTTTCGCCGGGGCGCTACCGGCTCGCGCGCGCAGCATGAGTCCCATGCGCCTCGAGCGCTGACGCACAACGATCCAAGACGGCGCGCCGTGGTGAGCCTATACAGGCGTATCACCACGAGGAGCGCTCCATGTCGATACGATTGCCGTCGCGCGAAAGCACGCGGCGCTTAACCTTCTCCCCCCGATCCGTCGCCCATTGGCAATTGACGGCGGCCATGCTTACCGTGGGCAGCACGGTCATCGCCAGCAAGGCCATTGGCGCCGGGCTCGATCCGCTGTCCGGCACCGCGCTGCGCTTCGCCATTGCGTTGCCGGTCTTTCTGCTGCTCATGCGTCTGACCGGCACGACCTTTCCGCGTCCTGGCCTGCGCGACACGCTGTTGCTCGTCGCTCAGGCTGCCATTGGCAGCGTCGGCTATACGGTCTTGCTGATCGCGGGCACGCAGCGGACCTCCGCGAGCGACGCCGGCATTATCCTCGGCACGCTTCCCGCCGTGTGTGCGTTGACGGCGGCGCTGGTGCTGGGCGAGCGGCTGCGTGCGAGCACGCTCGTTTCGGTGACGATCGCGAGTTTCGGCGTGGCGATGGTCACGCTCGCGCCCGGGGAACACCGCGATGGCGCGCGCTCGCTCACGGGCGACGCGATGATACTCGGCGCGGTCGTGTGCGAAAGCCTGTTCGTCCTGCTAAACAAACGGCTTTCGCGGCCGTGGCCGCCACTCGCGCAGGCTAGTGCGATGACGGGAATCGGCTTCGTCGTATCGGGCCTGTGCGCGTTACCCGGCTGGCTTGGCGCGGCCCACACCGTGCCGTTGCATGCCGTGCTCGGCGTGGCCTACTACGCGCTCGTGCCGACAGTCGGCGGATTCTGGCTCTGGTACGCAGGCGCGGCGCGTGTGCCAGGCGGCGAGGCCGCGGTCTTCACAGCTGTGGCGCCCGTGTCGAGTGTGGCGCTTGCCACGGTGCTGCTCGGCGAGCCGCTGACTCCCACGCGCGTGCTGGGCCTCGCACTGGTCGTGGCCGCCGTGTTCGCGGTTTCGGGACGCGCACTTTGGGATCGCATCAGCGCGCTGCGCGGCGCGCGCAACAGCAAGGTGTCTTGACTTGGGAGAATGATCGTTCTACATTACGGGCTCGGAGAACGATCATTCTCCCGCTGAAACGAGACTAGCCATGAGCCCGCCCGCTGTAACGAACCCCGAGCCGAACACACAAGCGAACACGGAAGCGCCGCAGCTCGACGCGCGCGCGCGCCTGCTCGACGCCGCCGAGGCGCTGATCTACGCGGGCGGCATTCACGCAACGGGCGTCGATGCGATCGTTCGCACGGCAGGGGCGGCGCGCAAGAGCTTCTACACGTATTTCGAATCGAAGGACGCGCTGGTTGCGGCCGCGCTCTCACGGCGCGACGAACGCTGGATGCGCTGGTTCATCGCCGGTACGCTCGCGCGCGGACGCACGCCGCAGGCACGCCTCATCGGCATGTTCGACGTATTGCGCGAGTGGTTCACGTCTGAAGGCTTTCACGGTTGTGCGTTTCTCAACGCGGCTGGCGAAATCGCCTCGCCCGACGACCCCGCGCGCGTGGTCGCGCGAGAACACAAGGCGCGCCTGCTCGACTTCGTGCGCGAACAAAGCGATGCGTGGGCCGCGAGCGTCGGCGTCGATCGCCGTGTCGCCGCACGCCTCGCGCGCCAATGGCTGATCCTGATCGACGGCGCGATCGGCGTGGCGCTCGTGAGCGGTGACGCCGATGCGGCGCTCGATGCGCGCGCGGCAGGCCGATCGTTGCTCGAAGCCCTCGCGCCAAAAAGCGCTCCCGAATCCCGCAACCGTTCCGAAAGCCGATCTACATTCCGCGCACCATCCCGGCGCGCTGCCCAACGCAAGGAGCAAGACCATGAGTGATTCGCCCGAAGTGCGTCCGCCGCTGCCGCCGTTCACGCGCGAGAGCGCCATGCAGAAAGTGCGCGCCGCCGAAGACGGCTGGAACACGCGCGACCCGCAACGCGTTTCGCTTGCGTACACGCCGCAAAGCGTGTGGCGCAATCGCGCCGAGTTTGTGACGGGCCGCGCGGCGATCGTCGAATTTCTCGCGCGCAAATGGGCGCGCGAACTCGACTATCGCCTGATCAAGGAGCTATGGGCGTACACGGACAATCGCATCGCGGTGCGTTTTGCCTATGAGTGGCATGACGATTCGGGCAGTTGGTTCCGCTCATACGGCAACGAAAACTGGGAATTCGACGCGAACGGCCTGATGGCGCACCGTCACGCATCGATCAACGACCTGCCGATCCGCGAGGCGGATCGCCTCTATCATTGGCCGCTCGGGCGCCGTCCCGACGACCATCCGGGTCTCTCCGACCTCGGTCTCTGACGCTTCGCTTTCATCGGAACGACTCGCGCCGGTGGCACCATGCCAGCGGCGAACGAGTCGCCCGATCCGAGCCAGGGCTCCATTGCGCACGCATCGGGTTGCGGTACAGTTCGTCATTCACCGCGAACCAGCAATCAGAAAACAGACGACCGCCCTCGCGGATCGGCGCAATAAAGGACGGAGAGCCCATGCGGTTTTGGCAGAAGCAAGGTGGCGCAGCAACAAAAACGATAACGGGCGCGGCGACGAAGGCGATAACGAAGGCGACAACGAAAGCGAAGCAAACGAAACGCGGCGCGACTGCTGCTTTGCTGCTCTTGCCGCTGCTGCTGTTCGGCACCGCGCAGTCGGCGCATGCGGCGAACTGGTGTAGTTCGGGCCTGTGGGTGGACGCAATGGTCGGCTCGTACCACATTCATCCCGACAAGGACTTCGAACAGTTCAACCCGGGCCTCGGCATTGAATGCTGGCCAGGCGACACGTGGGCGCTCACGGCCGGCGGTTTTCGCAATTCGCTGCGCCGGCCCTCGTACTATGGCGGCGCGGTGTGGGCGCCCGAATTCCTGCATTGGGGCTTCGTGAGGCTCGCGGCGATGGGCGGCATCATCTCCGGCTACAACTACGGCAACTGGGGCCTTGGCCACGACCATACGATCGGGCCGGTGGTCGCGCCGATCGTGATGGTCGCGTACAAGCGCGTGGGCGTGAACTTCATCGTCATTCCGCCGATACCTTCTGACGATCTTCCCTTCACCATCGGGTTTCAGTTGCGCTTCAAGTTCTAGGGCCCGACGTCCTCCCGCAAACTCTCACCTTTGCTGATAACCTGACGCCTTTGTCATATTGGCGTCAGGCGCGCGCCACGGCCTGACCCTAAGATACGAGCCTTCGCTTTACCGGGCGCGAGACGCGACGCGCTACCCACGTCAAAGGAAAAGGATGAAGAAGTTCACTCGCATGCTGATCGCCGCAGGCGCACTGGCCCTGAGCGCTGGCGCCATGGCGGCCGACGCACCTGAACCCACCTGGTTGCCCGCAACGGCCGCCGCGAGTTTGCAGAATGCAAGTGCGATCGTCGAAGGTGCGAATGGGTCGAACGTGAAGTCGACGCTTTATGTCTTCATGGACCCAAACTGTATTTACTGTCACCTGGTGTGGAAAGCGCTGCAACCGTATGAAGCGGTGGGCCTGCAGGTGCATTGGATTCCTATGGGCTTTCTGAAGGCCGATTCGGCGGGCAAAGCGGCCGCGCTGCTGGAAGCGAAAGATGGCGCCGCGCTGCTCAAGGAACTCGAAACGCACTACTCGGAGAAGGACGAATCGGGCGGTATCGCACCGCTCGCACACATTCCCGCGGCCGACAAGAACAAGCTCGACAACAACATCAAGCTCTTTCAGGACCTCGGTTTCGACGGTACGCCTACGCTGATTTATCAGGGATCGGGCGGCCGCTGGGCCAATGTCAGCGGCTTGCCGAAACTGAACGACCTGCCGGGCATGCTGAATCTGCCCGCGCAACCGATTACCGATGCCGAGCTGAAAAAATATCGTTGAGCGCGTGCGGCGGTGAGTCATTCGCTGCATCGTGAGTTCACCGATACAACGATAGGTGAGGAGTTCCAGGAGTCGAACTCGCTGCGCTCCTCCCGAAAAGCCTCACCTTTACTCTCGCGGGGCGCAAACACCTGCTAGACGATGGCGGAACGTGTTGCAAGGCCGATGGGCGTAGCGAACGTTCGCGCCACGAGGCGGTGCTCGACGATAGCGGACCGGTAGCCAGGCAATTGATTCGGATAGCAAATTAATATACACGCGCCGTTTGGCGGTAAAAATATGTGCGAGGAGGCTTGCGCCGCAATGCTGAGCGCTCTGCGCTTACGGGAACAGCGGTGCCGAAGCACTGCACAAACATGCGTTGCAAGGTGAGCAACGCAAAGAAAACTGAAGGTGAGCATATGCGGGAGAGTGGGCTCACTGCAGTGTGCGGCGCGCGATTTTTCGTCGCACCGTTTCGCACGTCGGCGGCCCGGTTCAGCCCGATGCGGCCCGTGTGAGTTCACGCGAAGGTGAGCGTTTCCGGGAGCGTGAACGCAACGCGAGCCGTTGCTGCGCTGCGGCAGCGTCGCCGCGAGCGGGTTGTGATTCGCGGTATAGTCATTTGCGACAAGAGGGTTCGTTATGCGCCCTGCGCTTCACCGCCACCGCGCGTAAGCGGTCTGCAACGGAGTTTTCCATGGGTATCCTGGACAGGCTTTGGCCGCGCGCCCGCGCGAAGCAGGTGCCGCAATCGCCACAAATCCAGACGCTGATCGAGCGTCTGCTCGTGCTCAGCCCTACGCTCAGGCTCGTGCCCGAGTGGCGCGAGCGGCTTGCGCCGGCACTGGCTCAGTCCGTCGCATACGTGCGCGACGTGGTGGACCGCATGCCGCACGCACACGAAGCGAGCGCCGCTACATGGTCGAGCGACCCCTATATCCACGCTTTTTTCGCTGCGCCCGACGAGGTTGCCCATGTGCTGAGCCGCTCGCCTGAACTGCATGCATGGTTCGAGAGCCATTCGCTTGCGCGCGAGACCTACGCGGTACTCAGCATGGCGCTGAACGAGCGCCGTGCCTTCGGTGTCGAGCAGTATGGCGACGAGGTGCACACCGATGTCATGCAGACTACGCTGAGTTTCGACGACCACCAGGTGCGCGTGTGTGGCGAAACCGAAAGCGAGCTTCGCGAGCAGATCGTGGAGCGGGTTGTCGAGCAGATCGCACTCGAAGGCCTCGCGCAGATCGGCGCCGACGAGTCGCGCCGCGACGTGCTGGAACAGGAGCGCGCGCTCCTCAGAACGCGCCTGCAACTGCTCACGCGTCACGGCGCGGGCACGCAACGCATGCTGGGCGAGCAAGCCACGCAAAACGTCGCCGAAGTGGCGAAGGTCGAGGCGCAGATCGCGCAGAACGAGCGCGAGATCGCCGCGCTCGGCCTGAAGAGCGAAGCGCTCGAACACCAGCTTTCGGTGATCTGCAACGTACTCGCGAATCCCGCGCAGTACACAAACGTCGAAATGCGCGAGATCTGCCTGAGTCCGATGAACGTCCTGCTTCCGAATGGCGGCCCGGACAACAGCGCCTCGATCATATTTCCTCTCGCGCACCTGCCGGCGAGCCCGCAGGGTTTGCGCGCGTTCTCACTGGTGCGCTTCGCGCGCACCGATCTTCAACCGTTGCCGCGCGTGCTCGTCGAAGACAGCCGCTTCATGATCTGAGCGCGGCCGTACGGTCATAGGTGAGAAGATTCGGGAGCGGTGTGCGGGGGATTGCGACGGTTCGTTGACAAAGCATGTCGTCATCACCGTGGCCGCCTGTCTGCCGCGGACGTTTCGTGATCCCGAAGTGCAGGAGAGCCTGGTTCCAGCGCGCAAGATTTTCCTGGTAGTCCCAGGTTAAGGGATGCGAATATTGCCGAGTACCAGGTGTTAGCAATCGAAACCTTGCGCGAGTGAGCGAGAGAGGCGAAGAGGTGAGCGTTTTCGGGACCCGTGAGCAACGGTGCAAAATTGCGCTTCGAATCGCTAACCGTTTAAGCAAAAAGCCCCTTGAAAAGGGGCTTTTTTGTCTTCGACCTCGACATCGGGCCTCGCACTTCGGCGCAAAAGGTGAGCGTTTTCAGGAGTCGTGGGTCAGGCGCCGTGCGCCGGCCAGGCGAGTACGCCGTTCGCGTCGATGGTGAAGCGCAGGTCGTCGGATTGCGCTGCCGGCGCGTCTTCGGCGGCGATATCGAAGGTAACGCCCGCTATCTCGACGGCAACGTAGCGGTCGCCGTGACGCAGCGACGTGCCCGCCATGCGCCCTTGCCACGCGCCCTCCTGCGTCGCGACGAGCGCGCGCGGCGAGACCCGCCACATCACGCGCGAGCCCGCCGCGAGCGACGGATCGGCGCACGGCAGGCGTAGTCCCGTCGGCGTTTCGATCGTGCCGCCCGCTCGCACGATGCCCTCGCCTACATTGTGCAGGCCGAGCAATTCGGCCACGCGCAGCGTGGCGGGCTGCTGGAATACGTCGGCCACGGCGCCCGCCTGCAACACGCGCCCTTGTTCGAGCACGAGCACTTCGTCGGCGAGCAGGGCGGCTTCGTCGGGGTCGTGCGTGACGATCACCGTCACCGCGCCCACCTCGCGCTGCAGCGCCCGCAACGATTGTTGCAGGCGGCGGCGGCGCGGCGTGTCGAGCGCGGCGAACGGCTCGTCGAACAGCAGCAGTTGCGTGTGCCGCGTGAGCGCACGCGCAAGCGCCACGCGCTGGCGCTGGCCGAACGAGAGCTGGTGCGGCAGGCGCTCGGTGAGCGCGTCGAGGCCCAGGTGCGCGAGCCAGTAGCGTGCGCTGGCGGCGTCGGCATCGACGGGAAACGCGAGCTGCTGCGCCACCGTCATGTGCGGAAAGAGTCCGTAGTCCTGCGGCATGTAGCCGATCTGGCGGCGCTCGGGCGCCAGCGCGCCGAGGTCGGTCTTGCCGAGCGTGACCCAGCCCGCGTCATTGCGTTCGAGCCCGGCGACGATGCGCAGCGCGAGCGACTTGCCCGAGCCCGAAGGGCCGATGATCGCGAGCCGGCGGGTTTGCGGCTGCCACGTAACGTCGAGCGTGAACGCGCCGAGGTGCCGGCGCGCCGCGAAGGCGAGACGCAGGTCGGCGCTATCCGATGCGGTGGCGCCTGGCGTGATACTGGTGAGTTCGTCGCCGTTGTCGAGGTTCACCGCCAGCGTCGAGCGCGCGCCACGGCTATAGACGGAAAGCACCGCGCAGATGATCGCAATGCCGAGCGTTGGCAAGAGGAGCGGCATCATCGCTGGCAGGCCCTGGCCGCCGAACACGACATAGGTATAAACAGGCAGCGAATACGGGTGATACGCGACCATCACGGTCGCGCCGAACTCGCCGAACGCGCGCAGCCAGGCGAGCGCGAGCCCCGCGCGGATGGCGGGCCACGCAATGGGCAGCGTGACGCGAAAGAAACGGCTGGCGGCATGATGGCCGAGCGTGGCGGCGACGTCGTCGTACACGGGATCGACGGCGTTGAACGCCGAGCGCGCCGCGACGATCAGGAAGGGCGCGGCCACGAAGGTCTCCGCAAGCACGATGCCCGTGAACGAGTCGGTGAGCGAGCCGCCGAAAAGCTGACCGATGCTGCTATACGGCCCGATCAGAAACAGCAGCAGCACGCCGCTCGTGAGCGGCGGCAGCGCGAGCGGCAACTGCACGACGAAGCCGACGAGCGCGATGCCGCGCGCGCGCGAACGTGCGAGCCAGTAGCCGAGCGGCACGCCGCCCAGCAAGATGACGAGCGTGGCCACGCTCGCGCTCGCCACCGATACGCCGACCGCAGACCAGGTGGCGTGCCAGTCGACGCCGGCCCAGTCCGCCTGGCCGATCTGCGGAATGCTTGCGACGAACGGCGCGCACAGGTAGACCGCGAGCAGCGCGCCGAGCCACCAGAGCGGCTGCGAGCGCTTCACTGCAACGTTCGCAGTAACCTGCGCGGCTTGTGTCATTGCTGTGCGGCGTCGATCACGGCCTGGACCGACGGCGGGATTGCCTGGCCCTGACCGTTGACGGCAGGCTTCGTCACGTCCACGCCGTGCTCGGCGAGCAGCTTGCGGCCTTCTGCCGAAAGCAGAAAGTTCACGAAGCGCGCAGCGCCGGCGCTGTTGGGGGCGTCGTTCAGGATGGTGAGCGTGTAGTTCGCCTTGATCTTCAGTTCGGGCGCGGGGTGGATCGCCGGAATCTTCAGGTCGGAGGTTTCGGTCGAATAGAAGAAGCCCGCGTCGAGCTGACCTGACTGCAGGCGGCCAACGAGCGTTTCTTCCGGCAACACCTGCTCGGGATTATCCGGCGCGCCAAGCGTCTTCTCGACGAGGTCAGGCTGGTTGTACGCCTGCGCGGCCTTCGTCATGAGTTCCACCGTGAAGGCGCCCTTCGGGTCGAGCTTGGGGTCGGTGCGGCCAAGGCGAATGCCCGGTTCCTGCAGCACCTGATCCCACTTCTTCGTCTTGAAGTCGTTGGCGAAACGGCTCTTCGGGTTGTAGCCGATCAAGAGCGGCGATTCGGCGAAATTCACGTACCACGTCACGTGATTGCCGTTGGCCTCGCCCATGAGGCTCGCGTTGACCTTCGGGCTCGCGCTGATGAACACATCGCCGCGGCGCAGCTTGCCCTTTATTTCATTGGCGATCTTGTTCGAGCCCGCTGCATAGCCCTTGAAATGCAGGCCCGTTTCCTTTTCGAACGCGGGGCCCACGCTCTTTTCCATGAGGTTCACGAGCGAGCCTGCATAGAGCACATTGACATCGGATTCGTCGGCGAATGCGTTGGTGCTTGCGCCCATTGCACCCATCACACCGCTCATCACGACGACTGAGGCCACCAGCTTGCGGATAAACATGTTCGACACCCCGTTCGTTATAAAGGCCAATATATTACGATGGACTGCTGTGATCATGTGCTTATCCAAATGGCTATTTTGGCGATCAATGCCTGTGCGCGTCACACTGACACGGCTAAACTGAGGGTCCAGTTCTTTTCCCGGTTCAATGTCCTGTTCAATTGTGGAGGCCCTCATGCGTACCAGCGCCCGTAATCATTTCTCCGGCCAGATCAGCGCGGTCAAGGCCGGCGCCGTCAACGACGAAGTCACGCTGCAGGCCGACGGCGGCCTCGAGATCGTCGCGATCATCACGCATGGCAGCGCCGCTTCGCTGGGTCTCGCCGCCGGCAAGCCGGCCTTCGCGCTCGTGAAGGCATCGTCGGTGATCCTGATGGTCGACGGCGATACGAGCAAGGTGTCCACGCGCAATGTCGTCGCCGGTACGGTTTCGTCGGTCACGAAGGGCGCGGTGAATGCGGAAGTCGTGCTCGCGGCCCCGAGCGGCGCGCAAATCGCAGCCATCGTGACGAACGACAGCGTCGATCGTCTCGGCCTCGCGGCGGGCAAGCAGGCTGCGGCGCTCTTCAAGGCGTCGAGTGTGATCGTCGGTGTAGACGGTTGATGCGCGGCTGCAATCGCACGTGAGCGCGATGAGTGACGAATCCGCTGCGGCGCCGCCGTCGCGCGATTTCGATGCACTGGCCGCGGCGCGCTGTGACGCCCTGACGGGTGCGCCAGCGGCGCCGCGTACGCCGGATGCCTGGCTCTTCGCGCGGCTCGTTGCGGCGCGCGAGGTGCGCGGCGAATTGCCGTTGCTTGGGTTATCGCGCGCGCAGATCGAGGCGCTCGGCGCACGGCATTTCGTGTGTACGGTGACGAATGAAGCGCTGCACGCGCACGCGGTGACAGAGGCGTCGCACGCCGCATTCGCCACGGCAATGCATGCCTTTCTCGTTGCGCTTGCCGCGCCGCAAGCCAACCCCGACGACGTGCGTTGCCTCGCTGCAATCATTGCCCACGCGTGTCTGCGGCCCGATCATCTTTGGCGCGATCTTGGCCTGCGTGGCCGCGACGACGTGACACGCATGCTGGAGCGCTTTTTCCCCGAAGTCGTGGCGCGCAACGTGGAAGGCTTGCGCTGGAAGAAACTGCTGGCGCGCGAACTCGCGCGGGCATCGGGCACCACGCCAGGTCCTGCGCCTGGCTGCCCCGGCTGCGAGGACTTCGGTTTCTGCTTTCCCGCCGGGCGTTAGCCGTCCAGGGGAGCGGCGCGCGGCACGCATCGTGTATGCTTGCGCGCATGACCAAGTCCCCCAATGATCAACCGCGTACCGACGCTCCCGCGACCGCACAGGCGCAGAAACCGGCTGAACCCGAAGTGCGTTTTCGCATGCGCATCATTCAGGACGGCACGATCGCGCTCGGGCCAGGCAAGGTGTCGCTGCTCGAAGCCGTTCGCGAGCATGGCTCGATCTCGGCTGCGGCGCGCAGCATGAACATGTCGTACCGGCGCGCGTGGCTGTTGATGGACGAACTCAACCGCGCGCTGGAGTCGCCAGCCACGGTTTCGGAGCATGGCGGGCAGAGCGGCGGTGGCAGCATGCTCACGCCGGTCGGCGAAGAAATCGTGCGCCTGTATCGCAGCATCGAGGCGCGCGCCGCAACGGTTTGCGAGTCCGAGATCGAGGCGCTCGTCAAACTCATCAAAAGCTGAGCTGGTGTAACGCGGCGGCGCACTGCCGCCAGCGTCAGGCGCTTAGCCGTGGCGCAAGCAGAAACGCGAGACGGGCACCGCGGTGAGCGTGGGCGTTGCGTTCGCATGCAGCCGCACCATCAACTCGACGAAGCTGGCAAGGCTTGCCGTGCGCAGCGGGTGCCACGTTACCTGATGCCGTTCGCACACGCGCTTGAGCGTGCTCATTGAATCGTGGTCGATGCAGTCCACGGGAAACACCGCCAGATCCGCGTTCGCAAGCGCCGCTGCGAGCAGCCCCTTGCGATCCTCCACGCCGCCGTCGTGCACCGTCAGTTCGCCTCCCGCCGACTCCACCCAGCGCCTGAGGGCGTGATTCGAACCGGGCCTGCCACCCACGTAGACGATGCGGCGGCCCCTGAGCGCATTCTCGGGAAGCGCGTGTTGGGCCTGTGGGTCTTCGTGCGCTTGCGTTGTCTGCTCCATGGCGTGGACTTCGGCGCGCAAGGCGTCGATCAGCGCATGGGCTTCGTCGAGTTGCGCGCGCAGCGTGTGGAGCGCGGCGGCGTCGGCATTCGCGCGCTGCTCGGCGATTTCGCGGCGGCTCGTATGCAGCGCGACCCTCGCGTCGCGTGCCGCGAGCGCTTCCTGCAGCGCTTCGAGCTGCGCCTGCTGCGGCGTTGTCTCGCGCTGCGCCGCCAGTTGCGCGGTTTGTGCATCGAGGGCATGGCGCGCCGCGTCGCGTTCACGGCTCATCTCGTGCAGACGCGCCTGCTGGCGCTCGATCCTGGCCTGTAGTTCGGCGTTCTCGGCTTCCAGCGCCACGAGGCGGCGCAAGTCGGCGCGATTGGCGGCGCCAACCAGGTGCGAGAGCATGTGCAACTCGCCGAACGCGGCCTGGCGCACTTCCATCGTCGTGACCGGATGTGTCATCAGCGCCCAGTACGCAGGCGGAATGTCGCCGTTCGCGAGCGATTCATTCCAGAGCGCGAGCACGGCCTGTGCGTCGCGCGCAGTCGCGAAACGGCGCAACGTGCCTGCATAGCGCGTGTCGAGCGCTTTTTGCAATGCCTTGGCGCCCGCGCCGCCTTCTATCGCCAGCTCGACCGCGGCATGGTGGATCTCGAGATCGCTCGCGTGCTGGGCGTCGAGCCGGGCGAATTTCGGGACGAGCTTGCGCAGCTCGTGCGTGCTCAGGCAGGTGCCGATGATGGAGCAGTGCAGATGGGCGTCGAGTTCGGCCAGGCGCGTGCGCTGCCGCGCGCGGGCGAGTTCGGCTTGCGAAGGGCCGCAGCAGTCTGCGCTTCCCAGGGCGCGCAGTGTGGTCTCTTCGGCAGGAGTGCCGCCCGGTGTGCGGGCGAGGCGGAACGGCGGTGCGTGCATGGTGACCTCTGATCCGGTGCGCGACACGGGGCTGTGCATGGGCGTACGCGGCGAGCGTGCCTCGACGCGGCCACGCGCCTCCGGCTGCTCACGCCTTCAGCGCAATATACCATGGAATATAACGACTATCGGCTGTCGGCCGGGCGTGCGCTTCAGGCGGCAGGTTCGCGCACGAGCGCCGTTGCAACAGCGGTGACGGCGATGGCTTTGGCTTTGGCTTTGGCGACAGAGCGGTCCGCCACCGCCTCGCACGCATGCGCTTCGGAACGCGCATTGGCCGCGTTCGCGTGCTGCGCGAGGACATGCTCGACGCCGAGTCCGACGAAGGCGGCATCGAGCCGCTCGAGTTCGGCCACGGTGCTGCGCAGCGCTTCGGTATCGAGACAGAATGCGTCGCTGAAAAGCGCATCGCGCGTCTTGTCGAGGCGCCGCGCGTCGCGAATGGCGCGCTTGAGTTCGCGCTGGCGGGCGAAGCGGGCAAGATCGATGCGCCGCGAGAGCGCGAGAAGGAGCGGCTGCAGCGAAGCGCCGACGTGTGCCGCGTGAGCACCGCCAGCGCCGCCGTCGCCGCGCGCGAGCATGTGCTCGAAGCGCTCGATGCTGTTGCGCAA
Organism: Paraburkholderia sp. J7; assembly: GCF_905220155.1. Lineage (NCBI taxonomy): Bacteria > Pseudomonadati > Pseudomonadota > Betaproteobacteria > Burkholderiales > Burkholderiaceae > Paraburkholderia > Paraburkholderia sp. J7. The sequence continues at coordinate 4,056 of NZ_CAJMYZ010000007.1, read as the reverse complement.
CCGCCGGAACGCGTCGATCACGTCGCGGATCAATTCCGCGCGCTCGTGCCCCGACGCGGGACGCAGCGTGGTGATCGTGGCTGCGAAGCCGTCCGCGCCGGATGGCGCGGGTGCGCCACGCGCCTGCGATATCGATGTTGCGCTTACGAGGCGCCGACCACTCGCCACTTGCGGCCTCCGTCTGCTGGATGTTCGTTCGTTGTATTCTATAGGATATAACGATTTAGAGACGCAGCGCATGAATCGCACGGCGTCATGTTTCTGTGGCGCCAGGCCGTATGAACTAAAATCGCCGTTTTGCGCCTCGCTTTTGCCTGGTTGCGCACGCACCCGATTTTTTGCTTTTTCCCGCTGTTCAATGACCACACCCTCTCCCGAGGCGGCGTCCGACGACCCGCCCAGTCTTTCGCGCAATCGCGGTTTCCAGCGCTTCTATGGCGCGCGCGTGCTGTCGTCGCTCGCGTTCCAGATGCTCGCCGTCGCCATGGGCTGGCACATCTACGCGCTCACGCATAGCGCGTTCGCGCTCGGTCTCGTCGGCCTCGCGCAGTTCCTGCCGATGTTCTGCCTCACACTCGTCGTCGGCCACGTGGCGGACCGCTACGACCGCAGACGCATCGCGTCCGTATGCCAGCTCATCGAATGCGCCGCCGCGCTGACCTTCGCGGCCGGCACGATCGGCGGCTGGCTGAGCGCGCCGCTCATTTACGTGCTCGCCGCGTGCGTGGGCGCGGCGCGCGCGTTCGAGTCGCCCGCCATTTCGTCCTTGCTCCCGGGCGTCGTGCCGCGCGCACAACTCCCTAATGCAACCGCCTGGTCGACTTCGGCGAACCAGACCGCGAACATCGTCGGCCCGGCGCTGGGCGGGCTGCTGTACGGCATCGGCGCGACGCCGGCCTACGCGGCCTGCTCGCTCGCGTTCGCGGCGGCGGCCGCACTCTCGGGCACGATTCCGATGCGCGCAAAACCGCCCGCGCGCACGCCTGTCACGCTCGAATCGGTGTTCTCGGGCATCGCGTTCATCCGTTCGCAGCCCGTCATTCTCGGCGCGTTGTCGCTCGATCTGTTCGCGGTGCTGTTCGGTGGCGCGACGGCACTCTTGCCGGTGTTTGCGCGCGACATCCTGCACGCCGGGCCCATCGCGCTCGGGCTCTTGCGCTCGGCGACGGCCGCGGGCGCGCTGGCGGGCTCGATCTGGCTCGCGCACTTTCCGCTGCGGCGCCGGCCGGGCCTTGCGATGTTCGGCGGCGTGATCGTGTTCGGCTGCGCGACGATCGCGTTCGGGCTCTCGCACAACATCGTCGTGTCGCTGATGGCGCTGGCGGTGCTGGGCGCCTCGGACGTGGTAAGCGTGGTCGTGCGCACGTCGCTCGTGCAGTTGCGCACGCCCAACGAAACGCTCGGCCGCGTGAGCGCGGTCAATTCGCTTTTCATCGGCACATCGAACCAGCTTGGCGAGTTCGAATCGGGGCTCACGGCGGGCTGGTGGGGTGCGCAGCGCGCCGTCCTCGTGGGCGGCGTGGCGACGATCTGCGTTGCGCTGCTATGGATGCGGCTCTTTCCGGCCCTGCGCGACACGCGCTCGCTCGAACGCGAAGAAACACGCGCCACCGCGAGCGCGAACTAGGGCCTGTTCATACGCGCGCCGCGGCCTGCGGCGCGCCGTCCCGCCGATGCCGCGCGCCGGTGTTTGCCGTTATCCTTTCTCCGGGGCCCGCTCGCAGCGAGCCACCGTTTCGCTCGTCCACCCGTCAAGTCATGCATTCATTGACCATCGCCCCGAGGAGCGCCGCATGCGCGTAGGCCGTCCCGTCAAGGCGTTGCCGCAGCCACTGTGCGATTACTGCGGCGCGAAAGCGGTGCTCGCGCGCTTTGCCGACGAAGCCTACCCGTACCGCGACGATCACGGCCCGCTGTGGGTCTGCACGCCCTGTGAGGCCTGGATCGGCGTGCCCGCGCGTAGCACGCGCAACGTGCCGCTCGGCCGGCTTGCCAACGCCGCCCTGCGCGACGCCAAGAGCCGCCTGCACGACGCGCTCGAACCGCTGGTGGCCGCGAAGATGCGGCGCGACAAGGTCAACGCCTTCGAAGCGCGCGGCAAGGCTATCCGCTGGCTGGGGGAGGAACTGGGTTTCGACCTGCCCAATCCGTCGATTCATCTCCTGACGCTCGAGCAGTGCGAGCAGGCCATCGCCCATATCGAGGCGTTCATGGCCGCGCGGCGCGGGCAGGCCGGCGGCGAGGTTGGGGGCGAGGGCAGCCCGCGCTAAAGCGCTGTCACCGCGGGGCCACGGTCAACGTGCCGTCCGTTCGCCAGCCGATGCGCGGCGCATGTCTGTCACTGATCGTTACATTCGATTTGCGCCTCGACGCTTAACCTTCGGCGCGGCGTGCCGTTATTGCACGGAACAGACTCTTACTTGCCCTTCCATGGCCAGGACCATCCCTTTTCCGCAGCGCTCGCAAGCCGGTCGCCCCCGACGCAGCAAGTCGATGCTGCTGCCGATCCCGCACGCGGTCGCCAACGAACTCGCACTGCAAGTGCATCTCGCGCTCGCTGCGATCCGCCGAGGCGGCACGGGCGACGACGCACGCGCCTTGCTCCATGCACACGTGCTCGCGCAATCGATTGCGGAGGCCGGATACGGCGTTCTGGAACCGGAAAAGGTGCGCTCGGCCGATGCCGCGCTGATCGCCTGCTTCGAGTGCGGCAACACGGGCGGCGGCTGGCAGCTGGACGAAGCGGGTTTCGAGGCGGTCGCGCAGCTCGTGGCGGTATACGACCGGCAGTTGCAAAGCGCGCCGCTGTGGGCGTTGACCGAGGCAAGCGAGCGGCTCGAGCGCATGGGTGCCGGCGAAACCAGCCAGCAGGCATTGCGCAAAAGCGCGTAATGTGGGCGCGGCGGGTATGCGCATTGCGGCCGGGTTGAGGCAGTAAGCAGGAGGGTGAAGTGAACGATCCCTGTTTTTGAGAGGCGAGCGGATCGACGCGATTGGCAGCGCAACGGATGGCGCAATTGACGCCGCGATTCGCGCCACCAGCCGGCGCTGTGGCGACATTGGCACGAGATTTGACGCCGGACGCGAATCGTGTTGACTTCGGACAGGTGGCGCGCCTAAAATTCGCCCGTCTTAACAAAAGGGGCTGACGCCTTGGACAGTAGCAGTTGTCGATCTTCGAACAGTTTCGCTGCCTGACCGGCAGGACGTCCGCGCTCCCTTTCTTTCAGCCGCCGTCTTGCCAGCCAGGCAGATGGTGCGCGTCTAGCAGTAAATCCTCGTGCACTCTTGATTAGCGTCGACCGACGCCGCAGCGACTCGAACGTATCGAGCGTCGCGGATGGCCGACATCGCGCCGTAAGCCCGCCCTGATCGACGCGCGCTTGCGGCACGGTTCGTTCGTTGCGCCCTCTTGCGCGACGCGCGGATCGACACATGCGCGCCTGCCAGGCGCTTCGCGTTCGGGCCACCGGCTCGAGGCAAGCGCCCGAGGCCAGCCGCCGTGACGATAAGGAGTTCCGATGTCTGACAGTGACAGTTATCCGTTATGCCGCTTCCTTTTGAATTGCACTGAGGAAAGCGGGCAGACGCGAGCCGCCGCGCGCTGAAAGATTGCGCTCTGCCGGGTCTGCTGGCTTTCCTCCCCGATGCGTCCCCTGTGACGCCAGGAGAACCAGTATGAACTTCGGCCTTCTTTTGCCGCACCTGTCGCAACTGCAGCACACGCAGCACTCCCTCCATCCCGATGTGCTCGGCGCGCGTGAGCGCGCGAGCGCGCCGCCGCCCTGCCGGGAATCGCGACTCGCCGCGCGCTGGCGAGACTTGCGAGCGCGCGTGTTTCGGGTCTGAATCAGACGAGATGTACACGAACCCCCGCGCGTATGCCGAGCCGGTCCGGCCGGCCATACGCGCCGCGCGAGGGGTTCGCGCAATAAACCAAACGCCGGTGCTTCGACATGAACCAGTTCAACCACACATTGCGAACGACCCGCCGCGCAGCGCGCGCCTGCGCCGGGGCGCTCGCGCCCACGCTTGTACTCGCTAACGGAGGCCGCT